>PLKY01000388.1:11264-16813 GCA_003140785.1 Acidobacteriaceae bacterium | reverse complement strand
CTCATCTTGGCACAGAGGGCAATTAGAGCCGAGAGGCTCTATTCGCTTGCTGGGTAACGGGCAGAACCGTCGGCGGGAACCAAACCCACATTGAAACCGTAATTCCCAGTATGGTAACCACCCCCAAGTTACAGTGGTTGCATGTCCTTTCGAGTTCCATTCATCACCGCCGAAGAGAGTAGAGTGTGCATCTAAGAAATAGAACGGGAGGTTTAATGCACGTCTTCACGTGGCTCTTCCCTTTTTTCCAAGGCTTGTTTCTTGGCGTAATCGCCATGGCATTTCACGAGGTGGGTCACCTGGTGACAGCCCCGCTGATGGGTATCAAAATCAAGACAGTCGGCTTGAAATGGAAGGGCCTCTATACCGTGCGAGAAGCCGGCCCGCCAGCAAAAAACCTGATCGTTTCGCTCGCGGGACCGTTGACCAACCTGGCTTTGCTTGCTTTCTGGCCCCTATCTCATAAGTTTGGTCTCGCGAATCTCTGCTTTTCGTTCTTCAACATCCTGCCTATGGAAGGCTCAGATGGCGAGCGCGTTTGGAAATGCTGGCGCCAGATGAAACAAGATAAACGGAACCGGACAGGTTCAAAGCTCTATACAGCTTATGGGACAGTGCAGTCTAGGATTCCAGCCGCGAAATTCGAAGATTTGGTTAGTGAGCCATCACGCGCCGAAGACTAAAACCTCTTCTATTCCGATCAATAAATCTCGCTGTCTATGCAATTTTCTCGACCTGGCGTGTCGCTTGTTCGGGATCTGGGACTCTTCGCGTGGCTGCCCATAAAATAAGGGCAAATCCCAAGATGACCGACCCCGAGCTGGCCAATTGGGCATTCGATAGACCTAGCCACACCTTAGGGTTGCGGCGTATAAATTCAACCAGAAATCGAGCTGTTCCCGTAAGAACAAGGTATTCTCCGAGAATCCACCCGGTTGGCCGTGGATTTCGACCCCGAACCCAGAGCCACAAGCCGATCAGCAAGCCGGCCGAAAGTTCATAAAGTGGCGTTGGATGTACGCGGACCATCGTCGGCTCAAGACCATTCGGAAAGCTCATGCCCCAGGGAAGATTTGTGGGAATCCCGTAACATCCGTCCCCGGAGAGAAAACACCCAATGCGTCCGATTCCGTAGCCAATGGCGGCCGACGGGGAAGCAAGATCGAGCGTACGCAAGGCACCAATCCGAGCGCGCCAACCCTGAATCACCAGCGCGGCAATTCCAAAGATGAGCCCGCCAAACCAGGCAAAGCCTGCCTGATCCCACAAGACCCGCCAGCCTATCTCGCGAAACTCCTCAGGAGTGTCCAGGACATGCCACACCTTGGCGCCTACGATGCCGGCGACCACGGCGACAGCCACAATGCCGACAGCGTCTGCGTCGATGCCAGCACGCCGAAAGGAGGCGTGCATCACCCATGCTCCTGTCACGGCGGCCAGCCACAGCATCAGCCCGAATGTTGGAACGTTGAAGCTCCAGAAATGCAGGTACGGAATCATCTCTTCTGAGTATAGACGCCAGCCGGAGTCATTCGACTCGATGCGCGCCGAGCGATATTTTCACAGGGTCACGCGCCCGTAAACTGTGGATTCGGGAGATACTACCCGTATGGCGACTATCACATACCAGGGACTGGAAATCCTCTACACGCATCAACAGATAGCCGAGCGGGTGGCCGAAATGGGTGCCCAGATCACGCGCGATCTGAACGGGGAAAAGGCGGTGATGGTTGGAGTGCTAAAGGGCGCAGCTATTTTTCTGTCGGACCTGGCTCGCGCCGTCCAAGTCGACACTACTTTTGATTTTGTCGCCGTTTCGAGTTACGGCAAAGGGCAACGTACTTCCGGGGCAGTGAAGCTGATCAAGGATCTGGATGAGCCGATCGAAGGGAAAAACGTCTTGCTGGTCGAAGACATTCTCGACACTGGCCTCACGCTCGCTTATTTGCGCAAGATTCTCCTTCAGCATCACCCCAAAACACTGCGCATCGCGACTCTGCTCGACAAACCGTCCCGCAGAATCGAGCGGATCGACGCGGACTACGTTGGATTCTCAATCCCCAACCTGTTTGTGATCGGTTATGGGATGGATTATGCGGAGCGTTACCGCAACCTTCCGGACATTTGCCTTATGTCCCCGAGCCACCCGGAATAGCCTTCGGGCTGCGAGGCAGAATGACTGACACTGCAGATCTGACCGACGAAAGAGAATTGCTCACAGCCGCTTATCGGGATTTCAATGCTCGGAATCTTGAAGGTGTTCTGGCACGCCTGCATCCGGAAGTGGATTGGGCGAACGGAATGGAAGGTGGCCACGTCCATGGACGTGACGGTGTCCGCGATTACTGGACCCGGCAGTGGGCCATTATCGATCCACACGTCGATCCGATAAACATCGAACCGGATGAAAAGGGCCGGCTGATCGTCGAAGTGCACCAGGTGGTCCGCGATCTTAAAGGCAATGTCCTTCTCGACAAAACCGTTCATCATGCGTATCGCTTCGCCGACGGACTTATCAAGCGAATGGACATCGAGTAAATCACCCAACCGGGCCAGAGGAAATCCGCCACGGTAACCGGTAATCCTGTTACTTGGCCTGCTGTCCGGCAGGAACTATACTCATGTCCCGGAGACTTTCTAGCGAGCTGAGAAAGGAGCCAGTCCCATGGGAAAGAGCACCACCTCTGTCATTATGCCGATCAGCGAGGCTGATCTGGAATTCGACAACGGAAGCTTTGATGCAGCCGGATTTGCGCGACATGCAATGACGAACTGGCAGACGGTGGCGGCGGTCATCGACCACACTCTTTTGAAATCGGATGCGACCCGCGAACAGGTGGAAGGTGTCTGCGATGAGGTAGTCCGCTACCGCTTCGCCTGTGCCATGGTGAATCCGATCTGGGCATCCACTGCAGTCGCCATGCTCTCGGGTACCGGGATTCCCGTGGGAGTCGTCATCGGCTTTCCACTCGGCGCTTCGCTCGTTTCCACGCTGCGGCAGGAGGCCGCCGCGCTGGCCCGGATGGGCGCACGCGAGCTAGACATGGTTATTCCGATCGGACAACTGAAGAGCGGCAACCACCACGCCGTCCAGCACGCTGTGCACGCTGCCGCCACAGTGGCTCACCACCACGGCGCGCTGTTGAAGGTGATTCTCGAGACGGCGCTATTGACCGTCGAGGAGAAGCTTCGCGGGGCCGAACTTGCCATTCAGGGAGGAACGGATTTCCTCAAAACCTCCACTGGTTTCGCTGCCGGCGGCGCGACAGCCGCTGACGTGGCCCTGCTTCGCGGTGTGGCGGGCGGACGCTGCGGAGTAAAGGCCTCTGGCGGCATCCGCAAGCTTGCGGATGTGCGCACTATGCTCGAGGCTGGCGCGAATCGCATCGGCGCATCGTCCTCGGTTGCCATCGTTCGCGAGATGGGAGCGGAGTAGAGGCAGGGAACAGGGATCAGGGAACAGGGAACAGGGAACAGGGATCAACGTGATGCATCTCTGCGATCCGCGCCGATTAACGATGGGCGATGATCGACTGGTTGCCGCGCAGATTGGAACATTCAGGCCCAAAGATCCCTCGAAAGGTGATAGCGGCACAGAATTCTGATCCCTGTTCCCTGACCCCTGTTCTTCTTCCTCCCTGCGTTATCATTCCCTTCTACGTTCATGCCAGCCAGACCGACAACTCCGCGTGAAGAGCCAGAGTACGAAGGCGACTATCGTCCCGTCGATGCCGAGAATCCGCATGCACATCTCGATCCGGTCAATGTGCGCGTGGAGCCGGCTGACCTCACGTACCTAGTGCAGTTGGCAGATGCGCTCAACACCACACTGGATCTGCAAACTCTGCTTCGCCGCACTTCCGAGTTGGTGCAGTCCATCATTCACTATCGGATTTTCGCGATACTGCTTCTAAATGACCGCACCCACGAGTTGCGGATGCGCTTTCAGATTGGACACAGTCCGGAAATCGAACGGATGCGCTTTCAGATTGGTAAAGGAGTCGTTGGACAAGTCGCTCTGACACGTCAGGCCATTTTGCTCAATGACGTGACGACCGATGAAAACTACGTTCCCGCCAATCCCGCAGTGCGCTCGGAACTCGCCGTGCCGTTGATCGCAAAGAACAGGCTGATCGGCGTGATGGATTTGGAAAGCGAACAAACGGGCTACTTCCGGCCCGAGCACATGCATCTGCTCACTCTGACCGCGTCGCGCATCGCGCAGGCCATCGAAAACGCCCGTCTGTATGCGCGCGTATCGCGGCAGGCGCAGACGCTGACCGTGTTGAATGAAATCTCGACCGAACTCACATCAATTCTCGAACTCGACCCGCTGCTGGCGCGCATCGGCCAGCTTTTGCGCCGGCTCATCGACTATCAGATGTTCAGCATTATGCTGCTCGACGACACGGGAGAGACGCTGATTACGCGCTATGCCTGGCGCTTCGGCTATGCGCACGCGCCCTTGCGCCGCATTCCGATCACCAGCGGACTGGTCGGCGCCGCGGTGCGAGAATGGCGACCGATCAACGTGCCGGATGTACGCAAGGACCAGCGCTATTTGCCCATGAATGCCGAAACGCGCTCGGAGCTAATTGTGCCGCTCTTTCACAAGGGGCACATCATCGGCGTGCTTGATCTCGAACATACGCGGCCCGGTTTTTTCAATGAAGACCACGAGCGCGCATTAACAACCATGGCAGCGCAGGTTGCGATTGCCATAGAGAATGCGCGGCTCTACCAGGCCGTGAGCCGCCAGGAGAGGCAACTGGAACGCGACATCGCGATGGCGCGCGAAGTACAACTGCGGCTGCTCCCAACTTCCCCTCCCGAGCAGGCCCATGCGGATTTGGCCGTACGATTTCTGCCCGCGCGCACCATCGGTGGCTNNCGAGTACGAGCCAGGCGAGACAGCCATTGTGCTCGGGGACGTGAGCGGAAAGGCCGCGCCCGCGGCACTGTTTGCCGCATTGGTGAGCGGCATTATGCGATCCGCGGCAATTCAGCGGCCAAAACCTGCTGCGATGCTATGCGTGCTCAACGATGCACTGCAAGAGCGCAAGCTCGAGTCGCAGTATGTCACCATGCTCTTCGCACTCTGGAACGATAAGAGCCGAACCTTGCAGGTTGCGAACTCCGGCGCCGTTCAGCCCATCTTTTGCAGAGAGGGCCAATCGCTCACCATCAAGGCTGAGGGTTTTCCGCTCGGCATGTTTCCCGATGTGACCTATGACGAGATCAGCGTCGTGACTCAGCCCGGNNTCGTTTTCGTTTCCGACGGAATACTCGATGCCGAGAACGCGCAAAACGAAATGTACGGTTCGGAGCGATTGTCGAAAATCCTTTGCACGAACCCCGATCATTCAGCGGGCCAGATTGCCGATGCAATCATGGGCGACGTAACGCGCTTCCAGGACGGGAAAGACCGTTTCGATGATGAGACCATCATTGTGCTCAAGACCCGATAAGTATGGCGTTCTCCGCTCTTCCGATAGACTGAAAGGGAAATCTATTTCGGAGCGCCTTTGCACACCGCCACGCAAGAACGC
>PLKY01000388.1:0-11187 GCA_003140785.1 Acidobacteriaceae bacterium | reverse complement strand
GCAATTCCGGCTCGACGATGCGGATGATCTCCGGCCTGCTTGCACCGCAGTTGGGCAGATTTACTTTGACAGGCGACGCCTCTCTTTCGCGGCGGCCTATGGAACGTATTCGCAAACCCCTCGAAGCCATGGGGGCGCGACTGAAGCTGACTGAGGGCCACGCGCCGATCGAGATTGAAGGCTCACGTCTGAGAGCCATTGACTACAGCACGCCCGTTCCAAGCGCCCAAGTCAAAACGTGCGTCCTGCTCGCTGGTTTGCAAACCGCAGGCACCACGGTTGTACGCGAATCGGTTCGCACCCGCGATCACAGTGAACTGGCCTTGCGCGCGTTTGGAGCGGAAGTTATACGCAGCGTCGATTCGGTCTCTATTACTGGGCTTCAGACGCTGCACGCCATCGAGGCCACAGTTCCCGGCGATCTGTCGTCGGCTGCGTTCTTCTTATGTGCCGCAGCAATTTTTCCTGGTTCCTCGCTGGTGCTCGACGGACTCGGACTAAATCCGACGCGCGCTGCCCTGCTTGATGTTCTCACCATTCTCGGCGCCCATATCGCGGTGCTTGATATCGAGGAGAAACATGCCGAGTTGGTCGGCACGGTGCAGATCACCTCTCCAACCGAGGGATTGCGATCGACTGAAGTCAGCGGTTCCCTGTCCGCGCAGCTCATTGATGAACTGCCGGTGCTCGCCGCGATTGCGCCTTACACATCGGGTGGAATTCGCATCCGCGGGGCGAAAGAACTGCGCGTGAAGGAATCGGATCGCATCGCGCTCGTGGCACAAAACCTGCGCGCCATGGGGGCCGAAGTTGCGGAGTTCGAGGACGGCCTCGACGTGCCTGGCGGCCAGAGTCTGCATGGTGCGGCAATTGACTCGGGCGGCGACCACCGCATCGCCATGGCCTTCAGCGTTGCGGCTCTTCGCGCAGAAGGAGAGACACTGATCCAGGGCGCAGAATCCGCAGCCATCAGCTTCCCCGAGTTCTTCGACTTGCTTGACCGCGTCGCCGACCGATAGAGCCCTGTATCGTTCGATTCGCGCCGATTATCCTCAATGCTTCGCGCCCCACAGAAAAACGGCCCGGCTCTGAGAGGAGTCGGGCCGTTCCACGCACACAACGAAATGCCCCGTCGACTTAGTTGCTCGACGGAGGCGTCGTTGGGGCAACCGTCGTATTCGAAGCTGGCTGAAGGCCTGGAACCAGGGGCGCGGTTCCCACTTTTCCGGTAACGGCGTCGTTCATGTTGATGCCATAATGCTGCAGTGTCGATGCCAACACCTGGTACAGGAACGCACGATCCTTGGCGTAGGTGAGATTCGCTGTGATTCGGGCGTTTTCCGCGACGGCAAGATTGCGCTGTTGCAGAAGCACGTTGGCAGTGATCGAAGCGCCGAGACGCAATTTCTTCTGCTCTGCATCCAGGCTTTGCCGCGCGTAGTCCTCTGCCGCGATCGAAGCCTGCACTTGAGCGCGATCGTTGGCAAGCGCATAGATCTGCGCCACAACCTGCATGTGGATCTGCGTGTAAAGCTGCTCCAGGTGCATTTCAGCCTGGCGGTATTCAATCAGCGAGCGGGCCTGATCAGCCTGCACTGCACGGTTGCGAAGCGGAATGTTCAGAGTGAAGCCAATACCCTTGTCGGGCGACGTGCTATTCACCAGACCGTTCAGCACAGCACCCTCGCCGATCGTTGGAACGGTATCGGGCGCGCATGCAGCCGGGGGTGTCGCGAAAATGTTAAGGCAACTCGGACTTTGTGTACCGCCAGCGGCACTGGCGCCATAAAAGCCGTACGCATCGAAAGTCGGCAGCAAGGCGTTGCGAGCGCCCCGCAACGTGATCTCATCTTTCTTGATCGAAAGCACGGCCTGCTCCAATTCAGGCCGATTCGTGAACGCCTCCTGTACCAGCTCCTCTGGGGTTTGCTTCTCTTCAGGCAGCGGGTCGAGGTTCACGCGATCGGTAGGAATAATCGGAGCATTCACAAAAGCCGGATCGTTCAGGTTACGTGCAATTGCCTGCTTGAGGGTGAGCTGCTGATAATTCAAATTACTCTGCGAACTGATCAGCGCCTGCTTGTCCGTGGCCACGGTCGAATCGGCATTGACCACATCGAGCGGCGCCATGGTGCCAATCTCGAGTTGCTTCCGCGTATCGCTGTCAAGCTTTGTGCTCTGCTCGAGCGCCCGCTCCTTCGCCTGCACGTCTTCATACGCGCTGACAACAACCCAGTAGATGTTCTCCACCTGGTTTACCGTGGAAAGAATCTGCTGACGGAAGGTGGAGTCGGTGATGCGTCGGTCGAGAATCGCCTCATAGATGAAGCGTTTGTTCACCCAGATGCCCGCCCCTTGCAGAAGGTGTTGCGTCACAGTGGCTCTGAAACTCGATTCGAGCTGAGGGCTGTAGTAACTGAAAAAACTATTCGTGGTAACGCGGCTATTGTTCCAACCCACTTGCAGCGCGGTGCCGGTGACGAATCCTTGGTTATACGTGAAGTTGTATTCGTCTGTATTCGTGAAAGCACGTGGAGAGAATATGCTCGTTTGTGGCGACTCGGAACGTTCAAACTGAACCGTACCGCCCACCACGGGGTCGCGATTCTCCGGCGTCGGCCCTGCACCGTCGGTGGAAACGACGATTCCCGCGCTTCCGGTGGCTGCCCCACTCACCGTTCCAGGAGCGCCGCTTTGGCTGAGCGTTTGCGAGGTGCCGCCCAACGTATTCTGCAGCACCGTGGCGCTCACGCCGCGCAATTCAGCGCCGGACTTGGCTCGCAGCAAGTCGGTGTCGGCAATGTCGAGGTAGTAACGGTTGATTGCGATGTCGTAGTTGTTCTCGAGCGCAAGAGCAATCGCATCCGAAAGGCTCAGGTAAATCTTTCCGTCCTTGAACAATTCCTGCAGTCGAACCGAATTATTGAAGTCGGCCTTGGCAACGGCTGTGGGGCGATACATGTTGATCGGGTCGCCCAGCAGATGACCAGCGGGCTTGGAAAAATCGCGCGCCGATTGACGCATTGACAAAGGCTCGGTCGGTGTCGGAACCGGAGCCGATGGCAACGCCGAAGCAGCTTTGTTGGTTGTCGTTGTGGGCGTCTCTTGCGCATACCCGGAGGGCACGCCTGTGGCCAACATTAGCGCCGCGGCCGCAATGGCACGGAGCGGACTTCCCGATTTCTTTCTTCTTTGCCGCACGTCCACATCCTGCTGTTCAAACACACGAAAATCGAACGAATGCATGATTCCTCTCCACGAGTCGATGGGGCATGTGGGGTGCCATTCTTCAAGACGCCCGGAGAACCTCTCCGGACGCACTATGTGAGGATTCCGGCCGCAATTTGCCTGCTGCTTCTGTCGAACAGGCTCACTTTCAGGGAATACGCGCGCGGTCGGCGATTCGTTCCCTTGTCCGGATCCTGAATGTTCAATACGTTCCAAATGGAAATTATTCGTGATGCTGAGTATATCGCAGTAGTGGTCTTAACTTCCTTCGCCATTCTGGTCAATTACCCTGTTATTCAGCTAGATACCCATGCCCGAATCCAGTTCACTTGCCGCCGATCTGCATACGTGGAAGCTGACTCTGGCCTATGACGGGACAGACTTTCGTGGATGGCAAGTGCAGCCCGGCGAACGCACAATTCAGGGCGAGCTCCAGCAGGCGTTAGGCCGCGTCACGGGCGAGATTCCCTTGCCCCAGGGTTCGGGACGAACCGATGCCGGCGTGCACGCTTTGGGCCAGGTGGCAAGCTTTGCCTTACGCGCACCGATTCCCGTCGAGAATCTGCAACGAGCTTTGAACCGCACATTGCCTGATTCGATCCGCATTCTGAACGCATCGACGGCACCGAGTACATTTCACGCTCGACACTCCGCAGTAGCGAAAACATACGAGTATCGCGTTTGGCTTGCGAAGTCGGGATGCGACGCTGTTTGCTCGCCGTTGCTTGCTCGGTACGTGGACGCGTTCCCTTGGCCTTTGGATCTCGACAAGCTTGAATCGGCTGCGCAGCATTTCTTGGGCGAGCACGATTTCCTGAGCTTTGCCGCCACCGATCCCGATTCGACAACGCGAAACGAGAAAGCCACTGACGCACAATCCACAAATGTCGAGGAACAGCCTTCAACCATCCGCACGATTTTCTCCTCGACCTGGACAAAAAAGGAGACGGAAGACACCGATCTCCTCATCTATCGAGTTCGCGGCAATGGATTTCTCCATCACATGGTGCGCAATCTTGTCGGAACGATGCTCGATGTTGGTCGCGGACATGTCAAAGCTGAAGCTATTCCGGGTATCTTCGCGGCCCGTTCGCGTTCCGCTGCCGGACCCACTGCGCCTGCGCGCGGTCTCTTTCTGCATTCGGTCGAATACGAAGAAACTCATCCACACTGAGATTCGAGCCCGGCGCAAATTTTACCTATAAGCTAAGAATCTCCGCCCCTGATACCCTGAGACCATCCGTATGGTTCTTTTTTCTCGCAGCACGGCGTTCTCAAGGGTAACGACGCTCGCTGCGCGACGCCAAGTTCATGCCGCCTTTGCATGGATGCACAACAATCCGCGCACCATCATGGATTGGCAGGCGGAGCTTGTTGCGATTCCGGCTCCGCCCTTTGGCGAAAAGGCACGGGCCGCTTGGATTTCCGAATGTTTCGTCAAATTGGGCCTAGCCGAAGTCAACACCGACACCGCCGGCAATGTGATCGGTATTATTGCGGCAACGCATCTGCCCGCGGAGAGCAGCGGCCCGGTAGTCGTGCTTTCGGCGCACCTTGACACGGTCTTTCCGTCCGAAACGCCACTCAACCCCAGAGTGAGCGAAGCAGACGGATGCCTCCGCCTCGAAGCGCCAGGCGCATCCGATAATGCTGCAGGGGTGGCCGGCATGCTGGCACTTGTCCATGCGCTCATCAACGCTCAAGTTGAATTGCCCGTTCCCCTCGTCGTGATCGCAAATGTGGGCGAAGAGGGCGAAGGTGATCTGCGGGGAATTCGCCACTTTTACAACGAGTCCCTTCTGGCGGGCCGCGTGGCTGCCCATGTCGTTCTCGATGGAGCGGGAGCTGACTCGGCCGTGACCCAGGCTCTCGGCAGCCTGCGATTTCAAGTTGAAATCTGCGGTCCCGGCGGACACAGCTTTACCGATGCCGGCACACCAAACCCGATTGCCGCTCTCGCCTCGGCGCTGGCCGTCGTCGGCGAAACCCAACTCCCAGACGAACCGCGTACCACGCTGAACATTGGAACCATCCACGGCGGCACGAGCGTGAATTCGATTCCCGAGCGGGCAGCTGCCTCGATTGATTTTCGTTCGACAAGCTCCGACGAGCTTTTGCGTCTGGAGGTAGCCCTCCATCGTTCCGTCGAAGATGCCGTCAGTCGCGCGAATGAGATTGCCAAAATGCCTCGTGGCCGCAGTCGCGGACCCCTCACTTTCACCATCACAATAATCGGCGACCGACCCGCTGCACAGCTTCCTCCCGATTCCCCGGTGCTCGAAACGCTACGTTCGGTTGACCGTCATCTCGGGATTCGCACCGACCTCCGCCTCGGCTCGACCGACGCCAATATTCCCATTGCACGCGGGGTTCCTGCCCTCTCCATGGGTGCTGGAGGCGATGGCGGCGGCGCTCACACGCTGGCCGAATGGTACACCGACAAGAATCGTGAACTCGGTTTGCGAAGAGCACTGCTCCTCACACTCGCCATCGCAGAATGGGCCGCGGAACAATAGCACCCTTCTGGTAGACTCCGCGCATGCGTGCCGCTTACCTTCTCCTTACCGCGTCGATCGCGTCGATTCCGTGGTGCCTCGCACAGACTTCGTACACACAGCAAACTTCCTCGACCAAGACCAAATCATCAAATGCTAGATCTGCGAAAGCTCCGGAGATCATCTTCTTCAACGGCGTCATTTACACCGGAATAGGCTTCGCCGAAGACAATCCGGAGACTGCGCAAGCGATGGCCCTCGGCGGCGGTATGGTGATTGCAGTAGGCTCCGATGAAGAAATCAAGCACCTCGCTGGACCTGCCACGGTGCTCCGCGATCTGAACACCGCCCACACCGGCGCTTACGTCTTCCCCGGATTCAACGACGCGCACACACATTTGGGCGGTGCGGGACGAACTAAGCTCAATGTCGATCTCACCGGCGTCGGGTCGCTCGATGAGATGCTGGCCAAGGTAAAGACGTTTGCGGATGCTGCTCCCGCCGGACACTGGCTAACCGGTGGCAATTGGGACCATACGCTCTGGATGAATAAAACGTTGCCAACCCGCCGGGACCTGGACAGAGTCACCGGCGATCATCCCGCGTTCCTCGACCGCATTGACGGCCACATCTCGATTGCGAATACCGCGGCTCTAAAAGCTGCAGGTGTCACAAGCGCAACCAAGCCNNCAAGCCGCCGCAGGGCGGAGCCATCGATCTCGACGCCGACGGCGAGCCCACCGGCATTCTTCGCGAGTCCGCGCAGGACCTGGTCTACAAAGTGATTCCTCCGCCGACGCACGAGGAGCGCAGACGCGGCGACGAGCTCGCCATCGCCGACGCTGTTTCGCACGGCATCACCAGCGTGCAGGATTTCAGCGATTGGGAAGACTTCCTTGTCTTCGAGGATATGGAGAAAGAGGGCGCACTCAAGGTACGCATCACGGAGTGGCTGCCATTCAAGGACCCACTATCCGAGTTGATCAAAATGCGCACGCATCACGACCTGGACGATCCCATGTTGCACACGGGATTTTTGAAAGGATTCATGGACGGGTCGCTCGGATCGCGAACGGCCGCAATGAAGGCGCCGTTCGCCGACGATCCGAAGAATTCAGGCCTGCCGCAATACACGCAGGCGCAACTGAACGCCATGGCTGTCGAACGGGCAAAGGCCGGATTTCAGCTTGGTTTCCACGCCATCGGCGACAAGGCTGCGGCGATGGCACTTGATGCCTACGCGCAACCGGGAATTTCGACGACCGCACGGAATAGGATCGAACATGCACAGGTCGTCGATCCTGCCGACATCCCGCGCTTCAAGCAACTCGGCGTCATCGCGTCCATGCAGCCCAATCATCTCCTCACCGACATGAATTGGGCTGAAGATCGCCTCGGCCCGACGCGCGCCGCGTATTCCTACGCGTGGAAGGCCTTTCTCGACGCCGGGGTGCCGCTGGCCTTTGGAACCGATTATCCTGTCGAGCCAGTCACTCCCTTTCGCGGCCTCTATGCAGCGGTCACGCGGATGAACGAGAGCGGCACGAAGGCGTACTATCCGGAAAACAAGATCACTCGGGGTCAGGCACTCTACACGTACACGCAGGGTTCGGCCTACGCCGAGTTTGCTGAGAAGCATAAAGGCAAACTAGCACCCGGTTTCGATGCGGATTTTGTTCTCGTGGATCGCGATCTCTACAAAGTTGACGCGCCGGCCATCCTCAAAACAAATGTGCTCGAAACATTTGTCGCGGGCAAGCAGACCTACATTGCAAGCGCCAATGCGCAATGAATCTGCAGACCTGAATGCTCTCCGCAGTTGCACCAGGAATCAAAACCCATGAAGCTGCGCGCCTATCTCCTCATGCTGTTTGTGGTCGCGGTCTGGGGCTCTACTTTTGTGCTCATCAAATCCGCGCTCACCGATGCCACACCCGCGGCATTCAACTTGGTGCGCATGTCTCTGGCTTTTGGATTCCTCGCGGTCGCCTATCACCGCTCTTGGCAAGGCATTCGTTTGAGTCATCTGGCAGCGGGTGCGGTGGTTGGCTTCTTTCTCGCGGCGGGATATCAGTTCCAGACCATCGGACTCGTCCGGACCACGCCATCGAAGTCGGCATTTATCACGGGACTCGTTGTTGTGCTCGTGCCGTTGTTCTCGTCAATCCCGGCGCTGCGCCCGCCCAACGCGCACCCGACGCGTTGGAACGCCTACACTGGCGCCGCCTTGGCGTTTATGGGAATCCTGCTGTTGACGGTGCCTTCCACAACGCAGCCACACGGCCCAACCGCATTCGACGGAGTCGCCGCTCTGCTTCCCGACTTCTCTTCGATTAATTTAGGCGACCTGCTCACCTTTGGCTGCTCGATCGGATTCGCATTTCACTGCATTGCGCTGAGCCATGTATCGCCGCGCATCCCGTTTCAGCCCTTGGCGCTGTTGCAGGTAGGATTTTGCGCGGTGTTCATGGCTATCAGTCTGCCGATGATCGAGCACCCGCAGCTTCTTTTCACGCCAAGACTTGTTGTCGCTCTCGCCATCGCTTCGGCTCTCGCCACAGCTGCCGCGTTCTCGATTCAGAGCTGGGCACAGGCCATTTTGCCGTCGACGCACATCGCCTTGCTCCTGACCATGGAGCCAGTCTTTGCGTGGATTGCATCGTTTCTTTTCATGAGAGAGCGCCTCGGTCTTCGACCCGCCGTTGGTGCGTTGTTGATTCTCGCTGGAATTGCGCTTACCGAATTGATTCCGCCACCACATGTTCCCTCCGCGCACGAAGCATGATCACTTGCGAAGCGGCGCATCGGATCGCGTAGGCTGAACGACAACGCGGGAACTCTGCCATCGTCTAAGCTGAGGCAAGGAACTTGATCAATGCACAAATTGAGTGCAGGAATACTCCTCTATCGTCGGCGTTACGGCATGCTCGAGGTTTTCCTAGTTCACCCCGGTGGACCATATTGGAAGACGAAGGACCTCGGCGCGTGGTCGATTCCCAAGGGCGAATACAATACCGGGGAAGACCCAATCTCCGCAGCAAGAAGAGAATTTCAGGAAGAAACCGGATTCGTACCGACCGTTGGGGAGTTGAACTCGCTGTCCGAAATCAAGCTGAGCTCCGGCAAAGTCGTCACCGCGTGGGCCGTCGAAGGAGACTGCGATGCCAACGCGATCCGCAGCAACATGTTTTCGATGGAGTGGCCTCCAAAATCCGGAAAGATGCAGGAGATTCCCGAGGTCGACCGCGCCGCGTGGTTCACTCTGTCGGAGGCGAACGAGAAAATCCATCCCGCACAGCGAGAATTCCTCATCCGCCTGGCGGCGATCATCAACACTGGCCGCGCCGAGAATCACGAATCGAACTAAGCCGGTCGCTAGCGCGGAGCCGGCTCCGGCGAGTCGGCCAATGCATACGCCAGAACAGCCATCACCGCAGCATTCTCGTTCAGGTGCTTCGGATCGATTTTGTCGAAAGTGTCGGCGGCTGTGTGGTGATAGTTGAAGTAGAAGCGGCTGTCCTGCACGGGAGCGAAACTCGGCACGCCCTTGGCGGTGAGACCGGCAATATCTTCGCCGGCTTCCGGTGCGCTAACCAGTGTCTCCGCTCCAATTGCATCGAGAACCTGTGCGACCGGCCGCAGCCACTGCCCCAGTTCGCCCTTCCCCGCGTAATAGATTCCTGCCGGATGATCAGCACCGAGATCCGACTCGATGGCTCCGATGTGATTTGCGATCGCGCTGTTGTGATCCGCCATATACGCGGCTGCGCCTTCCGAACCTTCTTCCTCGCTCATCCAGGCAACGAAGCGCACCGTGCGCCGAGGGTGAATGCCGAGCTCTTTGAGCAGATGAAGCGTCTGCATCGAAACCACCACGCCCGCGCCATCGTCGATCGCTCCTGTGCCAAGATCCCATGAATCGAGATGACCCGACACCACGACTACCTGCTCCGGATGCTCGGTTCCCTTCCAATCGGCAATCACGTTGTAGCTTGACGCATCGGGCAGAGTCTGCGGCGTCAGCGTGAAGTGCAACTTGACGGGTCCCTGGCTTGTGAGATCTTTCAACAGATCGGCATCCTCGGCGGTCACTGCGGCCGCGGGGATTTTCGGCTCATCGGGCGCGCATTCCGTCATGCCCGTATGCGGCAGCCGAAAATCCGCCCCACCCACGGATCGCACCAGGACTGCCACGGCTCCCGCCGCCACAGCAGCAATCGGTCCCGCGCCGCGGTAGACCACCCCACCAACGTAGGCATTCAGGCCGTCGCCCTGTGCGCGGCCAGTTCTTTATCGAATTTGTGGTTGAACAGGAGAATCTTTCCTTTCACCGCGTCGGGTGTTAGCGCATGAAGCTGCTGCCAGTTATCCACCACCACAACCCCGGTCAAAAGACCCTCTGGAGGTGTGGCCACGCTCCCACCGAGCGCTGTCAGCACGACTTTCTGTGTTGTGCCGGGGGTCTGACCGGGCCAGGAGACGATCTCGCCTTTTTCCACACCGCGCACCCAGTGAGGCACCGTCGCCTTCTCCAGCGTGACCTCTGCGCCCAGCGCGCGCATCTCACCGGCAACATAATCCACGGCCTGCCGCGCCTGCGGCGAGCCGCTGAGTCTCGGCCCGATGTTGTCGGTCAGATGGCGCAGCTCATCCAGCGCATAGGGATCCTTCATCGCAGCATCGCGCAGCCGCTCCATCGTGCTCAGCTGTTCAGGCGTCCAGGCGCTCTTGCCGCCGGCCATCATCGCATTCAGCCGGTCCATGATGCTTGGCGGAGTGCTTGGCGGACCGTTCGGCTGGGCATTCTGCCCCGAAAGCAATACCCCGCTCGCTGCAAACACCGCTAGCGCGATAAGTTGTTTGTATCTCTTCCTGAATTCCATGCAGGATGTTAGCACGCCCACTGAACGACACTTTGCGCACAACATGCGTCTAATCCACTGATGCCAATGATTCCTGCCGGGGTAGAAATCCCTTGCATCGGAGACATTTCCTCACGACGGGCATGCGTCGGCAACAGGGTCGAGTTCGCTCCGATGCCCGTGCCAGTCGCTATACTGTAAGAACGTGCAATGAACGCTCCAGCCCCAAGGGCTGGTCGCGCAAAACGAGGTCAGCGAACTCATGAAATCGATTTTCGAACGGCTGCGCGCCCGCCGTCTCGCGTCAACTTTTGTTGTGCTTGCCACTCTTTCCACCGCAATTGTGGGCGGCTCCTTTCTCGCGCATGGTGTGCGCGGACAGGAAAAGCAGAACGAGAGTACGGACGCCACGCCCCTCCACGTGGTGAATTCTTCCGTGCCTCCCAATGAGTTTGTCCGGATTGCCAAAGAGGTGGGCCCCGCAGTGGTCAACATCAACACGGAGACGCTGCCCAAGCAGTCCACAAACCGGCGCCGGAATCCGCACGGCCTTCAGCAGGTGCCACAAAACCCCAACGGGGGCGGCGATGACGACCAGAACG
>PLKY01000267.1 GCA_003140785.1 Acidobacteriaceae bacterium | reverse complement strand
TCACTCATCTTGGCACAGAGGGGAACGGGCTCCCGTCTTTCCGTCGCAGGCGCTGCTCGAAGTTGGTCAGACTCTTTTCTGCCCGAAGCTTCTCAATGAATTGGACTCGATCGGAAGTGCTGAAGTAGCCGGCAGTGATCGAGTGGCCGATCATTTCCTCGCGTGCCGTATATCCAAACATCCGGCAAAATGAGACATTGCAATCCAGGACAAGGCCGTCCAGCGTTGTTCTGTACGCACCCGCCAGGCTCTTTTCGAAAAGCAACTTATAACGGTCTTCTCTCAACTCAATCTCAAGCCTAAGTCGCGCTTGCCGCTTAAGAATAGAGAAGCTGGCGATGGAGACTAACAGTGCAGCGAAGAGGATCGAGATGAGATGAGAGACCCAGACTCTGAGGTCGGGATAAAGGACCATCTTCGATAGCTCAAAGACGCCCATGATTGTCGCGGCGATCGCGGCAGCCCGTAGCGCATGCATTCGGATGTAGGACGGGCTGGTCGCCATTGCGCCGGGCTTGCTCGCAATGTTGCTATGCAACAGCTTCACGGTAGTAATTCCGATCGCGAGAAGGGAGATGGCCATCGTGCCGGTCACACTTAGAACCGATATGTCCATTCCTTTTAAGAATGCGAGGTTGGCATGCGAAACAATGAAACTGATCGTTCTGATCGGTCTACTAAAGATAGGGCCGAGGACAACTGCTTGTCCGTGACAGTTGGTTCTTGCGGAGATAGGGGCGAGGGCCGACCTCAGTAGTTGTTGCCACCCTGTCATTGATGCCAGCCTCATCTGCGAACCGCGAATCGAGCAGCCATCACTCCGGTTCGAATTTGTTTGGGCCCGAAATAGCCTGCAAACAGAAAGGCGTCCCCGAATCAAGAGGACGCACATTTAGTTAAGTCTAATCGTCCGAACATTAGAATTCCTCGATAGTTGCACAGAGCACGTGACGTAAGTCATTGCATAGAGACATTGTTTGAGCGAATATTCACTCGTATAGATCTGCATCAAAAGGGGGATGGCGCGCCATAGATAGATTCAAGTATGAAGTTAGGATCGTCCTGTTAGGCTGCGGGGGACCCTTGCATGAATTGAGCGGTACTTATGGCCTAGGTCCACAAAGCCGGATATGAGCCGCAAAGTTGGCGCAGTCCGAAAATATAAAGAGCTCTGAAACGCTACGTTACACGAGGACTTTGCCAAAGGTAGGCCCGGAAGGGTAGAGGAATGAACGAAGCTGAGGGAACCAGGCGGCGCTATTGCGGCCAGGCTGTTGACTTCTTCCTCCGGAGGCCGATTCCTGCAGTGATGCTGGTTTTGGCGTCTCTTTCCTCGGCCTGGGCTTCTGAGCCCGCTACACTTACATCCCTTCACGCCGTTCACTCACTCAGTAATGCTGAGGCGAGTCATGCACTCTCCGTTGCTGTCGAAGCCACGGTTGTTTATTCCCGTGGATATGAGAGTCTGCTGTTCGTGCAGGACGGTGACTCTGCACTCTTCGTCCGGCCCCCCGCGACTGCGGCACTGCTTCCCGGCGACCGCGTCTTCATCAAGGGCAAGACACAGCGAAGTTTTCGACCTCTCTTGGTGGCCAGTGCCATCACCCTGCTCCGCCACGGCGACCCGCCAAAACCTGTGCTAGCGACATTCGATGAGCTGATTCGCGGCGAGTACGACTCCCGGCTCGTTACCGTTGAAGCCAAGGTCCGCGCCGCGGACCTTGTGGTCAGTCCGGCCGCCCCAGTACGCAGTGCCTTCGTGCAACTGCTCACGGAGGGGGGGCACATTGAAGCGTACGTCGACAATAACGATGAAAGCGCGCTCAGAGACCTCCTGGACGCTGATGTGGAGATCACCGGGGTCGCCGCCGGGAAGTTCGACGACAAGATGCAGCAGACTGGAAGCGTGCTCTACGTTTCCAAATTGACGAACATTAAAGTTATCAAGCGCGCCAGCATCGGATTTTGGTCCCTTCCTGCCACCCCCATGGATCAGATTCTCTCCGGCTACCATGTACGGGATTCCACGCGCCGCGTCCAGGTTCATGGAACCATTACGTATTACCAGCCCGGCTCCGCCGTTGTGCTTCAGGACGGATCCAAGAGCCTGTGGATCTCAACCCATACTCGTGAACCTCTGCAGATTGGCGACCTCGCGGACGGAACAGGCTTTCCCGATGCACACGACCGTCTCTTGAGCCTCACCGACGGCGAAATTCGGGATAGCCACCTCCTTGCGCCCATCGCGCCACAGTCGGCGACCTGGCGCCAACTCGGTTTCTGGAGCAGTAACAAGCCCGACGGGCATCAGAATGATCTCGTATCCATCGACGGTCAAATAGTCACCGAGCTCCGGCAGGCCACGCAGGACGAATATGTCGTGGTCTCCGATGGACGGCTGTTCACTGCGATCTATCGTCACCCGCGCGTGTCCGCGGTTCTGCCGCCAATGCGGTGGATAGCTCTGGGCTCGCGAGTCCATGTCACTGGCATTTGCACAATCCTGGACAGCAGCGCAGTCAATCCGGGAGAGGAGGCGCCGTTCAATATCCTGATCCGCTCCTTCGACGACATTTCCGTCATTGCCAAGCCATCCATGCTGAACGTTCGCAACCTCACCCTGCTTGTCGGTCTTTTGCTTGTGTTGCTGTTGGCCGCAGGCGCGAGGGCCTGGGTGGTGGAACGCAAAGTGCGTCATCAAAACGCTGAGGTAGCTTACGCCGAGCGGCGGCGGGGCAGAATTCTTGAAGACATTAACGGCTCCCGTCCTCTCGCCGAGGTCATCGAACAGATCACCGAGTTGGTTTCTTTCAAGCTCCGTGGCGCACCGTGTTGGTGCCAGATCTTCGATGGAGCACAACTCGGAAACTGCCCGCATAACCTCACTTCTTTCCGTATCGTCAGCGAGCAGATTCTCGCCCGTTCCGGATCGCCGCTCGGAACGATGTACGCCGCGTTCGATCCGCTCGCCCATCGGTACGCCGACGAATCGGCTCCCCTTTCGATGGCTGTGGGGCTGGCCACTCTGGCCATTGAAACCCGGCGGCTCTATTCCGATCTGGTTCACCGCTCCGAGTTTGACTTGCTCACCGACATCCACAACCGATTCTCGCTGGAAAACAATCTGGATCTGCAAATTGCTCAGGCCCGCCAGAGCGCGGGCGTCTTCGGATTGATCTACATTGACCTCAATGACTTTAAGCAGGTGAACGATGTCTACGGCCACCAGGTCGGAGATATGTTCCTGCAGGAAGTGGCGATCCGCATGAAGCGCCAGCTCCGCGCCATCGACATGCTGGCGCGGCTCGGTGGCGACGAATTTGCCGTAGTGCTTCCGATGATTCACAGCCGCCGGGAAGTCGAAGAGATTGCACAGCGCCTGGAAAGCAGCTTTGACGATCCGTATCCATTAGATGGATATGTCCTGCGCGGTTCTGCAAGCGTGGGCATCGCCCTTTATCCCGAGGACGGCACTACCAGGGATAGTCTCTTGAGTGCCGCCGATGCTGCCATGTATGTGGCCAAGCAAACAAAGCGGCACGTCGATGAGCTCCTGTCCGAACGCGCCGATCCCCCTGTGAAGACTGAAGATCGCGCGTAACAGTGGCCCGGCTCAAATTTGCCTTCTTTTCGAGCTGTTGCGGTCCGGCCCTATCGCCGCTCGAGTCCCGCGGCTCGTCGAAATAGACCTCTTTTGACCACTAAGGAATTTCCACTCTATTCTTCCGCTATCAAAATGGACTATATTGTCGGACACTGTCGAATTGCCGAGCCAGGAATGCTCTGGACGGCTCACCGACCCGGCGAATACGTTGTTTTGACCCGGATGCCGGGACTATAGTTCAGCACGAATTGAATCCAGCTGTTCCGCGACGACAAGGGTCGTATGGGAAAGACATTCGTTTTCACACCCCCACTAAGGTTTCAGGAGGGTCTGATGAGCATTTCCGACACCATTGGATTGGTGCTGAATTGGAAGAATCAGAACACCGTACTGTCGATAGCTCCCGAACAGTCGGTTTACGAAGCGCTCGAGAAGATGGCAAAGCATGACGTTGGTGCCTTGCTGGTCCTTTCCAACGATCGGCTGGTTGGCATCCTGTCCGAGCGTGACTACGCGCGCAAGGGGATCCTGATGGACCACCCTTCAAGAGAGACCAAAGTCCACCAGATCATGACTTGTCCGGTAGTATCCGTGAGTCCGCGGCACACGGTAGACGAATGCTTGGCGATGATGACGGACCACCATTTTCGTCATCTTCCGGTAGTGCAACATGACGCCGTCGTCGGAGTGATCTCCATCGGAGACCTTGTGAAATGGGTGATCTCCGGTCAGGCGCAAACTATTCAGGCGTTGGAGGGGTACGTAACCGGGACGTACCCAGGGTAGCTCGCGCAATTGCAATACTGAACGTTAAGGGACCTTTCACCCTTATGCGCCGACTATCGAATGCGCTTCTTCGTCCTGCTCCATCTTGCGGAGCCTAGCCTGCATTATTCATGAACACA
>PLKY01000408.1 GCA_003140785.1 Acidobacteriaceae bacterium | reverse complement strand
CATGAGGTGATGCTCGGCAGCCTTCTCCACCACGCGCCGATACCAATCCACCATCCACTGATCGTCGCGGTTCATAAAGTCGATCTTGACCCCGGCGACCCCCCATTTCTCAAACAGCGGAAAAGCCTGGTCCATGTATTTGTCGACCGAGGTCCAATGCGACCAAAGCCAGATCCGCACGTTCTTTTCCTTGGCATAGCGCAAGAGCTCCGGCATGTCGATCGCCGGCACAACGCGGGTGATGTCGGCCAACGCAGCGTAGTCCTGCGGTCCCTTGCGATCGGCCACAGCCCAGCCCGCGTCGATGAGCATATAGGGAAATCCCGACGCCGAAGCAAAATCGATGTAGTGCTTCATTGTCGCCGTGTTCATGCCTGGCTTCGAGGTCATGCTTGGAGCCGCTTCACCGGACCACCAGTCCCACGCCGACTTCCCCGCCTTGATCCAGGACGTGTCCGCAATCTTCGAGGGCGGATTCAAATTGAGAATGATGTTCGATTCAATCAGGCGGCCGGGCGCGTCGCCGATCATCAACACGCGCCAGGGCGTGGTGACCGGCGCATTGGCTTCGACCGCAATGTTGGCTGCGTCGATGTGAGGCGACAACTCCGCGTGAAATGCGAAGGCCAGCTGATCTTTGCGCAGGTACATTCCCGCATAGTTGTCGATGTCGGCTTCCGTCACTGCAACCCAGCCAACGCCGGAAACCTCTGCCAGCAACGGCAAACCGACGAGCCAGTCATGGTGTATGCCGCTGACCTGGCGCACCTGATACTCATCCTCATAGGGGGTTTGAAAACCGTCGAGGATGAGCGGATAGAGCATCGCGTCTTTTGCGTAGCGGAACTGTGTCAGCTCGTGCTCGATGCGCACGCTGTGGATGGACGGCTGATCCGGGATGATGTAGCGAAACGCCACTCCGTCGTCGAAGGCACGGACTTCAATTGAAAGCTTGCGCCCGGCATCGTCGGCAAAATCCACGAGGGCGGAGTTGTAATGATCGCGGACACTGCTCGTCTTCCCAACGGGAATGGTGTAGGTCTCGTCATGCTGGCCGGTCTGCACGTGGACTTGCTTCATGCCGGGCCCCAGTGCAGGCTGTCCTTCCAGCTTCAGACCAAGCACCGACTCATCCATGAGCCATTTGCCGTGAAAATCGACTGCGTATCGCAGATCGTTCACGCCCGGCTCGAGGGCCTGGCTGGCATTCGCGTCTCCCAGGATGAATACGATCTGGCCGTCGGGTGAGGCGACTCGGAGGCGAGTGTCCGGATATTGAGCGAATGAATCCGCAGCGAAGAGCGAGCCCAACAGGCAGATCAGGAAGAAACGCGAACGAGGCATGATTTCTCCGAAGGAGAATCTTACAGCCTTCGCATGAAGACCAATCAGCGGAATTCACGAGGGAACAGTGCGCGGTGCTGGGCTTCAGACGTTTTTGCGCTCGCGCTCAGTTCGTGTAGACGCGCACATAGTCCACCAGCATCTCTGATGGAAACTGCGTGGAAGCATTCGGAGGGCCGGGCCAGTCCCCGCCAATGGCGAGGTTAAGAAGGATGAAGTTGCTTTGACCCGCATCGAAGGGCCAGCTTGCGCCCTTCAAATTCGCAAGGCTGGAAGTCGTGTATGTGACATAAGGATGGGTGGGATCATCGATGTAATAGGCCACGGAGCCCTTGGCCCAGATCATGCCGTAGGTGTGCCATTGAGCCGCGGTTTGTCCGGAAGGAAAATTGACCACGGTGCCCAGCCCGGTGTCGCCCGTGAATCCGATGCCGTGCACTGAGCCTTCATTCCAGTCGGGGGTTTTCGCGGCATTCACGCGCTCCAGCACATCTTGCTCGCCGCAAGCCGGCCAATCGGCCGTGACGATGTTATTACCCAGAAGCCACGCCGCGGGCCAGAAGCCTTGCGCCTCGGGCACCAGTGCGCGAAATTCGATTCGGCCATACTGGAAGCTGAAATGCCCTTGCGTCTTGAGCCGCGCCGACGTGTACACGCCCGGCGAAGGCTGCTGGGCCTCGATGTGCAGGTAGCCATCGGTGCCGACATAGGTGCTGGGGTTTGCCGTCGAACAAGGGGCAGTGTTCGAGCCCCACGCGCAGTAGTTCTCAAGCTCATGATTGCCGAATCCGCTGTTTCCGGTGTCGTACGTCCATACGTTAGGATTTGGTGCTGCATTTGCGGCGGTAGGGTTAGCGAATTCGTCGGACCAGACGAGCGTGCCGGATGGAATGTTAGGTGTAAAAGTCTGCGAATTGACCTTGCTGGGCGTGCCGCCGCTTGCCACAGCCATGGCGTTTACCGTCAGATTGGATGCGACAAGGAATGGCGCTTCGTAGATCTGCGACGCTGTGGTTGGCGTCGTGCCGTCCATGGTGTAGTAGATGGTCGCACCCGGCGCCGCGGGTTCGAGAGTAACAATCACCGCGCCGCTTTGCGCGTTTGCGGTGAAGAAGAGGGGCGGTGCAGCTTGCGTGCCAGACGTGGGAGTCGGCGTCGGCGCCGCTGTTCCGCCTCTGCCACCACATCCGCACATCAAAGCGCCTGACAAAACCAGTGCTGCAAGCATGCCCTTCCCCGCTTTCATTTTGAGTGCCCCTGATCCTTCGCGCATGAGGCGCGATGGACTTTCACGCCGCCGTCCATCTAAACACCGCCGTTTGCATGCGTCAATTGCGCTCTACTGTGCGGTTGCACAGCATCACTGAATCGGAATTGGCCGGCTGCTATGGCGCGGGATCGTAATTCAGATTAGGCCCTAGCCAGCGCTCGACCTCCGCCACGCTCATCCCCTTGCGATCGGCATAGTCGGCGACCTGATCGCGATCGATTTTGCCGAGCGAGAAATAGCGCGATTCCGGATGCGCGAAGTAGAGCCCGCTGACGCTCGAGCCCGGCCACATCGCGAAGGATTCAGTAATCAGCATTCCTGTGTTTGCTTGCACGTCAAGCAAGCGCCACAGCGTGCCCTTCTCGGTGTGATCCGGACACGCAGGATAACCTGCGGCCGGTCGAATGCCGCGATACTTTTCATGCACCATGTCATCGATGCTGAGCTTCTCTGCGCGGCCGTAGCCCCATTCATCGCGCACCCGCTTGTGCAGGCATTCCGCAAAGGCTTCAGCCAGGCGATCGGCAATAGCCTCCGCCATGATCGCGTTGTAGTCGTCGTGCTTGGCGCGAAATCCGTCGCACAACTCCTTCAGTCCGATCCCGCTCGTGACCGCGAAGGCGCCGATGTGATCGGGCAGTCCGGTTGCTTTCGGCGCGATGAAATCCGCGAGCGAGCGGCACGGCTCGCTTCCCTCTTTGTTGGCTTGCTGGCGAAGAAAGTGAAAGCGCTCGACGACTTTTGCGCGTGAATTGTCCGCGTACAACTCGACATCGTCGCACTGGCCGTTTGCGGGGAACAGGCCATAAACGCCACGCGCCGTGATTAGCTTCTTTTCGATCATGGTATCGAGCAGCGCGTTGGCTTCGGTGAAGATTTGCCGCGCCTGGGCACCTTGTCTCTCGTCGTCAAGAATGCGCGGGTAGACGCCCTTCAATTCCCAGGCGTGGAAGAATGGTGTCCAGTCAATGAATTCGCGCAGTGTAGCTAAGGGAAAGTTGTCGAGGACGCGCACACCTGTGAATTCGGGAATGGGCAGGTCTGCGGCACGCCACTCGATCGAAGTATGTCTTTTGCGAGCTGTCTCCAGCGAGACAAGTTTCTGGCTCGGCGCCGAGTGGGTTTTGCGAAGCTTCTCGTAGTCGGCGCGATGCTGCGCGACAAATGCAGGCTTGCCTTCGTCACTCAGCAAACTGGTGGTTACCGGCACTGCACGGCTGGCATCGAGCACGTGCACTACCGGCTCACTGTAATGCGGCGCAATTTTGACGGCGGTGTGCGCGCGGCTCGTGGTTGCCCCGCCAATCAGCAGCGGCAACTTGAAACCCTGACGCTCCATCTCACGGGCCACATGCACCATCTCGTCGAGAGACGGCGTGATGAGGCCACTGAGACCGATCATGTCAGCCTTCTCCGCCTTCGCGCGTTCGAGGATTCTTTCGCAGGGAACCATCACTCCCAGGTCGATAACGTCGTAGTTGTTGCAAGCCAGGACAACGCCTACTATGTTCTTGCCAATATCGTGCACGTCGCCCTTGACGGTTGCCAGCAGAATTTTCCCCTGCGCCTTGACGACCTCGCCTGCCGCCACCATTGCGGCCTTTTCGGCTTCCATGTAAGGTGTCAAATGCGCTACGGCCTTCTTCATCACTCGAGCAGACTTGACCACTTGAGGCAGAAACATCTTGCCGGCTCCAAACAGATCGCCGACGACGCTCATGCCGGCCATCAACGGGCCTTCAATCACCAACAGAGGACGGCCGAGTTTGACGCGAGCTTCCTCGGCGTCGATCTCGATGTAGGCGTCAATGCCCTTGACCAGTGCGTGCGAGAGACGCTCTTCAACGGTGCCGTTGCGCCATTCTTCGGCTTTCTTTTCACTCACTGACGCGCCGCTGCTCGCAGCCTTCAGCGTTTCACCGAAGTCGACAAGTCGCTCCGTCGCGTCGGGACGGCGGTTCAGAAGCACGTCCTCGACCAGCACTTTCAGCTCAGGCTCGATCTCCTCATAGACCTCGAGCATCCCGGCGTTGACGATGCCCATATCCATGCCCGCCGCGATGGCGTGATAAAGAAATGCCGAATGCATGGCCTCGCGCACCTTGTTGTTGCCGCGAAAGCTAAATGAAATATTGGAAACGCCGCCCGAGACCTTCGCATGAGGCAGGTTGGCCTTGATCCAACGCGTGGCGTTGATGAAATCGACTGCGTAGTTGTTGTGCTCCTCCATCCCCGTCGCCACGGTGAGAATGTTGGGATCGAAGATGATGTCTTCGGGGGGAAAGCCAACTTCGTTCACAAGGATCTTGTAGGCCCGCTCGCAGACGCGGATTTTGTCTTCGAAGGTCGCGGCCTGGCCCTGTTCGTCGAACGCCATGACGACAGTTGCGGCACCGTATTTGAGAACGGCGGCAGCGTTCTGGCGAAACTTTTCTTCGCCCTCTTTGAGCGAGATCGAATTCACGATGCCCTTGCCCTGAATGCACTTTAGGCCCGCCTCAATGACCTCCCATTTCGAGGAGTCCACCATGAAGGGAACTTTGGCGACCTCGGGCTCGCTTCCCAGCAACTGCAGGAAGCGCGTCATAGCCGCGACGCCATCGATCATGCCCTCGTCCATGCAGATGTCGATGACGTTCGCGCCATTCTCAACTTGTTGGCGAGCCACGCTGACGGCTTCTTCGAATTTGCCTTCCTTGACCAGCTTGGCAAATTTCGGCGAACCGGCCACATTGGTCCGCTCGCCAATCATGATGTAGACCCCGCGCTGCTGCGTGAACGGCTGCGAGCCGGAGAGACGCAACGGTTTGGGTGATAGGATCTCGCTCATGCTGCGGCCTCGATTTGTCCTATCTCTCGCGGTGGCTTCCCTTCAAGCGCTTTGGCAATCGCCGCGATGTGGTCGGGGGTGTTGCCACAGCATCCGCCCGCAATGTTGATCAACCCGGCGCGCGCAAAGTCGCCGAGATAACGAGCCATGTCCGCCGGCCCCAGATCGAAGCCAGTTTCGGAAAGCGGATTGGGCAAACCGGCGTTGGGGTAGCACGAAATCGCTACGTCTGCTTTTTCGGAAAGCTCACTCAGGAACGGATACATTAGGTCGGGACCGAGGGAGCAGTTGAGCCCCACCGACAGCGGCTTCGCGTGCGCGACCGCGTTCCAGAAGGCCTCGGTGGTCTGCGCCGAGATCAGCGTCTCGCCACCACGGCCGACTGCAGCCGAGATCATCAATGGCAATTCCTTGTCGCTTGCAGAAAGACCGTCTTCGTCAAACACCTCGCGGATTGCGACAAGCGCCGCCTTGGCATTCAGGGAGTCGAAGATCGTCTCAACCAGAAGCAGGTCCACGCCGCCTGCAATCAGCGCGCGCGCCTGCTGTTTGTAGGCAGCCTTCACCTGATCGAACGTCACGACACGGAAGCCGGGATCGTCGGCATCCGGCGAATTCGAGAGTGAAACCGTGAGCGGCCCAATCGCTCCGGCAACGAACCGTGGACGGCCCGTCTCGTTCGCCACTCGATCAGCCCATGCGCGGCATTGCTTCGCCGACTGCTCATTGATCTCCCAGGCCAGATTGCCAAGGAATGGGTCATCGATAATCTTCTCGTAGAAGGCGGGATCCTTGCGGCCGCCGTGTTCGCGCGGGTCGTCCACGAAGAATTCGCTCTGCGTGATGCTGGTCGCACCGAACGTATTGGTCTCGATGATGTCCGCTCCGGCTTCAAGAAACCGGCGATGGATGTCACCGATCAATTTCGGCTGCGTCAGGCTGAAGAGGTCGCCGTTGTTCAGGAGATCCTTTTTCGAGTCTTTGAATCGTTCTCCGCGGATGTCCGCTTCCTTCATGCCGTAGGTGCGGATCGTCGTACCCATCGCGCCGTCGATGATGGCGATGCGGCGCCTGAGGATGTCGTACAGGGGATGTTCGCGGGCTGATGTCATATCTTTTCAAGCCTCCGAGCAATGAGTGTTGGAGGATGCACTCCTCAGGATAGACGGAGGCATCGTGAAATCCAAAAGTGCTTCAGGTATCGGGAAGGGTACGCCGGCGGGCTATTTCGCTGCGGTAAGCGACGCCACCGGCACCAGCATGTCCTCTTTGCGCATGACCAGGCTGGTCGCGTTCAGAGAGGCAAGCTCGAAGCCGTGGCCGTGCGTGATCGCATCCGTAGGGCAGGCTTCCACGCAATATCCGCAAAAGATGCAGCGGTTGTAGTCGATGTTGTAGACCTTGGCGTAGCGCTCGGACGAGGAGATCCGCTGCTCCTCGGTATTCTCGGCAGCCTCGATGAATATGCAGTTTGCCGGGCATGCCGCCGCACAGAGAAAGCAGGCGACGCACTTTTCCAGGCCGTTCTCATCGCGCTGCAACACGTGCGCGCCGCGAAAGCGCTGCTGAAAAACCGCGCCGCGCAGGGGCCCTTTGCCGTCGGGGTAGTTCTCGACCTGCGTGGGCTGCAGCATCTCGCCGAAGGTGATGCTCATGCCCTTGGCGATGCCGGCAAGATTGCGCACAATCGACATGGGTCCAGTATACGATGGATCGCGCGGAGGGATTCTGCATGCGTGGAATGGTTGCAAAAGCAGTCTTGATTCTGGGCATCGGCCTATTGCCGGTTCTCTCTCACAGCCAGAGCCAGGGTCAGAACCAGGGCCAGCCGATGGGAGCCCCCCCCGCAGCCGGACACCTCGCGCATACAAGAGGAGATGACGCATGCCACCGCGCCGTCTGGTCCGCTGAAGATCAGCTTCGGCGGGAAATCGGCGGAGTGGACTCCGGCAACTCTGGCAGCACTTCCACACACGACGATCACGGTGTACAACGAGCACGCCAAGGCGAACCAGACTTTCTCAGGCGTGCGCTTGACGGACCTGCTGACGCAACTCGGCGTGCCCAGCAAGCCGCGCGGCAAGGATTTCCGCCTCTACATCGTCGCCGAGGGATCGGATGGCTACCAGATGGTCTACTCGATCGGCGAAATCACACCGGATGTGCATGACGGCGCGGTTCTGGTCGCGGACACGGTCGACGGAAAATCCCTGGGGAACAATGGTCTCTTTCAACTCGTCGCGACGGGAGAAAAGCGCCCCGCGCGGTGGGTGCGCAACCTCGTGGGCATCCGCGTCCTGACGGCCCAATAAGGCGCGCACCCTTCGCGCGAAAAATCCACGTTACTGAGGATGCTTTTCGTCGGGCCGTTTTGCCGGCCTACTCGCAGGCGGTTTGGGCTGCGCTTGTTGTGGCGCCGGTCGCGACGGTGGTGGCGCGTGCTGGGGAGGTGCCGGTCGTGCAGGCTCCATGCGCTGCGTTTGAGCGGGCGGCGGGGCGGGACGAGATGGCATTGTGCGTTGCGGCGGTGGGGCTGTGTGCTGCGACTGAGGAATCGGGCGCACAGACTGATTAGGCTGTGGTCGCGTGTACTGGGGCGCGGGCCTCGCTTGCGGGGGCTGTATATGCGGAGCAGCAGGCCGCGGCATGGGAACACGTTCCTGGGGATGGTTCGCTGGATGATTGTTCTGCGGCGGCGGGACTTGGTTGCGCGGCGCATTCGGTTGGGGAACTCCGCGGTTGGACCCATTCTCGCGGGCGGGTGCAGGTGCGGCGTTCGGCCGCATCGGCTCGGGAGCCCGTTGAGGCTGCTGCTGGACCGCGTTGCGCGCGGCGATCTGGGCAGGGGGCCTGATGTTGTGGTCCGCGGCTAAGGGGCGCGTAACAACCGGATTCGCTGGACTGCCCCTATTCACAGAGGCGAAGTTCGACCGGTCGGCGCGCGCTTGTTGCGCATGTTGCACCTGAGCGGTCATCGGCGGCGCATGCTGTTCGTGAATTGCGGCCAGTTCTGCGGGACGCGGACGAACGTTGATTCCACCGGAACCGCCGTTATAGCTTATCCGCGTGTTGTAGGTGTTGTTGTAGACCACCGTGCGGTTGTAGACGTAGTGCACCTGGTTCACATTCACACGATTGACGCTTCGGTTGTAATCGAAATGGCCCTGGTTCCAGTACCCTCCCTGGTATCCAAAGCCCACATAGCCGAAACCATAATTGATGCCGCCGTAGTAGCCGATGTGTGGTCCCCAATAGCCGCGATAGAAGCCGTAATGACCGTGGGTATAGCCCCAATAGCCGGGCGTCCATAGCGCGCCTTGGTAGGGTGCTTCCACCCACGCGCCAGGGACCCAATAGTAGCCATTCGACGCGTAGTCCCAGTAGCCGGGTGTCCAAATGTAATCGTCGCCGGGGCAATCGGGTTGATCGTACTGGGGTAGAGGGGGCGGCGGTTGCGGCGCTGTATCTGCGACTTGTTCGCCGTAGCCGGAATCGTCGTCATATTGCTGGTCGGGACTTGCGGACGGTGCGCCTTGATCGCTATACGCTCCGCTGTTGTCCCGCGGAGCGTTGGCGGCACTCGTATTCGAAATCGGGACAACATTCGCAGACGTCGGGTCCTGTGCCTGGTCCTGAGACTGGCTCTGGTCGGGGCTTGCGGGATTTGCGTTTGTCGCGTTCTGGTTCTGATTGCCGTGGCAACCTGTAACGATGAGCGCGGTAACAAGAGAGATTGATAGGCAGCATGCGTACCTGGGAATGGCGTTCATTAACTTTCGCTCCAAAAAGGTTGGATGCCCTGCGGAGAATGGGCATGGCAACGTTCGTGCAGAAAATTCGTGATTACGCAGGTGTCTTGCTGTAACTAATTCCAGGCAATCGGTTTGTCGTCATACGATCAATCATGGAAAAAACCCGAGACTGGTTGCGCTTCCTGAATTCAGAGAACACACGTCCCATGCTCTGTTGAATATACTCGCTCCCAATTGCTCAGTTCGCAGGCTTGCGAGCGGTACCGTGGGGCGATTGAATCTTCGACTGGCAAAGGGGTGAGTCCTGGCCTCGAGCCAGGCCTGTCACCGCATCCGACCCAACACAAATCCTGCGCTTCATTGCTTCCGCATTCTTGCCACTGAGTGGCTGCGTTCGTTCCAGGTCATTGGACGGGTCCACGTCGTATTGGTAGACGTAGTCTTCCGGCGCCTTCGCTTTTCCATAGTCGAGATGATTCCACGTGCCAACAATCTCGTGGCCGTTGGGGTCGGCCAACACGGCATAGGCCTGCGCCGACGTCACGCCCTGCGGAGCGCTTGCACTTGAGAGCGGAATTGCCTGGTTACCGCGCATCCAGCGCCCAGCCCAATTGTGGGAGCGAACGTCGTAATAAAACGCCGTAAGAAACGTCGACGCGTCGCACTCATTGCAGTCGTCATAAAGGGCGCCAAGATCGCGCGGCCGTCCGACAGCAAAAAGCATCCAGTCCAGCAGACGCAGATTCGTACCCGTAAGAAGCAAAGTAACGCTGTGATTCGTTAGCGAAGCACTCCAGATGGAGAACGAATCCAAGGCAGGAGGAGTTTGCGGTGTCTTGCGCAATGTGGTCACGACCAGCGCCGCATCGTACTCGACGCCAATCTCGCGGATCGCCGTCCATTTTTCCGGATCGAGCGAGCGCATAACCCAGACAAACGTATCCTGATCCTGCTTCGCGTGGAAGTCGATCCAGTGAAAATTGTCGGGTGACTGTTGGGCAATTAGGGGATTTGCGGGAGCGAGCGCCGCTGCGAGGAGAGCCAACGAAAGCCCGCGAAATACACCATGCATGCATTCAGGTATATCAGAGGCTATATCGGAATCTCCGAGATTCAGTTTTGAGATTGCAGGCGCGCCAGATTCGATTTGGCCTGCGGATGTTGCGGATCCAGTCGCAAGGCATGTTGAAATGCGTCGCGCGCCGCCGGGACCTGCCCTGTGCGAGCCTCCAGAACGCCGAGATTGTTCCACCCGTCGGCATCGTCTTCGAGAAGCTTCAGCGCGGCACGCTGCTCGTCGATGGCCTGCTGCAGGCTGCCGGTCGCCGCAAGCACTTGAGACAAACCGGAATGAACTGTCGCGTCGTCCGGCTTCAGTTGAGCAGCCTTTTCGAGTTCTGCGAGTGCGCCCTGCAGATCGCCTGATTGAGCATAGGCACGCGCGAGCTGCTCATGTGCATCGGCGAAAGAGGGATCGACGCGGATGGCCGTTGTCAGGTGCTGAACAGCCTGAGTACTCTGGTTTGCTTCAATCTCAATTTGCGCCAGACCCGTCAGTGCCTCAGCATCTTCCGGACACGCGGCCACCTCCGTCCGGAACTCCGCTGCCGCTTCTGGCTGGCCGTGATGAAACTCGGAGCTGGCCAGATCGAACCGAGGGTCGCAAGCTGAGGCGTCGTCCGTTCCTGCTGCGTCAATTGCGCTCCGAAAGCGCTGTTGGGCTTGCTGCCACTCGCCCGCGCCTTCCAACGCTGCCCCAAGCGCGGTTAGGGTTCGCACGTCGTGCGGGGACTGGTTCAATTCCTGCTCAAAAGCGGAAACCGCTTCAGCGAACTTGCCCTCGCCAGCCAGCGCGGCAGCATCGTTGTAAAGGCTTACCTGATCGCCCGGAGTTTTGCGAAGCCGATTGCGCATCCATGTTTCTTCAAGTAAAAGACGCGGATCCGGAGCGCCGGGCTGCACGTTGATGGGCAACACCTGGAACCACAGATGCGCCATCTCATCCTCTGAACGATTGCCGGCGCGCACACGCACCGGAGGTGAATGAGGATTGTGAATGTTGGTGGAAGAATTGTCGTAGGTATAGCGCATGTGGAGGACGGTGCCTTTTTGCAATAGCACGGGCTCTTTGTAGCGGTAGACCGCTTGACGATCGATGTCCCAATTGCGAATCCAAACCAGCCACTTCTTTTCGCCGTTGGGCAAAATGGCCCAGCCCTGCAGATCGCGTCCCAGGTAGTGAGCGTGTGGGTAAACGCCCAGCACCTCCAGGTCAACCGGAAGGGTGAACGAATCGTCCACGACAAAGTTCGCATCACCCGCGGGGATGTCAAGCGCATCGTCGCGTTCGAGATCAATCAGCATTGGCTGCTTCGCGGGCGGGTCGGGAGTAAAGTAAAGGCCGACCTCCGCATCGAGTGTTTCGGGTTTGCCGGATGGCTTGAGGTGCATATTGAGGATCAGGTCATTCCCCGGATCGAGCCGCCAAGGCATTCCCGCAGGCTCGACAAGAGCCGGAGTGTCCGGCTTCCAGAAAAGAAAGTGGCTATCGGGATCGAATCGATTCCCCGCATCGACCATCAATTCCATGCCGGCTATGCCGTTCTGCCAATCATTCGGAAACTGCCGGCGCAGGTTCCCCGTGCGATCGATGGTGATGTTGGCATGATGAACGACTTGGGGTGTGCCCGGACGGATTTCCATGGCCCGGATGTAATGGGTCTGCTTGAGTGGATAGGGCAAGATGAAATTGCGAAATGCGTCGGTGCCCCCGCCGGGAAGCGTGAAAGGGCGAGCAACCTTGAGAATGAGATCGGGCTTGCCCATCAGCCAGTTGGCGTCATAGCGAGGCGGTGCAGGTGCGACGGCAGGGTCGCCTTGCGGCATCTTTGCAAGGACCCACTGCTTAATCAGATCTCGTTCATGGTCGCTTAAACGGCGTACGTCGGCAAAATCTCCGTAGCCGGGCTCAGGCAGCCACGGGGGCATGAAGCGCGACTGGGTGGCCGTCATCAGTTGCGGGCCCCAGCGCCTTGCATCCGCATAAGTGAGCAGGCTGAATGGACCCGCTCCGCCGGGATGGTGGCAGGTGGCGCAGTTTTTATACAGAACGCTCGCGACGTCGCCGCTCCAGGTCGGTCCTGACTGGGATCGGATCGTGGCCAGTTTTCCGACGCCGGGGGAAGCGGCAGCAGGCGCCTGCGAAGGCCGTGGATTCGCGCCGTAGACGGTCGAGTCGCGCGGATGGCTGAGTAACACGATGCAAGCAGCTAGAGCCGCAACCGCCGCAATGGAGCGAATTCTCTTCATCACTTCTGCAAAGAGACGATCGAACAGCCGATAGGCGGGCCACCGGATTGAGGGACGGGTTTATCGGCCAGAGTGGCCGAAATGGCTGCTTCGAGGTCGTGCTGCTGCGGTTGAGGGCGCTCCTGTCCGATGGAGAGATAACGATCGTCGATGCGGCCGCGATAGACTTCGCGGAGCACATCCCCGCTCGACCTGAAAACGGCCGCCTCCGGCGTGGTGGTTACATGCGCGAGATGGACGAGGTGTTGGCGTATATCCAACACTGTCGGTTCAGTAATGGCGAAGGCATGGTTGTGTTCCGCAACTGTGGACGAATTGTCCTCGGGGTTGGGAAATACCCACCAGATACGGACGCCCTGCCTTGTGAACTCGCGATTCAAACGTGCGATTTCCGGCACGTAGCGGTTGGAGATAGGGCAATCGCTGGCCGCAAAGATGAGAACCACGACACGTATCCCAGGTCCGCCGAGTTCCTGGACAGTCGCGCCTTGAAGGTTCAGTCCGTAGGGCTCGTTGGCATGTAATAACGCGCATGCTGAGACCACAAAGCAAAGGAGCGTCGTTATGCGGAGGAGACAAATGCGCATGGTCCATGGCGACAATCGAGCCTGGCGGAATTCTACCAAAGCGGGACAACTGATCGTGCCGCAGATCGCACACTGTTCACAGGCCGAGTTTGGCCCACATCGTATCTACTTTTGCCTTGGTCGCGCGGTCCATTTCGATCATGGCGGGCCAGGGGCGATCGAATCCTTCAGCCTTCCACTTCCGCGTGGCGTCAATGCCCATCTTCGATCCGTAGTTGGGTAAGCGCGACGAATGATCGAGCGAATCGATGGGGCCGAGCGTGAACTGAATGTCGCGTTCGGGATCGATGTTGTTGGCCACACGCAGCACAACTTCTCCAATGTTCTGCACGTCGCAGTCCTCGTCGACAACGATGACGCATTTGGTAAACATGGCCTGTCCCAGCGACCAGATGGCATGCATCACCTTGCGCGCGTGGCCGGGGTAGCTCTTGCGGATCGAAACAATCATCAGGTTGTGAAAGACAGCCTCGACAGGCAGGTGAATGTCGACCAGTTCGGGGATGGTCATCTTCATCGCAGGCAGAAAAATGCGCTCGACGGCCTTGCCCATCCACGCATCTTCCATCGGAGGCTTGCCCACAATGGTTGCGGCGTAGATGGGGTCCTTGCGGTGCGTGATGCAGGTGAGATGGAAGACCGGGTATTCGTCGGTCATGGTGTAGAAGCCGGTGTGATCGCCAAAGGGGCCCTCGGCGCGCAGCTCGCCTAACTCCACGTAGCCTTCAAGAATAATTTCGGCGTGCGCGGGGACTTCAAGGTCGATGGTTTCGCATTTGACGATTTCAACCGGCTTGCCGCGAAGAAACCCGGCAATCATGAACTCTTCGACTTCGGGTGGGGCTGGGACGATGGCGGAAAATGTCGTCGCAGGGTCGGTGCCGATGGCTACGGCGACCTCAAGCCGCGAGCCTTTCAGGTTGCCGAGTGAGACCTGAGGCAAGCCTCCGATAGACCCGCCAGGAATCGCGACTGCGCCGCCGGCCGACTCAGCCATCGCAGCTACGCGTGCGGTGAGCGGATTTTCGGTCGACTGCGTTGCGGCAGCTTGGCGTAGCGCTTCGCGGTAGTGTTCGGCGGCAACTTTCTGCCTCTGCCAGTGCATGCCCGTGGTTTGGCCGTCGTACACCTGCATGCGGTACATGCCGATGTTGCGCTTGCCGGTGCGCGGATCGCGCGTGTGCACACAGGGCAGCGTAATAAACCGGCCGCCATCGTGCGGCCAGCACTTGAGAATCGGAAATGCATTGAGGTCGAAGTTGTCTTTGAGAATGAATTCCTTGCACGGCGCGTCTTTGGCTGAGACAGTTTTTGGAAACGCACTGGTCAACGCCCCAAGTTGCGGTAACATCTTGAGCTTGTCGAAAAGCCCCTCGGGCGCTTTCATATGCATCAGTGCGGTGATGCGGTCAGCGATCTCATCGATCTTGTTGACACCCAGAGCAAGCGCCATGCGCCGCTCGCTGCCAAACTGATTGATCAGGACTTTGTGACCGGGATGACCGTGCACATTTTCAAAAAGCAGCGCGGGACCGCCGGGAGCGTATTTGGATTTTGCAGGAGCGTCATTGCTCTTGGCGCTTGAATGACGTACGGCTCCCATCTTGGAGACACGATCGGTGATCTCCGTAATTTCAAGCTCCGGCGAAACTTCTTCCCGGATGTGTTTGAGCTCGCCTTGCTTCTCAAGAGTCTTGATCCAATCGCGCAGGTCGTCGTAAGCCAAAATCGTTCGCTCCGTTGTGATCTTTTCTAACGATACTCGCTCTCGATGACGTGGAAGTTTTGCTTCTGCGGATGCGTCTGTGGCATACTCGCCGCCGAACGACAAAAACAGGAGGAGAAGAAACTTATATGGATAATCCCCACAAGGCCGGACCTAGATTCAGACACAAGACCTATTTCAAGCTGATGAAACCAGACGCGGCAGGGGCAGCCGGAACCGGTCCATGGAGCGTCCCGGACCTTTGCGCTGCTTACAACTGGCCCGCCAACCTGGCGGGCGGCGGAGTCATCGCCATTGTGGAGTTGGGCGGAGGGTGGGTGCAGTCGGATATCAGTGCATTCTTCCAGTCGATCGGCCAGCCTGCGCCGCAAATAACCGACGTCTCGGTGGACGCAACGAAAAACAACCCGAATCAAAGCGTCGGCGCCGCGGATGATCCCGATCTCGAAGTCGCACTCGACATCGAAGTGGCGGGAGCTGCCTATTTCGCGGCCACAGGCAAAGCGGCTACGATTCACGTCTACTGGTCGGAGAGCATCGACACGGCGGTGCAGAAGGCGGCAGAGGACGGATGCGCTGTCTGCTCCATCTCGTGGGGCGCTGACGAGGCCCTTTGGGGCACGAGCGCGGTCGAGGCAATGGAATCCGTCGCTGAGGCGGCAGCGAGCGCGGGCACGGTCGTCTTCGCCGCGACTGGAGACAACGATTCGAGCGACGGTGGGCCTACCCCGGCAAATGTGGATGCACCTTCTTCGTGCCCGCATGTGGTGGCTTGCGGTGGAACGAACAAGACCGCGACCGCGGAGACGGTTTGGAACGACAACCCGGGCACCACAGATGGCCACGGGACAGGCGGAGGCTACTCGACCGTCTTCCCGGTGCAGGCGTTTCAGATTGGCGCACCCCCTGCGCCGGCAGACTCGCAATCTGGCAGCGGGCGGATGGTTCCCGATGTCTGTGCCGATGCGGACCCCAACACTGGCTACACCATTTTTGTTCACGGATCGACGGAAGTGATCGGCGGCACCAGCGCGGTTGCTCCGCTCTACGCTGGCCTCTTTGCCAGCTTCGGAACCAAGCTGGGCTTCGTAACGCCGAAGCTGTGGCAGAATCAGGGCGCCTTCAACGACATCACGCAGGGGAGCAATGGCATGTATGACGCTGCGCCAGGCCCGGATGCGTGCAGTGGGATTGGCTCGCCCATTGGAACCAGGATCGCGGCGTTGTTTGTGACGAAAAGCTGATGTCTAGGGCCTGTTAACACTACTGGGACAGGTGGCGTTGCGAGGGAAAATCCGGCTAGACGAAGCCGAGCCCGAAGGCTGTGGCGGGCCCACNNAGTAGTGTTAACAGGCCCTAGCTCGTAGCCGGCAAGACTTGTACCAGCGGCATGACCGGTACGATCGCGTCGAGCGGATAGCCAAGCCGCTTCCACTCATCGTATCCACCGCGCAGCGGGCGGACCCTTTCGATGCCAAGTTTGCGCAGCGTCATGGCAGTCTTTGCGGCCGTCGCTTCACTGGGACAGGTGCAGTAGAGGATGATGTCCCGGTCGCGTGGGATCTCATGAATCCTGGCCGCCAATCCTTCTGGCGAAAAGTGCAGGGCTCCCGGCAGAGTGAAGGGATCGGGCAGCAGCTCAAGAGGGTGGCGCAAGTCGACAATAAAGACCTTCTCGCCGGCATCCAGTTGGCGCTTCAGTTCCTCAGGCTCGAGGCGCGATTTAACGAGGGTGCGCAGGAACCGGCGGCGGCGCATCAGGCGACCGACGAAAAAGCCAATAATCCCAAGAACGAGCAGCGC
>PLKY01000409.1 GCA_003140785.1 Acidobacteriaceae bacterium | reverse complement strand
TGCTAGTTTTTAGACAGGTTCTAAAACCGTTCCGCACCCCGAGTACAAGGCGGTGTGGCTCCAACTTCCTCTATCGACGGCAGCGATGAGGCGACTGATCCGGCTTGATTCGTCGAAGATCTGGATCGTATCGAGCTTCTGTAGGATGTCGGGCAGTTTCTGCCAACGCTGCGTCCACTCTGTTTCCGTGATTGGGGTAAGTATTGGAAGCTGGATTGGGCTGGCAAAAAGGCTTCGTGGACCATGAGCGAGGGCGTTTAACCCTCGATTCATCAGAACCGTGTTCAGTACATTGCCGGTAAAGAATGTCTCTATTGCGGTGAGTTCCGATGCCGAACCCTTTATTTCATAAGCTTTAATTCGCTTCGGACGGAGCACATCCAACGGGACTTCGGCAAAGTTGTGTCCACGTTGATAAATCATCGTGCCTCGTTCCGTGCTGTAACCAACCCTGTTCATACCTGACGAATCAGGTTTATGGAACGGATTGCGATCGAGAAATTTACAGAGCGCCTGTCCCATTGAGCAGTAGGATAACGGACATTACTACTGTTAAGTCGGCAAGTATCTAGTTACTACTTTACAAATTAACCGCGACTAATGCCGGTAGGCTATGGCGTATCTCGGTACCAATCCGACGGACGGAATCGATAAGGTCCCAGCTAGGCCGTCACCCAGGAAGAAGAGTTCGATTCAACTGTAGTGACTTCCGAGAAACCGACTTCTGGCTGGAGCGGTAGGCACCTCAGTGTATTATCAGGCGCAGCGATCCTTGATCCGGCGAGCGTGTGCTCACAGGTACGGCAGGGGGCGGCGCGGTACGTGCTCTTCTCCGGTCTCGTAGGCAACTTCTAGTGGTTTGATACATTGCCGGGTCTGTCCGACTGTTATCGCAGAGTGCTTTCGACACACGGGCCGACTCGCTGTCGCTAAAGGAAATGCCCATGTCCACGGCTTCTGACTTCGACTGCCAACGCGAGCCGCGCTGCTTACCGGCCGGAATAACCACCAGGTCGGTTTCGGCTCGATCGCAGAGTGGTCGGCTCCTTTTCCCGGCTACAACACCGTGATACCGAAAAGCGCCGCGACGATTGCCGAAGTGCTCAAAGAAAACGGCTACAGCACGATCCCTCCGCTCGACGGACCTCACCAAAGAAAACCCAATCATTCTCTGCAATATTAGGTAAAATTGCGCAGCCCCAGGCGCATTCCCCGCAAGCGTTGCAAGGGGCGACTTTCCGCTCCGCAAAGGGAACAGAGTGGCGCTGAATCGTCTGAGCCCATCGTTCGAAGCATTGGACCGGCCTGTTGTTTTGGCCCGGGTTCGCTCCCGCCAAAGCCTTCTGGCCGCAATCCGCCTGACGATTGCCGTCTTCCTGCTCTTGTTCGCAATCCCCGCCGCAATGGCTCAAACCCGCGGCCTCGATCCCATTCAACCAACACAAGCCGGTGCAACAGCCGGCAATTACTACGCGCTCGTCATCGGCATCGACAACTACCAATCGCCTCTGGCGACACTCAAAACAGCGGTCGGCGACGCAAAGGCAGTCGGCAATCTCCTCCACGACCGATACGGTTTCAAGGTTGTTTACCTGCTGGACCAGAACGCAACCCGCTTCAATATCCTCGACGCACTCAGCAAGTACCGCAACACGCTCGGCGAAAATGACAGCCTGCTCATCTACTACGCCGGCCACGGAGTTTCCGACCGCGAAGCCCAGAAGGCCTATTGGCTACCCGTCGATGCGGACTCCGGCACAAGCCCCAATCGCATCATTGCCGATGACCTGACGACCGGTGTGCGCGTGCTTCCATCGCGCCACGTGCTGATCGTCTCGGACAGTTGCTACTCAGGAGCGCTTACGCGCGATGCCAGCACACCCGTGCCCAGCGATGGCCAGGCAGCATTCCTCAACCGGATGCTGCGCTCCCGCTCGCGCACCCTGATGGCCAGCGGCGGCGACGAACCTGTTTCCGACAGCGGCAGCAATGGTCATTCCGTCTTCGCCTACGCCGTTTTGCGCGCCCTAGAAACCGCGGACCAACCCATGTTCACCGCCAGCGATCTGTTCTACGGTTACGTCCGGCAGCAGGTGGCTGGACGCTCCGAGCAGCTTCCGCAATACTCCATCATCCGCAACTCCAATCACGACGAAGGGGACTTCGTCTTCACCCGCCTTCCCGTGCACGCAGCTCCTCCGCTGCCGACTCCTCCGCCGCCGATGGAGGCAAAGTTGTCCCCTCTTGAAGCCTTCACCCGTGGCTCGGCTCTGTCGCGAGACCGGCGTTATGGAGATGCGCTTCCCCTGATGACCGACGCATGCGACGGAGGAAACGCCGGCGGCTGCACCGATCTCGGCTGGATGTACGAGAACGGCTTAGGCGTGAGCCGCAATGACGGTCAGGCAGTCAAGCTTTACCGCAAGGCATGCGACGATGGCAACATGAGGGGCTGCAACGATCTCGGTTCCATGCACGAGCACGGCAAGGGCGTGGGCGCCGATGAAGCGGAAGCGGTCTCGCTTTACCGGCAGGCCTGCGACGGCGCCGATGCCCTGGCCTGCAAGAACCTTGGCGGGATGTACGAAAACGGCAAAGGAATCGGAAAGGACGATACCCAGGCTGTGACCTTTTACCGCAAAGCATGCGATGCCAATTTCGCCCCCGGCTGTACATCGCTCGGCGTGGAGTACGTCAATGGCAGGGGCGTCGCCAAGGACTACGGACAGGCTGTTGCGCTCTACCGCAAGGCCTGCGATGAACGCGACGCTACCGGTTGCAATAACCTCGGGGGGCTCTATCTGAACGGCTCCGGCGTCCCCAAAGACGAAGCGCAGGCTGCCCGCCTCGCGCAAAAAGCCTGCGACAGCGGCAACCCGATGGGGTGCAACAACGCCGGTTGGATGTATCAGAATGGCAAAGGAATCGCGCAGGATGGTGTGCAGGCTGTCGCATTCTTCCGCAAGGCATGCGACGGCGACTATGCGCCGGGCTGCACCAATCTAGGCTTGGCGTTTGCAAATGGAAACGGCGTTGGGAAAGACGACAGCCAGGCTGCGGCCGTCTACCGCAAGGCCTGTGACGGCGGAGACGCTCAAGGATGTAACAATCTTGGGGCCATGTATGTGAATGGAACAGGCGTGGCGAGAGATGATGCGCAGGCTGCCACTTTTGCCCGGAAGGCCTGCGACAGTGGGTATTCGCGGGGCTGCTTCAACCTCGGCTGGATGTATGAAAACGGCAGGGGCGTCGGCAAGGACGTGAAACAGGCTGAAGAGCTTTACCACACCGCCTGCGAAGCCGACATTGAAGAGGGATGCAAGAATCTAAAGCGACTGAAGCCGTGAAATCCCAGGCTGAAATTGCTGCGCCCCTAAAACGGAAATCTCTGGAACGGATATCTCTAAAGCGGATAGCGCTCCGCCTGAATACAGTGCTGAGCGATCGTCCGGCTCACACCGACCACGTTCGCAGGATTAAACTTCGCCAGCCTACGAAGAATTGCCAATTGCGTGCGAAGCATGTCGCCTTCGGCGCATGCAGCAAGTATGCGCCTCGCCGCATGCTCGGCCAGGTCCATGCTTTCGTCGGCGAGCAGGCTGGTCATCGCAGCAGCCGCATCGGCAGAGCTTTTTCTCAAAGCGGCCAATTTCCGTGCTCGCAATAATGCCGATTCGAACGCGTAGACCTGTCCGATCATGTCGGCTAAATCGGCCATCACTTCCTGTTGATCCTGCAATGCGTTCATGTAGCGCTGGCTGGCTACACCGGCAGCAAAAAGCGCAACCTTTTTTAACGCGCCAAGCACCCCGGCTTCACGCGCCAGCGCGTCGCCCGCAACGTCGCCCGCATCGAATGAGGGCGGCTGCATCACTTCGTCCATGACGTTCTTGATGGCTCCGAGAAGCGGCAACTCGCCCTTTAGCGCACGCTTCATCAGCCAGCCGGTGATGATGAGCCGATTGATTTCGTTCGTTCCTTCAAAGATGCGGTTGATGCGCGCGTCGCGATAGAAGCGCTCCGCCGGATACTCTTCGACATAGCCATAACCGCCCATGGTTGCAACCAACTCATCGGCAACAAGCGTCAGCATCTCCGACCCGTAGACCTTCAGAATCGAGCATTCGACGGCGTATTCCTCGATGCGACGCTGAATCTCGCGGGGCTCGTGCCGCTTCTCACCCAGCGCTTCCAGCCCCGCATCCATCAGGCCCGCAGTGCGATAAACCATGCTCTCGGCCGCAAAAAGTTGTGTCGCGCACGCGGAGATCTTGCGCTGGATCAATCCAAACTCCGCGATCGATTTGCCGAATGCCTTGCGCTCTTTGGCATAGCGGATCATGTGGGCCATCGCGTGCCGTGCTCCCCCCACGCAGGCAACTCCCAACTTGAACCGGCCAACGTTGAGAACGTTGAAAGCGATGTGGTGCCCTTTGCCAGCCTCGCCCAGCAGATTCGTTGCCGGGATCGTGCAACTATCCAAAATCACCGGGCACGTGGATGAGCCGCGAATCCCGAGCTTGTGCTCTTCGGCCCCGATCTTCAGCCCAGGCGATGTCCGCTCCACAAGAAACGCAGAGAACTTCTCGCCGTCTATTTTGGCAAACACCGTGTAAAGGTCCGCGATGCCGCCATTCGTGGTCCACATCTTTTCGCCGCTCAGCGTGTAAGTTTTCTCGTCTGCCGAGACCGTCGCCCGCGCGCGGATATTCATGGCGTCCGATCCTGACGTCGATTCGGACAAACAATATGCGCCGATCCATTCCGCCGTCGCCAGCTTGGGCAGATAGCGCCGCTTTTGCTCTTCAGTCCCGTACCACACCAGCGGCAGAGCGCCGATACCGACCTGGGCGCCGAACGCGGTGGAGAAGCTGGCGAGCACCGACAAGTGATCGGTGATTACTGTTGAGCTGATCTTCTCCAGCCCCATCNNCTTGTCCAGCCCCATCCCGCCGTATTCCTCGGGTATCTCAATCCCCGTAAATCCGAGATCTCCCGCCTTCCGCATCAGCGCCGCCAGCACGCCCGTCTTCTTGCCTTCAATCTCCGCTGTGGCGGGCAGAATCTCCTCGCGCGCAAATTGTGCCGCGGCCGAGGCGAACTGACGCTGTTCTTCATTCAAATCCTCAGGCGTGAAGATCTCCGTCGGCGTACGGGATTCGATCAGGAAACTACCACCTGCAGCGGCTACGATCGGCAAGCTTGCAACAGTAGACATGAATGCTGGCTTCTCCTGGCTGAGCCCACCTTACGCCAGCGGCTGAGAGCGCCGCAACTGCCCCACGCGCCAACCCAGCCTTTCTGCCTATCGCTTACAATAGACTTTGACCCATTTATGGAGGTTTAGCCCTGTTCGCCTCGCTTGCTGACCGCATGGATTGGCTGTCCGGCCCGCTTAGCGAGCTGTCGCAACGCGCGGCCGCCTACCTTGCGTTCGCCCCTCAAAATGGTTTGCGGCGCTACCTGAAAATGCAGTATGCGGACCAGACGTTCAGGGGCCTTTACCACTGGAACTGGTTTGACCTGGCGCTGCTCATTCCGTATTTCGCGGTGATGATCGTGCTGTCGATCTACGGAGTACACCGCTATACGCTCTGCTACATCTACCGCAAATACCGCAAGAATTACGATCCGCAACCCCCAAAGCAGTTTGCCGAATTGCCGCGGGTCACCGTCCAGTTACCCATTTTTAACGAGCAATTCGTTATCGATCGCCTGCTTGAATCTATCTGCGCGATGGAATATCCACGCGAAAAGCTGGANNAGATCCAGGTGCTCGACGATTCGACCGACGAAACCACACAGGTCGCATCGGCCCTCGTCGACCGTTACGCCGCGCTCGGTCATCCCATCGTCTATATTCACCGGACCAATCGCTATGGATTTAAAGCTGGTGCTCTGGACGTGGGATTGAAGGTGGCCAAGGGCGAATATGTCGCCATCTTCGATGCCGATTTTGTTCCACCGCCGGACTGGCTGATGAAAGTGATTCATCACTTTTCCGATCCGAAGATCGGCATGGTGCAAACGCGCTGGACTTACCTCAACCGCGACTACAGCATGTTGACGCAGATTGAGGCCATCCTGCTCGACGGTCACTTCGTGCTGGAGCACGGCGCCCGCGCGCGCTCCGGTGACTTCTTCAACTTCAACGGCACCGC
>PLKY01000139.1:47047-48762 GCA_003140785.1 Acidobacteriaceae bacterium | reverse complement strand
TTCCTGCTTCGGCGTCTTCAGCACGGTCCATCCGAACCCGCCGCCGTAGATTTGTTGCAGGTCCAGATCCTGGGCGAAGTTGTGATCGAATGCTGTTTGCAGCAGAGCAAAAAAACGTGGCGCCAAATACTCATCGCGCTCCGCGTCCGCATGGTAGATTGTGGTCTTTGTCGTAGCCGCTGGCACAACCGTCGACGTCGTTGCCGGCGGCACGGGCGGCACGGTGTATCCCGGCTCCGTGATCTTCCCAAATGAGCCAGTGAAGTCCACAGAAGTCCGATTACGCGGATTCAGCCAGCTCGCCATTGGAATCGCGCGCACCAGCCCTAAACCTCCCGAAACCGTGTACTGATTCTCAGTCGCGGCCACCAGCGTTGCCCCAGCCGTCGCAGCACCGTTCCAGCCCGCAAAGAAACTCGGCTCGTGATGAAGCTCTTTTTGGAGCGTCGCTTCATTCATAATGTAGAGCGCATTTTTCACAGGAATCGGCGCGGGCGCGGCACCGGTTTCCTGTTGCAAAGTTACAGTCTGATTCGCCACTTCCAGCGTTCCCGTCGGAATCGCCTCCGCGCTATTCCGTCCATGAGGCTTCAGGTTCTTTTCGAGCACGGCGAACTTCTCGGTCGTGTGCAACTCCTTCACTTTGTCCCAGCTGATGGAAACATCGCCCAGCGGATCGCTGTGAAATGTCAGCTTTCCCTGCACGGAGCTGACGAATTTGCCATGCAACGTGTCGCCGTTGCTCAGCACCAGCACATCGGGATCAGGTTTCGGCATTGGCTTGGTTTGTGCATTGCACGCGAGTGTCGCGCCAGATGCAATGGTCAATAGCCAAACGCACGCAGCGTTACGGGGAGAATTTTGAGACAGAAGAAATTGCAGGGTCATGGGGGAGATGATCCTTATCTTGAGAATTAGATGCATCCGCGGACCGCGCAAAGCTGCGCATCTCGCGGATCCTTTTAGCGATAGTAACAAGATCCGTCCCGCACGCGTGAACCGACGGAGGTTTGCAGCGCTCCGGCACAGTCTGTAGGATGATGTGGATTTCCAGGGAACAGTTCAAGGGGCTCAGAACGATGCGACCGAATCTCAACCTGATGAAGGCCACTCTCACGGGAGCGCTCGGCGGCCTGCTCTTCGGCTTTGACACTGTCGTTATCTCCGGCATCATCGATGCGGTCGTGCGCCTCTACGGCCTCAGCGACTACGGCAAAGGGTGGACTGTCGCGATCGCACTCATCGGAACTGTGGTCGGGTCGTTTGGTGCCGGCGTCGTAGGCAACAAGCTGGGCGGCCGCGAAACCCTCCGCCTCACCGCCATCCTTTACGTGATCTCGGCCATCGGCAGCGCGCTCGCATGGAACTGGCCGGCGCTGATGGTCTTTCGCTTCATCGGCGGGNNTCGGCATCGGCGCTTCCTCAGTGCTCGGTCCCGTTTACATTGCGGAGCTTGCACCTGCCAAGTGGCGCGGCCGTCTCGTCGGTGCGTTTCAATTCAACGTCGTCTTCGGCATCCTTGTGGCCTATACGTCGAATTATCTGATCCGGCTTCTGCACCTCGGCGCAACGGAATGGCGCTGGCAGGTAGGCGTCGCCGCATTTCCGGCTGCAGTTTTCCTGGCTCTTTTGTTTGGCATTCCACGCAGCCCACGCTGGTCGGCCTCGCGCGACCGCATCGACGAGGCTCTCGCCGTGCTCAAGCTGATGGGCGA
>PLKY01000139.1:43884-47037 GCA_003140785.1 Acidobacteriaceae bacterium | reverse complement strand
CTCTCGGGCGATCAGCAGGCCATCGCCATCGGCCTCACCAACCTCATCTTCACCATTGTCGGCATGAGCGTCATTGACAAGCTCGGCCGCAAAACGCTGCTGCTCATCGGCGCTGCCGGCACGGCCACCTGCCTCGCCGGAGTCGCGTGGGTCTTTTCCACCAATTCGCATCGGGGCATGCTGGTCTGGCTTCTGATCGTTTACATCGGATTCTTCGCTCTCTCGCAAGGCGCCGTCATCTGGGTCTACATCGGCGAGGTCTTCCCCAACCACGTGCGCTCGAAAGGTCAGGGCGTCGGCAACGCGAGCCACTGGACCATGAACACAATCATCGCGCTCACATTTCCCGTGGTCGCCTCGAGCATCGGCCGCGGCGCGCCCTTCATCTTTTTCGCAGTCATGACGGCGATCCAGTTCTTCACGGTGTTGTTCACCTATCCCGAGACCAAGGGCCAGACGCTGGAACAGCTGCAGCGCAAACTTGTGCCGGCAGACTAGGACCTGTTAACCCTACTGGGGCAGGTGGCGCCGGNNCAATTTTTCTCAGTTCTAGGAGCGAGGAGCGACGCATACCGGGTGTCTGCTAGCGACAAATGACGACGAAATGAGGAAAATTGGCCCCGGCCCTTCGGGTTGCAATGAAAATCCGGCCATACTTCATTCTCGCCCTCGACGGTGGGCCCGCCACAGCCTTCGGGCTCGGCTTCGTCTAGCCGGATTTTCCCTCGCAACGCCGCCTGTCCCAGTAGTGTTAACAGGCCCTAGCCTCCGGATCGAGGCCAAAGTCGAATCGGGTCGCTTGGCGTTTGTTGAATCGCGCGCGTTGACACGTGACCCCGGTCACCAGCTCAGTCTCTTGCGTCCGCCAAAATATACATTGCGGCAAGTGACAGGCCGAAAGCCGAATCAGGCCACGCCGCATGTTTTCTATTCGCTCGCGGGGGAGTGTGAGTTTGCAGAAGACAGCACCTACTGCCGGGAAGGTGAGGGAAGTGGCGCATGCTGCGGCGCAACCGTGTGTCCCGCGGCCGAAAGAGATTTCTCCCTCAGCGGCAGCCCGCTCTCCTGAAGCCGATCCCCTGCGTGCCGAAATCATCGCCGTCGGCCGAAAGCTCTGGGAGCGCAGCTACGTCGACGGCAATGGCGGTAACATCAGCGTGCGTCTCGGCGCGCACTCTGTGCTCTGCACGCCCACCCTGATCAGTAAGCGGGACGTCCAACCAGTCGACATCTGCCTCTGCGACCTCGACGGCAACATGCTCGCCGGCAACGGACCCCGGACCAGCGAACTCCTATTGCACCTCGAAATCTACAAGGCCAACCTGAGCGCCCGCGCCGTCGTTCACTGCCATCCGCCCCACGCCACGGCCTTCGCCATCACCGGCACCGCCCCGCCCATCGGCCTCATCCCTGAATACGAAATCTTCATCGGCCCAGCCGCCGTCGCGCGCTATGAGACGCCGGGAACCCAGGCCTTCGCCGAGACCGTTCTGCCCTTCATCCAGGATCACAACACCATCCTGCTTTCCAATCACGGCATCGTCTGCTGGGCCGACACGGTGACGCACGCCGAGTGGCTCGTCGAAATTTTCGAGAACTACTGCAAGACCTACCTCATTGCACAGCAGATCGGCAAACCCCTCGCCTTCCTTCCCGACGAGAAGATCCAGGAGATTCTGGCGCTTAAGCGCCGCATGGGCCTCCCAGACGCTCGCATGGCACAGCTTGAGCCCCAAAAGTAACTAGCCCTTTGGGCTTATCCAGGGCAAAAGCAAACATCGTGCTATACTTAGCTTGCGCTCAGTGATTTGGTCGTGAGCGGCGGTTTGCCCTTCTCAAGGCAATTCAGCCTGGCACAGATTTCCCCAAGCCCCTACAGCGTAGCCACTTCAGTCTTCCGTTGACTGGGAATGTCCCAGCCATGTTTCGGGAGTGTGGTGCCCCTCGGCAGTGAGCCGATCGGCAAGCAAGTAGCGTGGGTCAGTTCCGGGCTGCGGTCATTCTCCCCTTGAATGTCCGTTGGTCAGTCCCAGGGACGTATTTGGTTCTCTCTTACGCATATATCGATACGCAGGCTCGCGCTGATTTTCTGTGCGAATCTCAAGTCCGGTTCCGTTTGCAGGCCTCAAGGAAAACAGAGGCTCCGGAACCCTACAGGAAACGATTTAATTTTGGACACTCAGTTTTCGCAGTTTTCTCTTTCAGCCGCACTTCAGGCGCGGCTTGACGCCAACAAGTTTGTAATCCCTACCCCGGTGCAGGCCGCTGCAATTCCGCCAGCTCTCGAAGGCCGTGATGTGCTGGCCACAGCACAGACAGGCACCGGCAAGACCCTCAGCTTCCTCATCCCGATTGTTGAAATGCTGCAAAAGACTCCGGAAAGGAACGCCGCGCAGGCACTTATCCTTTTGCCCACACGCGAGCTGGCGATGCAGGTCGAGGCCGCGTTCAAGGCCATCCGCTCGCACCCACTCCAAACCGCGGCTCTGGTGGTCGGCGGCATGCAGGAGCGTCCGCAACTCGACGCCATTCGCCGTGGAGCGCGCCTCATCGTCGCCACGCCGGGCCGGCTCGAGGACTTTCTCAAGCGCCGTCTGGTCCGCCTCGATCAGGTCAAGATATTGGTTCTCGACGAAGTGGACCGCATGCTCGATATGGGCTTNNGCCACGCTCGAGGGGGCGGTCAAGGAAGTCGCGCGCAAATATCTCAAGAACCCCGCGCGCATTGAGATCGGCTCAGTTCTCAAGCCCGCAGAGAATGTGGAGCTGCGCACTTTCGAAGTGGAGCAGAACAACAAGCAGGAACTCCTCGAGCACCTGCTCGGCGCGGAGCAAGGCAGTTTTCTGGTCTTCGTCCGCACCAAGCACGGCGCGGATCGCGTGGCGCGGCGACTCACTCGTTCCGGCTGGTCGNNTCAACTACGACCTTCCCAAGGTTGCTGAAGACTTCGTCCATCGCATCGGGCGCACCGGTCGCGCCTCGGCGCACGGAATAGCCTCCACCTTCGCCGTCGCCGCCGAACGCGGCGAGCTACGCAAAATCGAGCGCACACTGTCGATTCAGATGAAGCGCTTCCGGGTCCACTCGATGAAGGAAAAGGCAGCGTAAGAGCAGGTAGCGTAGCGCGGAAACTCACTCGTTCCGGCTGGTCG
>PLKY01000139.1:24142-43863 GCA_003140785.1 Acidobacteriaceae bacterium | reverse complement strand
TCAACTACGACCTTCCCAAGGTCGCCGAAGACTCGTCCATCGCATAGGGCGCACCGGCCGCGCCTCGGCGCACGGAGTAGCCTCCACCTTTGCCGTCGCAGCCGAACGCGGCGATCTGCGCAAAATCGAACGCACCCTGTCGATTCAAATGAAGCGCTTCCGGGTTCATTCAACAGGCGGGAACGCAGCCTGAGGACTAGCTGGATGTGGGCCGATCTATACTGAACATGACGACCCGCATGACGAAAACATTCGAAAAGGAAGACTCCTGGTGAATATTAATTGGCGACTGAAGTCCATGGCGTTCCATTGGATCGATGTCTTTTCGTTGTATAGGTTGTTGTCGTTTCTTCAGAAGCATGTCACGAGGAGATCGAACGTTCACATTTCAGAAATTGCCGGAGAATGGTCAACTCATCAGATCAATTTTGCAATCTTGAAAAAACCCATCGTTTTGGAGTTTGGGGCCGGGAGGCACCTCGCACAAAACATTTACTTATCTCAGTTTTTCGGCTTGCAGACGGTCGTCGATCTGTTTGCGATGCTCGATTTAGATCAAGTCAATGAGGCGGCATTGCAGTTTTCACAGCTATGCTCAAATATAGAATTCAAACGCATGGCCGATATTGCAGACATTGAGCGGAACTACGGTGTCCGATACCTTGCCCCATTGGATGTACGCAGCGCGCCTTTTCAGGATAATTCTTTTGACGCCTGTATCTCGACATACACTCTGGAGCACATTCCCGAAGAAGATATCATCACGATCTTCAAAGAACTAAGAAGGGTTATTAGTCCACAGGGTCTGATCTCCGCCGTCATCGATTACTCCGATCATTATTCACATACGGATAGAGAAATCGGTGCCCTAAATTACCTGCAATACTCCGCCGAAGAATTCAGAAGGTTCAACCACAAGGTTCATTACCAAAACAGACTACGTCATTATAGCTATTGCAATATCTTTGATGCGCTCAAGTTTAAGGTGTTGAGAAGTGACGCCTATGATTTTGTACAGCCACCGGCCAAGCTCTCCCCGGAGTTTGAGAGAGAGAATCCTGCATTGTGTGCAACGAGAGGAATATTCCTGCTCCAGGTCGAGAAATAGTCCCCAGTGACGCCTGATGAATTAAAGACGAATCTTGGATTTCATATCGACCCCGCAACCACTGCGGGGTCATTCTTTGCTGTCACCCTGGGCGCATCCTTCTTGCGGATCGCATAAAGATACCAGGCAAGCCACGCCGGTGCAGTCCACGTGTAATACCACGACGTGATTCTCACGTCGGTATAGAGCTCGATCAGTGCGGCTGCTCCAAACACCGCAATCGGCAACAGAGAGCGCCGCGCGTCAATCGCCCGGTACACTCCCACAAGCACCGCAGGCAACAGCACCGCTTCATCCGTCACCCACGCATACGGCGCGCACAGCAATGAAACCAGCAGCACCAGCAGGCCGTGGTCGATCCAATTCCACCGGTCACGCCGGGTCCAGAAATACCAGAGCGCCCACACGCAAGCCGCTGCCGCTGGAAGATATTCGAGCCACACGGCCCCAGGCGCGATCTCCCAGCGAAGATATGCGCTGAGCGTTGGCGCAAATCTGTACTGCACCACGTTAGAGCGCATCATTTCCGCGTACTGCGACCACACGTCGCGATCAAAACCGAAAACTGCCGAATAACTGGCCGTCGTCGCTACAAGCAGACCAGCCAGAACGGCCGGCGTCCCACGCCAAGCGGCCCAAAGCAGCAAGACCAGCGCAACCGCCAGAAAGAGATGCGGCTTCAAGGTCAGCGGCAACAGCGCCGCACCCGCAAAGAAGGGCCGACGCTTATGCAAGACAAGAAAAACCGAAATGCCCAAGAGGAAAAAGATACCCAGTTGCCCTGCCATCATGCAAGCGAGCGCAGGCGCGAAGAAATACCCCAGCAGATGGATGCGCGTGGCGGGCTTTCCTTGCATGAGCCAGAGAATTCCGAGAGCCGCCGACAGACACCCAAGCTCCGCCATCAGCCAGACCACGAGACCATTTTTCGCGTCAAGGAACCCAAGCGGGATCACCAGTGCCAACCCGATCGGTGGACTGGGTGTGATCTTGATTTGCAGGTTGCCGAGCCCCACCGCCTTTTCCAGCCGTAGGGTTTCCCCCGCATCATAGGGATTGGCGCCCCGCACAATCTGCTTTCCGGCCGCCCAGTATCCGATAAAATCCCGGCTCGCCGCGCTTTTGTCGGTCAGGTTCACGGCAAAGATAGTGGCCATCAGACAAAAGCCGCCAACCACAATGCCTGCGGCGGCGAATGGGCGCCAGTGACCGTTTTTCACTTAGGTACTCCGGGTCCCGGCCCTGTCGCCGCACGAGCGCTCAAGTCTCCAGCAGGTCTTTCATTTGTCGGATGCCGGCGTCGCATTCCCTTCAATGTATACGGAGGCCATCGGGTTATCTACCTTCGGCGCACGAAGGAGCGATCCAAAGTTAGCGTCGACTCCGTGGCTTCTCCCCACCAACTCTGCGGCCGGGCAGGTGGGCCAACTTTGTTATGATCGGTACCGGACATAGCGAAGCTAGACCCCGATGGCAACACAGTGCTTCAGAAAAAAGGATTCAAACCCGCCCCTCTGCGGCGAGCACAATGTTCGGCTCGTTCACGGCGAAGCTCCGATCGACCCGCTCGCGCCTCATCTCGGGCACGTCACCTGCCTCATCTGTCCCGCTAGCCAACTCGTGGTTCTCGATTCTCGAAATAACCTGCCTGGGGATTCAAATTGACTCGCTACCGCAGCCTTGACAGCGTTGACTCTGCTACTTAATTCGGTTATTCTGTAGTCCTTGCGCGGTGTTGCGCCTGGGGTCTGTGTGTGCTCAACCTGACCCTTCCGGTAAGTCCTCTTTAACCAGGGGTCCTCTCGGAGCAGGCCACCGGCTGCTGGACACTCGTAACATCGGACTAGTCCAGTCGAGCCAGAGCCCTTCGAGGGCAAGCTCCCGCAATCCTCACGCGAACAGGTTTGTTTGGCTGTGGGTGGAATCAGGCCCTGCGCTTTTGCGCGGGCACCAGCGCTTTGCGCGAGATTTTGTTTAGTTAGCTCAGCCCGCAACGGCCCAGCGAGACGAGCAAGTCAAGAAAGATTGAGGGCAGGAAAAGAATGTCGACCTTTGTTCCGAGCGGCAAGAATATTCCCCGCAAGTGGTATGTGGTTGATGCCAGTGGCCAGACGCTTGGCCGGCTGGCCACCAAGGCTGCCAGCGTGTTGAGTGGCAAGCTGAACCCCCAATATGTGCCGTACATCGACATGGGCGACCACGTCATCGTCATCAACGCGGCTAAGGTTCGCTTGACCGGCCTCAAGGCACAGAGCAAGCTCTATCGCCGCTACACCGGTTTCCCCGGCGGCCTGCGCGAGGAGTCGTTCACCCGCCTGATTAACCGCAGGCCTGAAAAAGTCCTGGAAGAAGCGATCAAGGGCATGTTGCCGAAGAGCAAGCTGGGTCGTGCAATGGCTACCAAGTTGAAGGTCTATCGCGACGACAAACACCCCCACGCGGCGCAGCAGCCGGTACCTATGGAAATCGCGTAACAGTTTTGGCCGCGCCTCCCGAGGAGGTCGGCGGAGAGAGTCAAGAGAGAATGGCAGATTTGGTTCAATACTACGGGACAGGACGCCGCAAGTCGGCGATTGCCCGCGTCTTTCTGCGCCCCGGCACCGGCGAATGGAAGGTCAACGGCAAGGCATTCGACGAATATTTCGTCACCGAGCAGCAGCGCGTCTCCGCCAAGCGCACTTTGGTCGTTGCCGAGCTGGCGGGTAGCTTCGACGTGCTGACCACGGTTTCGTCCGGTGGGGTATCTTCGCAGGCAGATGCCGTCAAGCTGGGTGTGGCCCGTGCATTGATCGTGTTCAACCCCGAGCTGCGCAAGCTGCTCAAGGCCGAAGGCCTGCTCACGCGCGATGCGCGTCAGAAAGAACGCAAGAAGTACGGGCAGAAAGGCGCCCGTAAGAGGTTCCAGTTCTCGAAGCGCTAAAGCGCTTCAAGGGATCAGGCAACAGGGAACAGACAGCGGCACGAAGTATTTACTGTTCCCTACTCCCTACTCCCTGTTCTCTATTCCTTGGTTTTTCACTCCCCGCGCAAGCGGGATCAATCCGGGCCCACGCCGTATCCGCCCGGATGCAATCCATGAAGGAGGCCCATTGGCCACGATCACTATGAAGGAGCTGCTCGAAGCGGGTGTTCACTTCGGGCATCAGACCAAGCGCTGGAATCCCAAGATGAAGGATTACATCTTCGGGGAGCGCAACGGGATCTACATCATCGACCTGCAAAAGACGCTCAAGCTTTTCAAAGACGCGTCGAAATTCGTAACCGACCTGTGCGCCAGCGGCAAGACGATTCTCTTCGTCGGCACCAAGCGCCAGGCGCAGGACGCCGTCGCCGAAGAGGCAAACCGCGCTGGAATGCCGTACATCAATCAGCGCTGGCTGGGCGGCCTGCTCACCAACTGGGTGACGGTGCAGAAGTCGGTGAAGCGCCTTCAGGAACTGGATGACATGGCTACGGACGGCCGCTACGAGCTGCTGACCAAAAAGGAAGTAATCAAGCTGGAGCGGGAGCGCAAGCACCTCCAAGCCAACCTGGCCGGCATCAAGGCCATGAAGCGCCTGCCTGACGCCCTCTTCGTCGTTGATTCGAACAACGAGGCAATCGCCGTCAAGGAAGCTCGCAAGCTAGGTATCCCCGTAGTCGCCGTCGTCGACACCAACTGCGACCCCACGGTCGTCGACTACGTGATTCCCGGCAACGACGACGCGTTGCGCGCCATTCGCCTCTTCACTTCGAAGATTGCCGATTCGGCTGCCGAGGGCGTGAACCTCGTCGGCGACAAGGCCTTTGCCGAAGTAGTGCCCACGGCACTGCCCGATGAAGTCGTGGCCGTCGACGCAGCCGCGGTGGAAGAAGTCGACCTCGAAGCAGCCCTGGGCGGTGGCATTCGCAAGGCTCCAGCAGCGGTAGCCGCTCTGGATGAGGCAGAGGTAGCGGAAGGCTTTTAATCATTCTTGCGCACAAGAGTGCGCATACTGAGACAAGCGTGGCCGCCAGAATTTGGTCCACGCTTTTCTTATGCCGGGGCACCTGCGGTGCGGCTGACTGTGCTTCGCACCCATCCTCCAACCGCGAGGGTGGGAGACCACAAAGTCCGGCTGAGCAAAGATCGGAACAAGAAGAGGCCTTCAAACGGCCAGAAAACGGAAAAAAGCGAGATGACGACAGTGGCTGACAAGATCGATGCAAAGTTGGTGAAGGATCTCCGTGAAAAATCCGGCGCGCCCATGGGCGACTGCCTCAAGGCTCTCCAGGAGACCAAGGGGGACATTGAAGACGCATTCGTTGTTCTAAGGAAACGTGGCATGGCATCGGCACAGAAAAAGGCGGCTCGCACCACCAATGAGGGAGCGGTGGGCACCTATATCCATGCCGGCGGAAAAATCGGGGTGCTCGTCGAAGTCAACTGCGAGAGTGACTTCGTCGCCCGCACCGAGGACTTCCAGGAACTGCTCAAGGACATCGCGATGCACATCGCCGCGAGCGATCCGCGCTACATCAAGCCTGAAGACGTGACCACCGAGGACCTCGAGCGCGAGAAGGAGATCTATCGTGCCGAGGCTGCCGCCACCGGCAAGCCCGCACCGGTCATCGAGAAGATCGTCGACGGCAAGATGGCGAAGTTCTACGAAGAGGTCTGTCTGCTCGAGCAGCCCTTCATCAAGGACCAGTCCATCTCCGTCAAGGAACTCATCGCGCAAAAGGTCGGCAAGCTCGGCGAAAACCTGACCGTCCGTCGTTTCGCCCGCTTCAAGGTAGGCGCACCCGACTGGACCGTGTCCCAGACCAAAGCCGTAGAGGCTGCGGGCGAGTAGTTCGCAACTCGCCGAGTAAATAACTGGACTGGGTGCCCCTCAATCCTTGCGCGCCTTTTGCGCAAGGGTGGGGTGGGAAACCGAAGAAGCTCGCAGCAAGAGTCAAAGGCCCGGAGCACCCGCTCCAGGCCTTCTGCGTTTATCAATCTATCTTAGATTGCTGGCTTCGACCTCTACGCCGGGGCCGGCACAGGTTCATCTCTCCAGGCAGCGGACGCTTCGCTGGCCATCAGCCGCTTGATCGTCACCACTGTGATGTCGTCGGATTGGCCAAAGCGGACGGCTGCATCCACGATTGCGGCGGCAGGCTCCGTGGAGATCGCTTTGGCGTGATCGAAGCCAAACAGTTCACCCTTCTGGTTCTGAGCTTCGACCACTCCGTCCGAGTAAAAAGTGAGGCGGCTTCCGCGCCCGAGTTCGAAGCTCGCGGTTTCGTATTGTCCGCCGCCCTCAACGCCGAGGGGCAGTGCGCCAGCAAGTTCGATCTCCCGGCCATCAAGGTAAGGAGACAAGTGCCCGGCGTTGGCAATGGTGACATGGCCATCGCTAGCGATGTGGGCGGCGAGGGCAGTTGCGAACCCACCGAATGTCCGCCCCACCAGGCGGTCGTGAAGTTTGCGAAGAATGACAACTGGGTCGTAGGTGTATTCAGCCGTTGCGCGGATCGAGCCGACAAGCATGGAAACCAGCATCGCGGCGGGAAGGCCCTTGCCAGCAACATCGCCAACGACGATCAGGAGTCCACCGCCGCCGACGGGGAGGATCTGGAAGAAATCGCCTCCGACTTGTTGCGCCGGCTGGTAGACGGACTCCACTGCAAAGCCGGGGAAAGACTCCCCCTGATCGGGCACGATGACCTGCTGGACCTCGCGGGCCGCGGCCATTTCGCCTTCCAGCCTGGCCATCTCCGTGTGGGCTCGGATATGCCGCCGCCCTTCGCTGATGAAGACATAAATAAAGCCCGCATAGCCCAGGAAGATGCCGGCAACGGTAGCCAGGCCATCGAACGTGAGCCGTCCGTGCAGGCGCGCGATTTCCGGAGCCCCCAATTGCGCCGGCTGCGGCGCGTCCGGAAGCCAGTTGGCCAACAAGCCCATGATGACAAACTGCAGCGCGAACAACGGCAGAAACGCCTTCCAGAATTGACCTCGCAACGATACGCCCGTGACGGCATAGGAGACAGCGAACAATCCGGACAGCACAACAGCCACCGCAAACCGCAGCGGAGGCTGGCGGCCCATGTCGATGATGTCATTGGCAAACCCGAAAGTTGCGAAAACAAAGAATACGGCAAGCAGAAAAACAACAACTGACTTACGCGGAGTAGTTCGCCAGGGGTTCACGGCATCCATCGAATCGGCAATATCCTCTCAGATCGCAAAAAGGGGAATGAAGTCGACCATTCTTGCCTGTCCCCAGAAACTTTGGGCTAGTCTACGCTGTTTCAGGAATGGATGCGCAACAAGATTGCCAAGAATCCCCGACCATTCGCCGCCATTTTCCCGACTCAGGGCTCAAGATCAAGCAGCCTTGCCACGCGAAGCCCTTGCCTGGACGGGCAGTCCCCAGTCCCGGCTAGTCCATGCGATACTCAAAAAGGAATGTATAAACGGATCATTCTCAAGCTATCCGGCGAAGCGCTCGCAGGACCAAAACAGTTTGGCCTCGACACTGACAAAGTCTCCGAAATCACCGCGGAACTGGCAGAAGTCCACGCAATGGGCGTCGAAATCGGCGTCGTTGTCGGCGGTGGCAACTTCTTTCGCGGTGTCGCCCAGCAGGCCAAGGAAATGGATCGCGTGGCTGCCGACAATATGGGCATGCTTTCCACCGTTATCAACGCCATTGCCCTGCAGGACGCCCTCGAAGCTCGCGACGTGCAGTGCCGAGTGATGTCGGCTGTCTTCATGAACCAAATTGCCGAGCCCTACATTCGCCGCCGCGCCGTGCGCCACCTTGAGAAGGGCCGCGTGGTCATTTTCGCCGCGGGCATCGGCAATCCGTTCTTCTCGACCGACACGGCCGCCAGCCTGCGCGCCATGGAAATCAAGGCCGACGTGCTGCTGAAGGGAACCAAGGTCGAGGGCGTCTTCAACGCCGATCCAGTGCTGTTCAAGGATGCGGTGAAATACGACGAGATCACGTACATGGAGATCCTGAGGCAGGGCCTGAAGGTGATGGACCTGACCGCAGTCAGTCTCTGCAAGGACAATAACCTGCCGATGATCATCTTCAACATGAACCAGCCGGGAAATATTCGGCGCGTGGTGGCCGGCGAGAAGGTCGGTTCGCTAGTCACCGCCTGAAGAACAGTTCTCTGTCATTAGATTTCAGTTTTCTGTTACAGAACGGCCGGGCAGCGACTCCAGGTCCCACGACTGCGCCAGTCGGGGAGTCGTCTAAACTTAGGTGGAGAGTCCGAAGCCAGCCCCGCTGAAAGCTTTGACCGGTCTGCGCTGCTTCGCGGCCATCAACATCGTACTCTTTCACTTCTCCAATCCTCAGTGGTTTGGCTGGTTCGCTCCCGTCGTCAATGCGGGCTACGCCTCGGTGAGCTATTTCATCCTGCTCTCCGGCTTTGTCATGGCGTATAACTACTCGGCGCGCGCGCGGATCGGCCAATTCGACACGATCCGCTACTACAAGGCGCGATTTACGCGTCTCTATCCCATTTATCTGTTGAGCCTGCTGCTGGCCTGGCGCGTGTTGCCGCAGGAGTGGGCCTCGCACTCGCATGGCATGTTCTGGGCAGGCATCGTGCTGGCGCCGCTCTTGCTCCAAGGCTGGGTCCCCGAGATTGCTACCTTCCTGAACACTCCCGCATGGACCATGTCTGCCGAGTCATTCTACTACGTGATTTTCCCGTGGATGGCGCGATGGAAAGAGCCAGAGAGAATCCGGGACCACATCTGGAAACTCGGTGGCGTTTGGATGCTGGGCCTCATTCCCGGCACGCTTTACATCCTCTTCAACCCCGACGGCATTCCGCATCCGGACCGGTTCAGTAATGGTCCGTGGCTTCAGGCGCTGAAGTACACGCCATTGCCGCACCTGGCTAGTTTCACATTTGGTGTGTTGCTCGCAGGGCTCGATGCAGTGATGCCGCGGCCAGGCCTTCTGCGGCTGTTTCTCGGCGTATTCGGATTTGCGGCGTTGTTCGGAGTTCTGGCGTTGGGAGTGATGCCCTACGCTCTACTGCATGACGGATTGTTGATGCCCCTCTTTGGCTGCGTCATTCTCGGGCTCGCTGGCGAGAATCCGCTGGCATACACAATAGGCGCTCGGCCGCTTGTGTTTGTCGGTGAAGCAAGTTACTGCCTCTATCTGCTCCACTTCAACATGTGGAATCTGATTCACGACACGCACGTGTTGGACAAGGTCGGCTTGAGCCGCTTCGACCCCTGGATCAGCTATCTCCTCCTGATCCTGATGGCTCTCTTCGCGCTCTATTTCATCGAGAAGCCAGCACAGCGGCAATTGCGCAAGTGGATGCAGGCGTCGGGTTAGCTATAGATTGCAGACGAGGCAATTCCGGACAGAGCGAAGGAACGCAGCGGAAGCCAAACAATCTTCGTTGCAAAGGAAAAGGCCCAGCCATCTAGCTGGGCCTCGTCGCTGCGAATTGAGTCTTTACGGCGTGACGGTCTGAAGGGAATGGTTGCCGTGCGGAACGATCGCGATCGCAGTAGGCTTCTGGTCCGATGGATAAGGAGTGGCCTGCGTGGGCGAGAGATTGCCGGCGTTTGGGTCCAAACGAAATCCGGAAACCGAGTTGCCGAGGTAGTTCGCGGTATAGACGTAACGGCCCAAAGCCGGATCGATTGCAATGGAAAGCGGTTGAGTATCGGTCGAGTTCGTTGCGCTTCCGGTGGGATTCACCGCGGTGGATGGTGTTCCGGTGGAAAGATCGATGAGATACGCCGAAACCGACGAGTCGAGCGAGTTCGCGACATACATATACTTGCCGCGCGGATCAATCGCAATCGATTGGGGCTCGTTGCCGGTTCTAAATGGCCCGTTGATTAGAAAGTTGAGCGTGCTGCCCCCTTCAATTCCATAACCAATCAACTGGTTCGACGCAAAATCCGTGACATAGACAAAGCGATCGGTCGGATCGGAGACGAGCGCCGAGGGCTTGACTCCGGCCTGATAAGGACTGCCGGTGGCAGGCGCAAGCGCGCCACCCGAGCCGATGGTGAAACCAAAAACCCAGCCTGGATGCGCCGTGCTCGTGGTCGCCACTCCGGGGTTGTAAGCGGATTGGTCGTACACTGTGGCGTATACAGCATTGCCTTGTACAATGCTGTTGTTGGCCAACACCGTTACTCCCGTGGGAACCACCGCGTCGGTGGTGAATCCTGGAATCTGCAAAGCGATTTGCGCTGTAGCCGAGCCGATGGCGCCGGACGAAAGAGCATACTCAGTCAACGTGGCTGCAGTGGTGCCCGAAACAACATACAGATATGTGCCCGCCGTATTGACGGCCAGCGAGACTGGCGGACCGGTTAAGGTAATCGTGTCCTTCGCGGAGAGTACCCCATTCGAGGCGACATCGAAGTGAACCACCGTGTTGTTTCCTGCATTGGCGACATACAGATTGGTGTAATCGGATGAGACGGCCATCGCAACTGGGTCAACGCCTCCGGCAGAGACCGTCGCGGCGCCTTTGCGCAGCGCGCCCGACTGTGAGTCCGCGGCGTACGTATCGATTTGTCCGTCGGGACTCGTCGCGGTAGGGGCAGAACTAGCCACAAATACATAGTCGATGCTGACGAGCTGGCAGGCAGTCATCAGGGTGGCCACTAACAGGCCGATGATAGAGACCAGAAAGAGCTGGCTCAATTTGCTGAACTTCATGCGCTTCCTTCGTTGTGGGCCATGCACTTCATGCCCTGGGAATTTCTGTTTTCGGTGCCCCGTACTTATTGTAAGAGCCGGATACGGGGTGTTCCTAAGTCACTTGGCATCGAGTTGCCAATGCAGCTACGTCTTTGGTTTTCCATGCGGAATCGCTGCAACTGCAGTGGGATTCGCGTTGGCCCCGTAGGGCGACTCCTGCGAGTTCAGCAAGGCGCCGGTTGAAGCATTCACCTGGAATCCGGTTACGGAGTTGCCAAGAAAATTTGCCGTATAAAGGTACTCGTTCAACGACGGATCGATTCCGATTGCGACCGGCTGCGTGCCCGTCGTATACGTTCCCAACGAACTAAGCACTCCGCTCGCCGATGAGTACACTGTCAGGTTGGAGTCCAGAGAATTCGCCACAAAAACATGATTTCCCGTCGCATCCACAACCACCGCCGCGGGCGCATTGCCTGTGGGGAACGGGCTCCCGCCGACAGGGGTCAGAACTCCCGCATTCGCCGAGTAGGCGAGAACGTTGTTGCTCGCGGAATCCGCCACGTAAATCACGCTGCCGCCGGGGGCGCTTGCAATCGCAGATGGCTGCGCTCCGGCCGCGAATGGCGCGCCGCCGTTCAACGCGGTAAGCGTGCCGTCGGAGTTCACCGTGAAGCCAAACACATAGCCGCCTCCCTTGGTTGCGTCAAAGGCGGTCACGTACACATAGGAGGATGCCGCGGCAATCGCCGTGGGCGTCATTACATCCGTGGGACTCGACGGCAGGGAAAGAGGCCAATAGCTAGCGCTGATGCTCGCATTCCCCGCTGCGGGTCCCAGTGCATCGTTGGTGCCGACTGGAAACACCGCAACCGAGCCTGAGCATGGCGCCGCGGTCGAACAAGTAGGAAGCGGTTGGTAGGTGTCTGCGACAAATAGGAATTTGCCGGCTGTTGCAACCGCGAGAGGAAAGACTCCAGGCGTGTTCACAGTATTCTGCGGATAGATTTTGCCATCGTTGCCGATGGTAAACTGCACAATCGTATTATCGTCCTCGTTCACGACGTAGAGGGTCGTGTTATCGGGAGAAGTCGCTTCGGCAACCGGATTGCGGCCGCCGGACGGAAAAGGCGACGTGGGAATGTTGCGCATCCTGCCGGATTCCGCGTTGACCTCGTAGACATCGACCTCGCCGTAGTTATTGGTACCCGCGGCTTTCGCGCTCGTCACGTAGACGAAATCAACGGTAAGTGTGCCGCAGGCAGTGAGAAGTCCTGCTGCCAGCAAGCTCACTGCGGAGGCCAGCACCAGCTGGCTCGACCTGTTCAACATCATGCGCATCTTTCGTTCGTGGAGCGGAACCTCGCCCCCAAAGTCCTGGTTAAAGAATTGAAACAGTTTCGGCCATTCAAAAAAGCCGCATTGGCAATTCAGCTAAAGTTTTCAGGGTTCCGGTGTCTCCGGAACCTGGGGCAGGTTGCGATGCGAATCGCAACCTGCTGCCCTGGTGAGCTCCGTGTCATCAACTCGTGCGTCCAGTGACAATGCACCATGCCGCAGGTCCGCTCAATGGGTAGCTCTTGTTCGCGGAGCCCGGCAGGTTATCGAGCACGCCGGTATTCTGGTCGATCACGCGGCCAGTCACCGTTGAGTCGTTGAAGTTCGCCGTGTAAAGGAACTGGTTCGAGGGGTCCTCGAGCATGCATTGCGGTCCTGCTCCGGTACCCCATGGGCTGCCGGAGATTTCGCTCAACTGGTGTGTGGTCGGGTCGATCACATACCCGGTGATGCCGCTCTGCGAGTTCGTGTTATTGGTGTTGTTGCCTTGATTGACCACGTACACCCATTTGCCCTTGCTTTCCAGCACAAGATAAACCGGATTTGACTCTGTAACGTCATCGGGCACCGCACCGCCAGTCTGCTGTTGCAGTGCGCCGTTAGCCCCTACGCTGAAAGGCAAAATCTGACTGGTTGCGCCGGAAGAGGTGACTTGCGTTCCCTCATTGTCGAGCACGTACACAAAACCGCCCGCACTTACGATGGCGGTAGCTTGTGCAATGTTCAAAGGTTGCGCGCTGTTCTGGTTGATGGTCAGCTGGCCGGTTGAAGCGCTATACGTGTAGGGGAAGACGACATCCCCGGTAGTCGGCGTCCCGGACATCGTGAGAATGTAGCTCGAGCTCAGCACGAAGTCGATGGGGTTCGCGGGAACCGGGAAATAGGGCAGTGCCTGCCCGCTGGCCGAGGTCACCTGCGCGTTGACCACCAGCGTTAGACGTCCCGTATTCGGATCGATCTTAAACGCTGTGATGTCGCCGCAGGAAGTTACTCCGGCACCGAGTGCAAGAGTGCAAGACGTGCTGTCGGGAGCAATTTGATCCAGGACGTAAATGAAGTTGCCTGAAGTGTCGGCAAAAATCCGGAAGGGGTTGATGCCCTCGGTGAAGAAGGTCTCCTGCGTGGCGAGCACCCCATTACCGCCAATCGAGAATTGCGTGATGTTGGCGCCGGAGCACGGATCGGCGAGTGTGCAATCCGGGGTACCAGCCGAGTTCTTGCCACGATTCAAAACATAGATGAAGCGGCCGCCGGTGAGTAAAACAGCGCGCCCAGGATTGGCTCCGCCTGATCCGATGGGCAACCCGTTGATCGGAACCAGGGTTCCTTTGTTGTGATCGATCTTGAAGCCGGTGATGATCCCGCTATTGCTTGAGGCCGCGTTGTTTGTTCCCGTGACGTACAGATAACCGACGGTATAACTTTGTACGCAAGACGTAATTCCCAGGATGATGCCGGCAGAGATGGCAATCATCAGAAGGGTCTTGCCGAATTTCGTAAACTTCATGCGATTCCTTCATCCTGGTTCGGCTAGGCCGCCAAGTTGTCTGGTTCCTCAGCAGAGCTGGGTTGGGATGGGTCCCTGCTGCATTGTAAAAGGCCGAGGCACGTTGTGCCTAGTTTGGCCATCGATTCGACTCTTCGCTGCCATCAAGTTCGCCCTCCTGAGCCTCGTTTCGGTGCGCACCTTGCGTACGTCCAACGTGTAGAGGGTACGGCGGTTCTCTTCTGGCGCAATTGTTTCTTTGACGCCGCGTAGGCAGTAAACGTCAACGCGAGGCGGGCCCGGAATCAGGCGAATTCCGGTTGTTTGGGTAGTGCTCGAGAGTAGGGCGCGATGGGACGCCCCGGAGACGCAAGCCTTACGCTGCGCAACTCCAGGGCCAGCCTTCTTGCTTACCAGACGCGGCAGGATTTCACCGGGTACATCGGTTGCCCCTTGGTGCAGCCAAAGGCCTTGCCGAACTGGTCGAAGTTCTGTACTGACCCATTCACACGCCACTTGCCAGGCGAGTGGGGATCGGTAAGCGCCAATTGGCGCGATGTCTGCTCTGTCTGATTCTGGCACCACACCTGAGCAAAACCGATGAAGTAGCGTTGCTCCTCTGTGTAGCCGTCGATTTTCTCGTTGATGGATTTTCCTTCCGCAGCCAGCGTATCCAGCAGTGCCAGATAGGCGATGCGCAGACCACCATTGTCGGCTGTATTCTCGCCCAGTGTGAGTTTGCCGTTCAGGTTCTGCGCTGCCACTTCGCCATGTGCCGGAGCCGCCTCAAAGCCGCTGTACTCGTCGGCTACGCAGTCGGTCCGTTCCGTGAACTCCTTGCGATCTTCCGCTGTTTGCCACTCACGCAGATTGCCCTTGCCATCGTACTTCGAACCCTGATCGTCGAAGCCATGCGTCATCTCGTGGCCAATCACCACGCCGATGCCGCCAAAGTTCACCGCAGGATCGATTGTGAAATCAAAGAACGGCGGCTGAAGAATTCCGGCAGGGAAGTTGATGTCGTTCATCGACGGGTCGTAGTACGCATTGACCGTCGGCGGCGTCATACCCCATTCCTTCTCGTCCACCGGCTTGCCTAGATGTTCCAGATCCCATTCGCGCTCGAATACCGTGCTCCGCTCCACATTGCCGATCAGGTCGTTGCGCTCGACCTTGAGGCCCGCATAGCTGCGCCACTTTTCCGGGTAGCCGATCTTGTTGCGGAACATAGCCAGCTTTTCTTCAGCGGACTTCTTGGTTTCGTCGCTCATCCACGGCAGCGTCTTGATGTCGTCGCCCAACGACTTTTCGAGCGCCGCCACCAGCTTGTCCATGTTGGCCTTGGCCGCAGGCGGGAAATTCTGCTTCACCCAATCCTGACCCACTGCTTCGCCCAGCGCACGGTCGGTCAAAGTTGAGCATTGCTTCCAGCGCGGCTGCGGCTCTTTTTGTCCGGCCAGAGTTCTGCCGAAGAATGCGAAGTTCTCGTCGAAGAAGGCCTTGGGCAAGTTCGTCGCCGTTCCGTGGATCACGTGCCAGCGGAAATACGACTTCCATGCGTCCACTGGCTCACTCGCGGTGAGTTCATTGACCGCTTTGAAAAAGTTAGGCGTGGCGACGTTCAGCGTATCGAAGGGGCGGATCTTCACATCGGAGAAGTAAATACTGAAATCGAAATCGGGCGCCAGCTTTTGAAAATCCGCCACGGTGTAGATGTGGTAGTGATTCTCCGGCTGCCGCAAGTCGGTCCGACTGGTGGAGGCCTTGGCAAGAGCGGTCTCAATCTCCATCACGGCGGCGGCTTCTTTGGCGGCCTTTTCTGGGCTGTCGCCGGCCAATGTGAGCATCTTGGTCACGTGCTCGATATATTGCTTGCGGATCTGCTGGAAGCGCGGATTATCCACGATGTAGTAGTCGCGATCAGGCAGCGAGAGGCCACCCTGCGCGATTTCGGCGATCTGCTTGGATGAATCCTTCTCGTCTTGGCTCACGCCGAAGCGGAAAAGCGGCGCCGGCGCCCCCTCTGCTTCAAGATCACCCATGATGACTGCGACCTTGTGCGGATCGTCGAGCGACGCAATTTGCGCGAAAGCCGGCTCGAGCGGCGTCAGTCCTTTCTGCTCGACAAGATCGGTGTTCATGCACGCGCGATAGAAGTCGCCATACTGTTTTTCCAGAGGCGTTTTCGGATCCTTTGCGGCAGAATCGAGTTCCTTCCACAGCAGGTAACGGTTGCGTTCCTGAAGAAGCGAAAAGGAGCGCGCCCAGCGCACCTGATCGGATGGAATCGGATTGTTCTTTACCCAATTGCCGCAGGCGTACTGATAAAAGTCTTTGCAAGGGTCGGCGGATGTGTCCATTGCCGAAAGATCGAAACTCTTGATTGTCGCCGGGGGAACCGGTTTTTCGTTGTCCGCCGAGGTTGTGGAAGGCGTCTGCGCCATGGCTCTTCCTGCTGCAAAAAGCAGGACCGAAACAAGCCTCAAATGTTTCATCGGGTGTCCTCAAGAAGGTCCACAGGCCAAGCCATCGGCGGCGAGGAGGCCGGAGACGGGGCCCGTAAGGTACCTGACGCAGCTTATTTGGCATAAGCTGCATTGCTTAGCAGGCTATCACGAGGGGGCGGCCCCTCCGCAGGCTTGCCGGAAGGTGTATTGGGCCAAGGAGAAAGGGTAGTCGGCCGCATAGGTGCTGGCGGAATTATGCGGAACTGGCTGAAGTTCAGGATTCTGTTCGAGTGTCTGCTTTCGCTATCCAGGGGCGCGAGAACCGTAGTTGAGTTGGGATCTAACGGGCGCTGCGCATCCGTGCTCGCGGGCTTCGGGCAGCAGCTTTAGCCAGCATGGGAAGTCCATCGGCATCGCGGTCGCACGTGAAAACCCATTCCGTCGGCTTTTTTTCCATGGCAGCGGCTTTTGCCATCAGTAGGATCTTGATGGCGAGCAGACTCAGCACCGGCGCGAAAACAACCAGCAATCCGTAGTGCGGAAGATTTGCCATCGCGCCTGACCAGTTGCTGTTCAGAATTGTCTCAATCATTGAGCTTGTCCCCCCGCTTGCCCCGAAGTTCCGTTTCCATTCCGTAGTCAAAGGTTAGATTTCATCGGGACAGCGATCAATGCGGCTTTTGTGGAGAATGAATGGTTCCTCAGTTCCAACGCATTCCACTTTTTGGGGATGCAGCAGTGACAGCCGGTGAAATGCATTTAGCCCCATGTTTGACCTGGATCAGCCCGGAATTGCGGAAGCAATTCCAGGTCCTAGGCTTCCGATGTCATGGACTGGGCCCATCCCATTGCGCTCGAAAAGGACTCGGCGACGTCCTCTTCGCGCAATCCAAGCTGATCGCAGGCTCGAACAACCGCGCCCCATGCGCCGCGCTCAAGAGCCCATACGAGACGGTACAAGGGGAGCAAGGGTCCGGCGTTGTCTACGAGCATGACTGTAGAATCGGCATCCAATGACAGGCCATCAATCACCAGGCTCATTGGGATTTGCAGAATGGCGTCCATCAAGGAGAGCAGCCCGAGCAAAAAGAGGTCGGCCGCTCCATGTTCCACGTGGTCCTGCATCAGTTCTCCAAAACGGGCACGGACGAGCGCAGCGAGAACCAGGTCGGACGGCCGCTCTCCCGACAACTCGAAGGCGCCCGCGAGACGGCACCAGCGGCGCAATTCGTTTTCGCCCAGAATCGTGAGGGCCTGGTTGACGGAACGAACCTCGCCGCGAATGCCGAAGGCGGCGGAATTCAAATAGCGAAGCAGCCGATAATAGAGGGCTGCAAGTTTTTTGATAAGGTCTTCAATTTCGTCCCACTGCATTTCGGGCCTGGAGACGGCCTGCAGCATCCTCAGATAGGTGACCCGATTGGACGGGATACCACGCGTGCTCATCATCTCCGGCCTACGAAAGAAGAAGCCCTGAAAGTAGTGAAAGCCGGCTTTCAGTGCATGTTCAAATTCGTGCCAGGTCTCGACGTTTTCCGCCAGCAGCCCCAGGCTTTGGTTCCCGTAACTTCTGGTCAGGCGCAGGATGTCTTCCCAGGATGTCTGCTGAATGTCGACGGTGAGAAAGTCGGCGAGATCGAGAAGAGGCGCGCGCGGGTCATCGATTGTGAAGTCGTCGAGAGCAATCTTATAGCCCCTTCTTTTCAATTCGTGAATGGCTTTGAGGATTGACTCGTCCGGCGCCACTTCGCCACCGACCTCTGCCACTACTTTGGCTGCAGGAAGAAACGAAAGATAGTCTTCGAGAAGAACGTCGCGCGTGCAGTGGATGAACGCAAGCCGGTTATCGCACAAGACGTTCAACCCCAGCAGGCTTGAGATTTCAATCGCCGTCCGGCTTGTTCCCTCTGAGTTATTCCAGGCGAAGTGGCTCACCACATCGGTTCGAAAAAGCAATTTGTACCCCATGACAGTCTCGTCGGCCGCCAGGATGGGCTGGCGTGCCGCATAACGCACAGGTCTCTCGTTGTCCCCGCCGGAGTATTCGTCCATTTCTGCTCTCTCGCAATCATCATCGGCAGTTTCCGACATCGCCTTAATCGAGAGAGGCTCAAGGCCTCATTTGGACGAACGCGGATCGTTCTTTACAGCCCCAACGCCGCCCTGCCACACTAGGGAGTGGACACCCAGACAATCGTTATCCTCGATTTCGGCTCGCAATACACGCAGCTGATCGCGCGGCGCATTCGCGAACAGAATGTTTTTTCGGTCGTCTTGCCGTGTACCGCGCCGCTCGTGGAAATTCAGTCGTACAAGCCGATCGGAATCATCCTTTCAGGCGGTCCATCGTCGGTCTACGACGCCGATGCGCCGGCCGCTGACCCGCAGCTTCTTGATCTCGATGCGCCCATGCTGGGCATCTGTTACGGGCTGCATTTCATCGTCCACCACATGGGCGGCAAAGTTCGCACCGCGCCCAAACGTGAATACGGCCATGCTGATGTAGCAATCGAAGACAGAAGCTCGAAATTATTTGCAGGCTTGCCCGAGTCCATGCACGTATGGATGAGTCATGGAGACGAAGCTCTCGAACTGCCCGCCGGCTTTCACCGCACGGCTGCCACTTCCAATGCGCTGGCAGGAATCGAGAATGCGGAGCGCCGCATCTGGGCCGTGCAGTTTCATCCCGAGGTCCACCACACACCCCTGGGGAAGGATCTTCTCAAGAATTTTGTCTTTGCCATCTGCGGCGCTCGCGGCGACTGGACTCCAGCACACTTTATCGAGTCCACCGTTTCTTCGATTCGCGAAAAGGTCGGCACGGGCCACGTGATCTGCGGGCTCTCGGGCGGCGTCGACTCCTCGGTAGCCGCGGTCCTGGTGCACAAGGCCATCGGCAGCCAACTCACCTGCATCTTCGTCAACAACGGTGTTCTGCGCAAAAACGAATTCGTCAATGTCCAGAAGAATCTGCGCGACAAGCTGGGGCTCAATCTCGTTGCCGTCGATGCGACGCAGCGGTTCCTCGCAAAACTCGCCGCGGTGACCGACCCGGAGACAAAAAGAAAAATCATTGGCGCGGAATTCATCGCCGTATTTGACGACGAAGCGGCCCGCATCGCAAAAGAGACCGGAGGCCCCAACGGCAGATTGGACTGGCTGGTACAGGGCACGCTCTATCCCGATGTTATCGAGTCGAGCAGCGTGAAAGGACCGAGCCAGACGATCAAGAGCCATCACAATGTGGGTGGCCTGCCTGAACTCATGAAACTCAAGCTGATTGAACCGTTGCGCGATCTCTTCAAAGACGAGGTGCGCCGCATTGGCCGCGACCTTGGCATGCCGGAAGATATTCTGGGCCGCCAGCCGTTTCCGGGACCAGGCCTGGCCGTTCGCATTCTCGGCGAAGTCACTCCGGAACGCATCGCTCTATTGCAAGAGGCCGACGATATCGTTGTGACCGAGATCAAAGCTGCCGGACTCTACAACAAAATCTGGCAGAGCTTTGCCGTATTGTTGCCGGTGATGAGCGTGGGCGTGATGGGCGACCAGCGCACCTATGCCTACACGGCAGCCGTGCGCGCCGTGCACTCTGAAGATGGGATGACCGCGGACTGGGCTCCGCTGCCGCACGATGTGCTCAAACGCATCTCAAGCCGCATCGTGAACGAGGTGCGCGGCATCAACCG
>PLKY01000139.1:0-24135 GCA_003140785.1 Acidobacteriaceae bacterium | reverse complement strand
GGAAGACTACGTCGCGCCCCGACCGCAGGAAGTTCTCATAGAATGAAAGCGCCGCGGCATAGTAGCCAATGCCGGCTGCCAGGTTGCGATTGCCTGCGGCGATTCCAACGATCCGTCCCACCAGCCCAAAACCATTCGAGGCCACACCGGTACCAGCCGTTAGATTGCCATCCGAATCGAGTGCGCGGCCGGCCAGCATCGTCAGTAGCAACGGCGCGATGGCACTGGACTGATTCTTGGGGCTGATCGTGCCCTCGGCATCGAGCGAGAGATTCTGTTTCTTTTCAGTTGCTGCCCCGGCCAGTGAGCCCTCCACCGAACGCTTGTAACCCTCCGGAAACTGCACCTGCTGAAACGTGAAGCGGAGCTTGCCATTGCGGCCCAGCGACCGCGCCGCCCTTGCCGACGTGACTTTACCGATGAGCGTCGAACCCTGCGGCACAACAAGCTCTTTGTCCCTGTCGTACACCGGCTCGACAACGAGTGCCTTCACGGGATCTCCGGACCCCGCGCGGGCTGAAGTCAGATCGTGCACCAGCAGCGCATGGACAGACCAGGTTTCAGGGTTGACAGCCGACCCAGGTTTGCCAGCAGCGGGAGTCGCTGCTACCTGCGGCGGATCGGGCAACGCGGGCAGATCGAGAGGCCCCTTCAACTCAAACGACCATGCGGTATGAGCCTCGATCCGCTCCGGATGATAGGGCAGCTGGTGATAGAGCATCTGCATCGCCCTGTCGCCCTTACCCGGCGCTGTGAAGAAGGCAATGCGATCGTGCAGATTGCTCTTTGCCTGCGCCCACTCGCGTGCAACGAACGACCGCTTTGGCGAGACACCGGGCGCGGAAAGGTGCAGCACCGGTGCGCCGTCGGATGCAGAGTCAGCCAGAATCGGGAGCGGCCCGGAGGGCAGTAACAACTCATCGAATCGCACCTGGACGGTGTGAAATGGAGTGAAATCTCCGCGCAAGCGTGCATGCCAGCGGGTCTTGTTGTCCGCTTCCAGAGCCACCACTGTGCCGTGGAGCATCGTATTTTCAAGCACGGCTAGCTTTCCATCGGCATAGATTGGGTGCAGCAGCCTGCCCTCAATTGCCTCGCCGGCCTTCATTGGGTAGGCCCGGGGAATCTCAACCTGCAGGCTCGTGCCTTCGGGAAGATCGGGCTTTTCCGTTGCCGGCTGCGGCTTGGGTGCGACCGATGCAGCAGGCTTCGTCAGCGGACGCTGATGCAGAGTTTGCGCTGCTACAAGAGAAGCGGCCGTGATCGCCGAAGCGGCAAAAAGTGAGCCGAGGCGGCGGCTAACAGAAGACAACATGGGGAAGACTCCTGCCGAGAGGATTGTAACGTCTAAGACGTGACGCCTGAGTAAACGGAAGCATTCCCTTTCAATCGCCCGCGGTTTGAGGGCGCAATGCTGCTACGTCGCGGCTAAGCGCGTCGAGCCGCGCGATCAGCTCGGTATGCCGCTTGTCGTCGATGGAAGGCTCGAAAGCCTCGACAAAGAAACTGCCGTTGGGTTCCAACTCACAGCGACGCACCTGATGAACGTATTCAAAGCCCTGCTTATGAATCACGGCAAGCAGCTCTTCTCGGCTCAATGACTCGCGTTCAAGCGCTTTGGAATCGATTTGCCCATTCCGAATGAGGATGGCTGCGCCGCCCTCCAGCATGCGCGTGAGCCGCGGCGAGCGGAAGAGCACGCGCACCACGAGCCAGTTGATCGCCAGCAGGCTGAACGCGCCAATGATGCCACCCGTTACGGAGTTGTCTTCTCCGATGATGGCGTTCTGCACCGTATTTGAGAGCGACAGCAGAACAACCAGGTCGAATGGGTTCAGCTGCGCCAGCTCCCGCTTTCCGAAGAGACGCAGCAGCAGAACAAGTGCCAGGTAAACAATGACAGGGCGAAGCAGCTTCTCCAGAATTGGAAGCGGCAACTGAAACATGTGGTCGAAGACTTGCGGAAGAGCCATGATCCAGAGCATAGCTGGAATCAGCGTTTTTGCTCTAGGGCCAATGTCAGGTCGACGACGTGCGTGTTGTCGTTCGGGTGCATGAAGTACCTGCAATTGACGCCAGAAAACACCTGCTCCAGGGCGGGATTGACGCCATGCGTGGCAAAGAATGCGAGAATCGAGCCTTCATTAAAGACCGATCCGGCCGGAATCTTCCACGCAGCCAGCATGGCTGTGCGCAAATCGTCGGTGACATTGTCAATCGTGAGGGCGCCCATTGTGTACACCGGTCCAGTGTCCACCGAAACGACATAGCTGACCGTCTTGCCAGCGCGATCGAATGTTGGAGTCGCCTTCACTTTCGCTTTGATGTAACCCCGGTCGTGATATTGGCGCTCGATGAATTTCCAGTTTTCACGAAGAGATGAGCCGTCAGCAAAGTCGCCGGCGTGCACACGAGACTGATGATCGAATTCCGCCGGCGTGATTAGGAGCCCAGGAGCCAGCTGGATGCCGGTCAGTTTGAATTGCGCGCCGGGAAGGACCGACACGCGCAAGGGAACGCGAATCGCGTCGCCTGAAATTGCTGGTTTCACACCGGCGCTTGCGTGGATCGCGGGCTCCAGATAGCCCTGGTCTTTGTAGTAGTCGCTCAGGTTGGTTTCAATCTGGTTGATGCTTCCTTCGGCGTCATACGGAGTTCCGGGAAACTTTGCGAGGATCGCGGAGGCCTTGGGATCGAGCATCACAATCGTTCCTTCGGTCTTGATTTCGCCGACGAGAACGGCTGGCGCAGTGATGGAGAAATTCACGGACTCAGTCTTGTTTGTAGCTCCGCCGCCGAAAGGCTTTGCAGCGACCGTAGCTTTGATGCCCTGCGATGCAAGCATCTGCTCCAAAGCGCTGCGTACACTTTCGGTGAGTCCACCATGTTCGGGGACCAGTCCGTGATAGAGAGGGAACTGACGATGCAGTTTCTCATCCAGATCTTTGCCACCGGCAAATGGAAGGTTCTGGAGCCGGATCGGAAGCAACTCCGATCCCTGCGTCAGTTGAAAAGTCAGCTCCTGTCCATCGAACTTGAAAGCCACCGCTGAGAAAACTCCCGAGTTAAGGAGCTTCCGCGCCCGGTTGTTCGTCTCCGCGTAGGTGAGGGCTGCACCGGGTTTCAAATCCGTTGCGCTCAGCAGTTCCGCATCGGAGTAATCTGGAGCGCCCGCGAATCGGATCGACTTGGGTTCGAAGTTTTGGCCTTTCGCAGGTATGCTTGCCAGGGCGTGAACTATGACGACAAAAGGCAGAATACGATTCCGCAGCATGATGAGCCGAGCTTAACAAAGCCCGGAATCGCTCGAGTAGGCTTTTCTAGCCGGTCATGAGACGAAAGTAAGTTCGCCGCCGATCTCAGGGCAGCCTGCTAGTTTGTTCCGGCCAATTGATAGCCCGTGTATTCCGAGGTAAACACCGCACACCGCGTGGTGTACGTCGCCGCGCCCGAATCGCCGTGGGGAACCAGGAGTGTGTTTACGAAGGTCTTCACAGGCACAACGAGCACCTTGTTGTTCACTTTGACGGGCCCGAAATCGACGCGAGTGTCCACCTCGTGAACCACCTCGGATTGCCGCATTTTGGTTTGACCGTGCGCTAGTTTCCTCCAGCGATTTGATAGTCCTTGTATTCCGAGGTGAAGAGCGTCCGCCGGACCGAGTATCTTCCCGCTGCTCCCGAATCGCCGTTCGGAACAACCTCGGTGTCGATGATGGATTTGATCGGCAAAACCAACATTTTGCTACCCACGGTGACTGGGCCATAGTCGATGCGTTCGTCTACCTGATGGACAACCTCGGAGGGCTTCAATTCCGCCTCAGTAATCATGCGTACAACGATGCCGGTGTCAGGATCGATGAAGAGCTCGCCGTGATAGGGCACGGTCGCCTTGTAGTCATTCCAATTGGTGTTGGTTTGGAAGTTGCCTTTTGCGCCGCCGGCCCCTCCGCCGTGCGCTGAACCAAGCGCCGACGATTGAAAGCTTGCGACGCCGGTCTGATTCACATCCGGGAAGCAGCAGACGTTCACTGCAAAATGGGCCTTTTTCTTCGAAACGTCAAAGGAATAGACAGCCGCCTGCTTGCCGTTCAATGTCTCCCAGCGCAGCCATTTGATATCTCCAGCTTCTTGGGCTTCCTGAAAGACGCTGCCCAGGCTGGGATCCGGTTCCTGCAAAGCGATCATCTTGTTTGCGCCCCAGGGGGTCTTGTCTTTTCCGGCCGGCATCTTCTCCGCCCCGTGATCGCTCACAACCTGCGCATCGGTGGAGTTGATGTAATGGATAAACTGGAAGGGGTTCACAAAGCTCGATCCGGTCGACACGTCCGACGCGCTTCCGTGAATCCCTGAACTCGGCGCCGCAGCTTCCACGTTGTCCTGGAAGCGTATGGTGGTTTTTGTTGCTGCCAAACCGGGCAACGCACCGTAACTCTTGCTCACGTAATCGGCGGTTTTGTCGAGAATGGCCTTTTGTGCCGCAGCGTCGGGCGCAGCGGCGGTGGGTATATCGGAGGGCGGTGGCGCCAGCATCGCGCTTCGTGCTTCGAGCACATAGATCTGCTCCGTTGAAAGCGGTCCGGGCACATCGGCAACCACGTCGTTCATCACGCTGCGTGTGAGTTCCTCGCTCAGTTCCAACTGCTTCAGCGCATTGGCAACGTCTGCATCGCCCTTATTGTCGCGATGCATCGAAGCCAGAGCGTCTTTCAGTTCCGCCACAGTAACTTTCCTGGCGCACCAAGCTGGCGTTGCCGCCAGGGCCAAGACCAAAACCAATCCCAACTGCTTCATCGATTCCTCCCTCAGTAACTCTTCGGCGCACTCATTCTACGGCGAAGATCGCTCGTGTTCATGTGATACCGAAATTCCCAGCCAATCGTCATTGCCCGCCACCCATCGCGGAGGCTGGAATGGTGACTGAACCCATACGCCCCGAATTCTCATCCACGACGAGCACGCGCAGCGAGGCCATGCCCGGTTTCGCTCCGACAAAGTGCTCGAACGGGACACCCGCCGGCATCAGCTTTTCGTACGTGGTGGACTTGAGCCTCAGCCCCAGCGTTTGTCCCTCGATCCGGGCATGCAATCCCGCATCGTCCCGCTGAATGAAAAAGATGTCCAACTTATCCATCCAGCGGCCGGCTTGTTGCTGTAGGCCAAGATCACCCGCAGCGATGTTGATTTTCACGTTTGCGCCGCCGCTATCGGACGAAACGCTGGCTGTGACGGCAATCTCGCCTACGTCCGCAGGCCGCCACACAGCCTGCTGAAATCGTTCCCTCAGAGTGGTCGCCTCTTTTTCAAACAAATATCCCGTGCGGTAGCTCAATGTGAGCCCGTGTCGTCCGGAAAGTTTCAGACTGATTGTGTGGTACTGGCCGTCGGCCGGCCCTTGCGGCGAAAAGCTCAGCATGTATGTAGCGTGCCCATCGGCCACGATGCCGTTCAGTTGCGCAGCCAGGTCTCCGGATCGGCGGATCACGCGGCCTCCTGTGGCCGCAGCCACTTGCCGAACAGGCCCTTGAACGGGGTGAATATCCTGGCTCATCGCAGCGTCGATGCGCCCCGGACCGGTGCTTCTCGAGGTCGCTGTTGTCGACGGTGCACCGGGCAGGCTAGCCGTGTCAGCGGCCGCCTGAGTCAATTGCACATTCTGGTGTTGCAGGTCGGCTGTGATGGCGCCGCTTTCTAGTTGCGATACATCGAAGGGATAAACAGCAGCGTGCGCCTCGTTCATGGCTTCCTGGGTACGAAGCGCGATTGCGGCCACTTCCTTGGGACTCTTGTCGATGCCCACCGCCTGGTCTCGCCAATCGGCAAGCACGTTGTCGCTCGAAACCCAGACCAGCTTCTTGGGTCCGGGAATCGAGGAAAGATGCCGCGCGACCTGCGCAAGAATAATGAAGGAAGCGCGTGCCGGATCGTCGCCCATCGTCATCAACCGCGGATCGATGGGTTGATCTGCATCAGGCACATCGGTGTGGTTTCCGTTGACCGAATTCAAATCGGCGACGTTGTGAACTTCGTCGAAATGCTGCCGATTGCGCGTCTCCTCGTCCTGCGCTTCCGCGATAGATTGCGCCGAGGGCATGAACTTCTGCATGCGTGCGATCAGCGCTGCGTGATCCACTGTCACTTCCGTGAGCACGTGGAACCCGAGGCCGTTCATCGTATAAAGGCCAACCCGCTCGCCCGGCGACAGAGAGTTAAGGAATTTGAGAATTTGTCCACGCGCATAGGTCAGGTCGTTCCAGGCAATATGGCTTTCATCGATGACCAGAATGGTTGATCCGATTTCGGATCCAAGGGGCGCCGCGGACGTTTCGGAAACATCCGGAGCGCGGTTCGCGAAGCTCGCTTCCTGCGATTCTGTCGCTGCGGACGTTGGACGCGATGATTCCGAACCTGGAACCTGGACAGGATTGGCCGCCAAGCCGAAGGAACGGATCTCCTCCTTGCGGCCGTTGTCGTAGATCTCAAGATCCCCGGCTTTCAGATCGGTTACCGGGTGACCTTTTTTGTCATAGGCCACCAGGCCCACATCTACTAGGCGCGAGGTGACTTTGAGCGAATAGCCATCTCCAGCCTGTTCCGGCGTATTGGTTGGTTGATCCGGCACGCCGGTCGCAGCGCTCATGCTCACTTCTGGAATCGTCGGCTCTGCCGGAGCCGCAGGCAGCGCTGTGGCCTGAACAACCGGCAGACTCGGCGGTCCGACATTTACACTTTGCGATTGAGCTTGTTCTGATCTGGACGGCGGAGGCGCGGCGCTTGCTGCGCCAGCCGACGGACTCGGTGCTGGTCCAGGCTCCGGGTTCGCTGATGTAGCCGCGGAATTCAAAGCTGAACCTTCTCTGGGAGAATTCGGAGTTGCCGAGTTTATGGTTCCTGCTGCTGCCGCATCGGTAAGGATGCGCACCGTCGAGCCCAACCGATGGTAGTCGATGAAACTCGTTTCGTTAATCAGCAGGATCGGCGCGTTGGCGCCCTTATTCAGCGGACTCTGCCAGGCTGAGTCATCGCCAACCCCATTTACCGTCACGGTTTTTGCATTACCGGCGCCTGCCATCCAAGACTGCTCCATCGAAATGGCAATGCTCCGAAGAGGACAAATAAATTGCCGATCGCCGATGCTGACCGAGCCGTATTCCACCAGCGTTTCAGCGAGTAACAGTGGATCGCCATGGCTCAATTCAGCCTGAATCGTAATCCGCAAGACGGTCCCTATGGCGGGATCGATTGCGATGGTTCCGTGATATCCAGGAGTTTCGATGTACGTATGTTGCAGTTCCGTCCTGGGGATATTTGCAACCTGTTGTGCCGAACGATTCGTTCCGCTGTACCCAAATTGAGTGCGGCCGACGACCAATTGGTTGACGATGCAACAGTAGCTAACAGCGTAGTGCGAGGCCTCTTTCGGCACCCGGTACTCATAAACGGCAGCTAGTCGCGTTCCGATCTCTTCCCAGTGCTTGAATTCCACTTTTTGTTTTCCCATGTCCGCCAACACAACCGTTAGCTCGGGCCCGAATTCGCCCCAACTATGCAGTCCGAGTTCCTGTGAAGACTTGGAGTTCTCTGCGGCGGATTCTGAAGTGGGATCCTGGACTTCTTTGCCGCCTTGAAACGTAACCTGGCGGCTCGACATCCCTACTGGCTGCAGGCCCGTTCGGACCGGCCAGTCTCCTTTGGTCAGCACATGAGGACTGTCGTCAAACCGATGGGTCAATCGTGTCACAAAGAAGTTGGGAAGGCGCGCCCAGGTCTCCACCGAATACGCCCGCGCAGCATCGAGCATTTGCTGCTGCATGGCCGCATCGGGAGGCGCTGTGGCAGGCAACTCGTCGGCGGGAGGGGCCAGAAAGACCGATTGATCCGAAAGAAGCTGCAGGGCGAGAGCCGTCCTCGGCCCAAGCTTATGGTTTGCGGCAAAGTGGGCGAGCGTCCGTACCGTCAACTGCTCGGTCATCTCCAATTCGCCGATCTGGCGCGCGACATCAAGGTCGGCGCGATGTTCGTTCTCGCCTGTGACCACAGCTTCCTCAAGCTGTGCCACGGTCGCCCGCCGCGCTCCAGCAGCGGACAACGCCAGGGCCGCGATCAGACAGGCCGCGAACGAACGAGCCGCGATCAAGTAAGCCGAGATCGAATAAGCAGGAATCAGCCTTCGCATCTTGATCAATCCGATCTGTTTCCGGATGCACTGCATGGAATGACGCAGGCCGAAGCCTGAATGACGACGAAATTCTCGAAAAATGCGCGCTTATTCGTTTGACCTAGCGTAATGCCGAAAAGGCAAGCGGACTTGCACAGGAAACTCTACACACGGCATGCAACACTCGACAATCGGCTTGTGGTAATCGTTCATTGGGCTCCTGCCCGCCCTTATTCCAATGCTGCCGCGTCGTTCATCTAGAAATAGCCACCATTCTGCTAGAGTGGGACTTGCCGGCCAGGTCCGCGATCGACCGGAGCCGGCCAGCTGTGCGCGCACGAAATGCCGAGATTTGGACTTTTTCGCAAGGAATCTGCAAGCCCCAAGCCCTCCACAGCGGGTTCCGTGTTCGCCGCGCTTTCTCCTTTTCGCATCAAACCGCACTTCGACCCCCGCGTTTGGGGCTCCCGCGACCTGCGCCCCTGGTTCGACTGCATTGTCGAAGATCGGCAGGAGTCGCATGCGACGGATTCGGGTTACATCAGTAAAGAACCAATCGGTGAAGTCTGGCTCACGGGCGACATGTGCCCGGTCGCCACGGGTCCGCACACAGGCAAAACGCTGGCAAGGCTCTTCGAAGAAGAGCCGGAACCGTTGCTCGGCAAAGGGGTCCCGTCGCCAGCCTCGCCGCTGCTGATTAAAGTGATTTTTGCCCGCGAGAAGCTCAGTGTTCAGGTGCATCCTGACGACCGGCTTGCGCAGAAGTATGGCCAGCCTCGGGGCAAGACCGAGTGCTGGTATGTGCTGGCTGCCGAGCCGGGAGCCAAGGTTGCTGCCGGGCTCAAACCCGGCGTGACCCTGGACCAGGTGCGATCCGGCATTCACGATGGAACGCTGGAAAGCAGCCTCCAGCTCTTGTCTACCGAGCCGGGCGAAATGATTTTCGTCGATGCCGGAACCGTCCACTCGATCTGGCCCGGAGCGGTCCTGCTCGAGACCCAACAGAACTGCGACCTGACCTACCGCATGTACGATTATGGCCGACCGCGTGAATTGCATATTGAGAAGTCGCTCGAAGCCACACGTCTCGTTACGCGCGCCGGCAAGGTCCTGCCCCGAGTCCTTGCGGATCGAACCATCCTTATCGATGAGTCTTACTTCTGCGTGGAACGAATTCCGTTCACCGCCAGCCGGGCGAGCACCACGCTGCCTGGCGTAGACGAGCCAACCCCGGGTCTCTCGTACCTTTTCGCCGCGGCGGGTTCAGGCTGCCTCACCAGCCCAAGCTTCAGCCCTATCGATTTGCCTCCGCGTGGGATCATCGCCGTGCCCGCATCGTCACCCATCTTCGCCGTCCTCGATCTTGGCGGTCTCGACCTCATCCGCATTTCGCCGCGCTGGCCGAAAAACTCCCCGAATCAGAAATAGCTCGTTATGGCCTCGGCGGCCCCATCGGCTTTTCGTGCAGCACCATCCACGAAGTGCCGAACTTGTCGCGAAACTGGCCGAACCGCGATGCGAAGAATGTTTCCCCCATGGGCATAAACACCTCGCCCCCATCGGTTAGGAGCTCATAAATCCGCTCCGCTTCTGCATCGCTGTCAACACTGAGCGACAGATACACGCTGCGCATGGGCTGAAAGCGTTCCGGCGGTACGTCGCTCGCCATCAGCACAGTGTTGCCGATGGTGATACTCGCGTGCAGCACTGCCTTGGCCAATTCCGGCCTCACATTCGCTGCGCCTGGAGCCTGGTCATGCGTCATCAGCATGCCGATCTTGCCGCCCAGATGTTCTTCGTAAAACCGGAAAGCCTCTGCGCAATTTCCGCCGTAATTCAGATAGGTATTCAACTTCATCGCGCTTTTCTCCTCGCTTGCGTTTTGGTTGGGGATGGAAACGGCGGAATCAGCGGCGTTGTATCGCGCTCCTTCCAACGACGGTAGGTTTCGTTCAGCACGCCTTGGCGGTTCTTCTCCATTTGCTCGACAAAACCGCACGGAGCAGCACTTTCTTCGTGGCGCGCCGCCCAAATCAACAGCTCCAGCATCACGGGCGCGAGAGCGATCCCTTTGGGCGTGAGCCGATAGTGAATGCTGCGCCCGTCCAAGGTTGCCGGCTCGGCCGTAATGATTCCTTCATTGGTTAATTTGCGGAGGCGGCTTGCTAGAACGTTCGTGGCAATCCCTTCGCCTGCGTTCTGAAATTCGCGGAACGTTCGGTAGCCGCGCACCATCATGTCGCGAATGATGAGCAGAGACCAGCGGTCGCCGAATCGCTCCAGCGAGACACAAACCGGACATCCCGAACGGGGTTTGCTGACTGGTTTTCTTACCACGAAATGCACCCTACACATTTCGCTTGCAATCTGCAATCTATTTCTGCTTACATCGGAGCTGGCTGGTCCCCTATCCCGCGACCGAGAGGCGGCGGACATTTCGGGTGGCTGCAAATTTCCCAAAATCAGGCGGTTTGCATGGACATTTTCGAGAACGCTACCCGTATCACTCCATTTCTCTGGTTCGACAGCAACGCCGAAGAGGCAGTCGCGTTCTATCTCACCGTCTTTAAAAGCGCACGTATCCTCAACACGTTTCGGCGCAACATCGACGATCCCAGCGGTCCCAAGGGCACTGTGCTCACCGTGAGCTTTGAACTCGAAGGGCTGCATTTCACGGCACTCAACGGAGGGCCATTCCACAAATTCAACGAAGCCGTCTCGTTCGTCGTCCGTTGCGACAATCAGGACGAAATCGATTACTACTGGTCGAAACTGACGGAGGGCGGCAGTGAGATTCAGTGCGGCTGGTTGAAGGACAAGTTCGGACTTTGTTGGCAGGTCGTTCCCGCGCGCCTCGCTGATTGGATCAAACATCCCAAGGCAATGCAGGCCATGATGCAAATGAAGAAACTCGACATCGCCGAACTCGAGCGCGCAGCGCAATAGGGAACGCTTCTTTGCACGCCTCCGGTGTTAGCATCGAACATGACAGATGCAAACCAAAAAACTGAAGATTATCCCCCTCGGCGGGCTGGGCGAGTTCGGCATGAATTGCCTCGCGCTTCGCTGGGAAGACGACATCATCGTAATCGACGCAGGCCTGATGTTTCCGGAATCGGAACTGCTGGGCGTGGATATTGTCGTGCCCGACATCTCCTACCTGATTGAGAACAAGGCGCACGTCCGCGCCATTGTCCTTACCCACGGACACGAGGATCACATTGGCGGACTGCCATGGATTCTGAGCGAGCTCAAGGTTCCCGTCTACGCGACCGAGTTCACACTGGCCTACGTGGAGGGCAAGCTCGAAGAGCATCAACTGCTCGACGAAACCGAGCTGATCGAAATCACGCCGAAGGAAAAATTCACGATCGGGCCATTCACCATCGAGCCCATTCGCGTAACCCATTCGTTGGTCGATTGCGTCGCTCTCGCGGTCGAGACGCCGGTCGGAGTCGTCATCCACACCGGCGACTTCAAGATCGATCTTTCGCCGCTGGACGGGAAGCCGTTCGACCTGCATACATTTGCCGAATACGGCAAGCGCGGCGTTCTTGTGCTTTTGCAGGACTCGACAAATGTGGAGCGATCCGGCTATACGCCCAGCGAAGCGGCCGTGCGCCCACGGCTCGACGAGATCTTCTCGCGCACAAAGAAAAAGCTATTCTTCAGTTGTTTTTCGTCGTCGATCTATCGCATCCGGATCGCCATGGAGTTGGCGCGCGCCCATGGGCGCAAGGTCGCCGTTATAGGCCGCTCCATGATGGAGAGCACCGAGGTCGCGCAGGATCTGGGCTATCTCGATCTGCCGCCCGGCTTGGTCATCAACCCTGGCCAGATGCGCGACTATCCGCCCGAGCAGTTGATGGTGCTCATNNTGCTCATCAGCGGCACGCAGGGTGAGCCGATGAGCGCGCTGAGCCGCGCCGCAGTCGACAACCACAAGCACGCCCGCATCGATCCAGGGGACACGGTGGTGCTGAGTTCGCGCATCATCCCTGGGAATGAGAAAGGCATCTTCCGCGTCATCGATCATCTGTTTCGCCGCGACGCGAACGTCATCTACGACGATGGGGAGCATGGCCTGATCCACGTGAGCGGGCACGGCAGCCAGGAAGAGATGCGCCTTCTGATCAATCTCGTCAGGCCCAAGTTCTTCGTGCCGGTGCACGGCGACTACCGCTTTCTGGTCCGCCATGCGCAAATCGCGATGGAAACCGGCGCCGTCGAGCACGCCATCGTGATGGAAGACGGCGACGTGCTGGAGTTGGACAAGAGCGATGCCCGCAAAAAAGATAAAGTCACAGCCGGCCGCGTTCTCATTGATTCCGGCTCCTCGATCGATGTGGTCGAGGATCTGGTCATTCGCGATCGCCGCATTCTGAGCGAAGACGGCATCGTGCTGGCCGTGGTGGCCATCAACAAGCGCACCGGCAAAGTGGAACGCGCGCCGGAGCTAATTGTCCGCGGCTTTGGTGGCGCGGATATCAGCGAAGACGCCAGCGCCGTGGTGATCAAGACGCTCGAAGGTCTCACCACCGAAGAGAAATCCGACTACGGGATGGTGAAGGAAAAGGTGCGCGTGGAACTGAAGCGGCTGATCCAGAAGACCACGGGACGCAGACCGCTGATCATGCCGGTGATTCTCGAAGTCTAGAAGACGGAAGACAGAATTCAGAAGCCAGAATTCNNCGGAGGATCGATCATGCATCGCTCTCTTTGCATCCTGACCCTAATCGTCCTATTTGTACCGGCTATTCTGGCGCAGCCGGAGGGATCCAAACTTCAAGAAACTGGTCCGGTGTGTCCTTCCGCCGCAACACTCGACGACCTGATCAAGGCGCTCGACGATGCGGTCAGTGGTCCGCAAAACAAAGACCGCGCCTGCCTGCGCCAGGTCCTGCTGCCACAGGCGCGACTGACCCCAATCGGTAAGACTCCGGACGGCAGCTTTGCGCCGCGCATTCTCACCGTCGATGATTGGATCGACGCCGTCGCCAAGCGCGGCAGCGCGCCGATGTATGAGGTACAAGTGAAGGTGAAGTCNNGGCCGCAGTGGTTGGTATCAATAGCGTGCAGGCGGTGTTTGACGGAACCCGCTGGCGGGTCCTCTCGGTGCTATGGGAGCCAAACACAACTGCCGGTCCGGTGCCGGAGAAGTATCTGCCATGACCATAGCTACTGATTCTCTCGTTTCTCTCGAAACCATTCGCGAAGCCGCAGCACGCATCGCAGGCATCGCCATCAAGACGCCGCTGGTGCGAGCGCCATTTCCCGGCATAGCAGCCGAAATCTGGTTAAAGGCCGAAAGCCTCCAGCCCATCGGCGCATTCAAAATTCGCGGCGCGGCCAACAAAATCCTGCAACTCACTCCGGAAGAAATTGCGCGAGGAGTCATCACCTATTCCAGCGGCAACCACGCGCAAGGCGTCGCGTATGCGGCGCGGGCCGTGGGAGCCAAGGCCGTCATCGTCATGCCATCGAATGCCCCGGCGATCAAGCGCGCAGCCACGCTGGCTTTCGGCGCAGAAGTCGTCGACGTGGGCAACGCTTCAAGCGAACGGTTGGCTGTTGCCGAACAACTGGTGCGCGAACACGGCTACATAGTCGTTCCGCCCTACGACGACGAAAAAATCATCGCCGGCCAAGCAACCTGCGGATTGGAGATCGTCGAGCAGTTGCCCGATGTGGACCTGGTGCTGTCGCCCGTCTCAGGCGGTGGGCTGCTCAGCGGAGTCGCGGCGGCGATAAAGCAACTACGTCCGAACGCGAAAGTCTTCGGCGTGGAACCCGAGCTGGCAGGCGATACCGCGGAGAGCTTCCGCACCGGCAAAATCGTCGAGTGGCCCGCCGAACTGACCAGCCGTACCATTGCCGACGGCCTGCGCACCCAGAGTGTCGGGGTGCGCAACTTCGGGCACATCCAAGCATTCGTTGACGGAATCATCACCGTCTCCGAAGCGGAGATTCGCGCCGCTATGCGGGCGATCATCGCCACAGCACGCCTCGTTCCCGAACCCAGCGGCGCTGTCGCTACGGCGGCGCTTCTGTTTCATGCCGACCAGCTACCTCCGTACCGCAAGGCAGTCGCCATCGTCAGTGGCGGCAACGTGGCTCCGGAACTGCTGGCCAAGGTGCTTACAGAAACTGCCCTGTAACGTCGTTGCACTATGATCTTTTCAGCGATGAAGTTTCGGAACCTTACCTTCAAAACAGTTGTGGCCACCGCCGTGGTCCTATGCACGGCCCTCGGCGCTGACGCCGACAAAAAGAAGGATCAGCTAGTAAAGCCGATGGCCGGACCGCGGGCCACGGCTNNGTTACCTGGCTCTACATCACGCCCGACAAGACCGCCCAGAAAGTGGATCGCGTGCAAGTCGGCCGCGAGATGGTCGTGGCCGAAAAAAGCGGCCCATGGATCAGGGCCTACGCAAATACCGACATCGAGGAAGAGCACACCAGCGACCAGCCAGTCTTCGGCGCAGCCGAAACACCCCCACCGATCTCCGGCTGGATGGAAGCCAAAGGAGTCGTCATCGAGGACACGGCCAACGGTGACCTGATTCTGATGGGCGCGGCGGCCAACCAGGAGGCCGAGGCCAACGACCCTCGCGGTCCTGCCAATGCGGCAAGAAGCGCGCACTTGCTTTATCGGCGACTTGCGGAAATGTTTCCCAATTCGCCTTTGGCCCCCGAGGCGGCCTGGCGCGCAGCGGATATTCTCTGGCAGATTCAGAAAAGTGACTTCAGTGCTTTGCCATCGGCCAAGGAACGCGATCCGTATATGCGCAACCAGATGGACGAAGATAGTCTAAAGAAAGTCATCAAGCTTTATCCCCATACGCGGCAGGCCGACCTGGCCGATTATGACCTGATCGACAACAAACTCTGCGGTGACTGGCAGGGTTCGACAAAGTGCCCTGAAAAGGAAGCGGAAATCTTCGAGAAATACGCGTCAGAACATCCCGAAAGCCCGCGTGCGGCGAAGGCACTCTACGAAGCGGCCTATCGCCAGGCAGTTCTCTCGGACATGTATGGCGCCGATGGCAGCGACAAGAAGCAGGAAGAGGCGCATAATCATGCGCGCGACCTGACGGCAAAGTTGAAGGACAAGTTTCCGCAATCGGATTACACGTGGCGGGCAGCGGCTCTCGTCTACAAATTGGACCAGGGCGTACCTGTTTACGGCATCGACCGCGACTAAGCGCAGCGAAGTAAGAGCCTCGATGGAGGCAATCGAAAGCTGTGCACGGAGGCTTTTTGAACGTATACATTCAGTCCCTGTTGCTTGGCATCGTCGAAGGTTTGACCGAGTTTTTGCCGGTGAGTTCCACGGCGCACCTCCGCATCACGGAGGCGTTGATGCACATCCCGCTCGACGACGCGTACTGGAAGATGTACACCATCGTGATTCAGGCGGGCGCCATTTTCGCGTTGCTGTTGCTCTACCTTGAGCGCATCGTGGAGTTCCTTCACTCCTTTCCGAAGGGCGAGACCGGCGACAAAACGTGGCTTACGCATCCCATTTCGCTGACATTTTTCGCCTTCGTCTGCACTTCGATTCCGGCCCTCCTGTTTAAGAAGTGGAGCGACAAGAACCTCGGTAGCCTGACCGTGATTGCCATCGCCATGCTTGCCGGGGGCATCGTGATGTGGGTGATCGATGTGTGGGCAAGTCGATTCGAGCCCACAACAAACCACGTGGAAGAGATGGGCCTTGGCCAAGCAATCTGGATAGGACTTTGCCAGGCGCTGTCGGCAATCTTTCCCGGCGTGTCCCGTTCCATGTCGACGATTGCTTCGGGCCAGATAGCAGGGCTCAGCCGTCCCACCGCGCTCGAATTCAGCTTTCTGCTCTCGATCCCAACGATGCTCGCCGCCACCGGATACGACCTGATTAAGGAGTTGCACGCGAGCAAAGCGGCGGGAGCCGTCGGGGATGCCACCGCGCACGTGACCATGACCGGCGAGCATTGGATTGTATTGGCCATCGGCTTTGTCATTTCGTTCGTCGTCGCACTCGGCGTAGTCGAGTGGTTCCTGGCGTGGGTGCGCAAGCACGGTTTTGCCGTATTTGCGATCTACCGCATTATCGTGGGGACGATTCTGCTGATTTGGGGTAGAGGGCTCCTCGGAGTTTAGCGACCGATACAGCAAATGAGCCAGGCGGGGGTGGGCTTCGTGGTTCCTCCCGCATTGTTTTGCCGGGAATCGCCCTTCACGACCCGGATAATGAAAACTGCTCTGGGATTCATCCATCCGGGCTGACCGAACACGCGGGCTTCACGCAGCGCTCGGCAAACCGGAGACCATCCCTTCATGAAGGCCATTCCGATTTCTCTTTCGCCGACGCGTAGCCGCGCCCTGAATATGTTTTTGGGGCTGGTGTTGACGCTGGCGTCGATCCTCCTTCTCCTCTCCCTGGTCACGTACCATCCTGCCGACCCGTCGCTGAATACGTCTGCCGATGCGGCCCTTGGACACGGCGTGCAGAACTGGATTGGGCTGTTTGGCGCGGGGCTCAGCGACCTCGCGCTTCAATTCCTCGGACTCACTGCGTTCCTGGTCCCTTTGTGGATGGGGAGCCTTGGATGGGGTTGGATGCGGTCGCGCTCCGGCGGCGCAGTTTGGTTGCGCTGCCTGGGAAGCGTCCTGGCCGTCGCATTTACCCCCGCTATCTTCGGATTACTGCCGTGGCATTGGCACTGGATGCACGCCTTGCCGGTCGAAGGCGTCATCGGTCGTCTGATCGCCGGCTCCCTTGTGGTTTATCTCAACATCCAGGGGGCGTGGCTGGTGGCTGCGGCACTCGCAGGCGCCGGCATCTACTTTGCTTTTGCAGTCAGCTTCTGGGCGATGAAGCAGATGGCGGAGGACAATTGGGTCCGTCTGATGGCTTGGAATGACCGGTGGAGAAACTGGCGCGAGGCACGTGCCGACGCGAAGGCTGAACGGGAAGCAGCACTTGCGGAACAGCAGTCGCCGGGCCCGAACCAGAGGCTTTTCTCGGGGTCGATTCCGGACCCCGCGAGCGAAGTTGAACGGCCACCTGCCAAACGGCCCTTCCGTCTTGGATTCCTCTTCGGGCGGCGAGACAAAACTGAAACTCCAGATCCGATAGATGACATCCCGACCTTCCAAAGAGCCGCTGCACAATCGATCGAGGCGCCGAACGTGACCCCCATGCGCAAGGGGAGCATCTGGGAGCGGACTGTATCGGAAAGGCCTGCGACCGAATCGGCACCTGCTGCAGCGCGTCCCATCCCCATTCCAACCCCGGCACCTGCGGTTGCCCCAAAGCCAGTCGAGGCAAAACCCGCCGCCCGCGCAGTTGCGGAGCCGCAACCTCACTCCGTCGTGGGAGAAGCTCCAGGTGTCATTGCCATCCATGAGCGCGCCGATGCTGACGTACGTACGGTAACTGTAGCGCCGAAGAACGTGAGCGGCTTTAAGCTCCCGGCCAGCACTCTTTTGAATGCCGGAGCAGGTCCCCAGGCAGTGCGTGAAGACGAGTTGCGCGAAGAGGCGCGTGTGCTCGTCGAAAAATGTGGCGAGTTCGATGTCCGCGGCCAAGTGGTGCAGATCAACCCTGGGCCCATGGTCACAACCTATGAGTTCAAGCCCGAGGCGGGCGTGAAATATAGCCGCGTAACCGGACTTGCCGAGGATCTCTGCCTCGCGATGCGCGCCGAGAGCATCCTGATTGAACGCATGGCGGGCAAGAGCACCGTCGGCATCCAGGTACCGAACCACGAGCGCGAAACCATCCATCTGCGCGATGTGCTGGAGTCGGAGACATTCTCAAAAGCCAGATCGAGGCTCACTTTGGCCATGGGCAAAGACATCAACGGCCGCATCGTGACGGCAGATCTGGCGTCGATGCCGCACGTCCTCATCGCGGGTTCCACCGGATCGGGCAAATCGGTGGCCATCAACGCCATGATCATGAGTCTGCTCTTCCGCACTACGCCGAATCACGTCCGGCTCATCCTGGTTGACCCCAAGCGCGTGGAACTCGGCATGTACGAGGGCATCCCGCATCTTTTTACTCCCATCATCACCGAGCCCAAGCTTGCGGCAAACGCTCTGCGCAACGCTGTACGTGAGATGGAGCGGCGCTTGAAGCTTCTGGCCAGCCGCAGCGTACGTAATATCGACCAATACAACAAGCTTTTTGAAGGTTCAATGCCTTCGCTATTCGATGAGGGCGAAGACGAAGAGCCGCTGCCGTTCATTGTCATCATCATCGACGAATTAGCCGACCTGATGATGCTCGACCGCGCTAACGTTGAGGAATCGATCACGCGGCTTGCCCAGATGGCGCGCGCCGTGGGTATCCACCTGATTCTCGCAACCCAGCGGCCCAGTGTCGACGTGATTACCGGTCTCATCAAGGCCAACGTCCCCACGCGCATCAGCTTCAGGCTGGCCACCAAAGTGGATTCCCGCACGATCCTCGACACGAACGGCGCCGAGGCTCTGCTTGGGCGCGGCGACATGCTATTTTTGCCGCCCGGTACCAGCAGACTGATGCGGCTTCACGCACCCTACGTAAGTGAAAAAGAGACCGCAGCGGTGGTTGGTTTCTGGAAAGAGCAGGGCGCCGCGCAGTACGCTGAAGGGTTCCTCGAGTCTCCCAAAGATGACCGCCCAACCGTCGAGGGATCGAACAGCGACCCCGATGAAAACGACCCCATGTTTGACGACGCCGTGCGGCTGGTCTTCGAGTTCGGCAAGGCGTCAACTTCGCTGTTACAGCGTCGCCTGCGCATCGGCTACGGGCGCGCAGCCCACTTGATCGATTTGATGGAGCGCGATGGCCTGGTTGGCCCCGCGGATGGTTCACGACCGCGGGAATTGCTGAAGGCGCCAGGATGGCTGCACGAGGTTTCGATGTCCGATGAATAACTCGGCAATGAACCACGATCGGGAAGGACGAATGCGATGCTCGGTATAGGAAAGGATCGCAATTATCCGACAGTATTGCTGATCGACGACGACATGATCAGCCGCGAAGTGATCGCGACCATTCTCACTCTGAATGGTTATTCGCTCCACACTGCCGAGAACGGTGCCACATCCTTGAAGATGCTGGAAGGCCGAAAATTCGTGCCACAGGTCATTCTCGTCGACGTGCAAATGCAAGGGCTCAATGGGGTGCAGCTGGTCGAGGAGTTGCGGGCCCGCAGTGATGCCGATATCTACGCCATCAGCGGAAGCGGTCTTCCCAAAGAGCTGGAGACTGTGGTCGACGGCTTTCTGCTAAAGCCATTCGGCCCCGAGGCATTGCAGAAACTCCTCGATGAGCACCATCTCAAGCCGTCACCTCCGGAACTGACCTCCGGTGAGCCTGTAGTCAGTGCGAAAATCCTGAGCCAATTTCGCCAGATGATGCCCGAGCCGACGGTGCGCGAAGTGTACGCCGCGGTGGTAGCCGACCTCAAGAAGCGAAACGCAGCATTAGACGCAGCGATCGCCGAGGGAAATGCCGTCGAAGTTCGACGAATCGGTCACACCATCAAGGGCGGATGTGGCATGGCTGGGGCGCGTCAGGCTGCCCGGCTGGGCGCTCTGCTTGAGGCCGAGAGTGACGAATTGAGTAACTCCGCGGCGATCCAGGTTGAATTGAAGTTAGCTCAAGAAAACCTGGAGCGTATGCTGGAAGTAGAATTTCCGACATAAGTAACGGAATTGCACTGTAGTAACGGAACGAACATGGGCCTTATTCGTGTAGATTGGTTCCTGCACGACTGGGCCACCGATAAATTCCCTGGGAGGGTTCCGCTAGAGTGGACGCATTAACACGAATCATATTGGCGGACGACCATCCAGTGGTCAGGATCGGTGTGCGCAACATGCTCACCGCGGAAGAAGGATTCGACGTTGTCGGCGAGGCTGATGACGGCGATGAAGCCATTACGCAGACCCTTGAACTGCAGCCGGACATTCTGCTTCTCGACGTGGCCATGCCGAGGCTGCCGGGTCTTGAAGCCATGCGCGCCATCATGAAGGGCTCGCCTTCGGTAAAGATTCTGCTCCTGACTTCCACGATCACGACGCAACAGATTATCGAGGCACTCCACATTGGCGCCCGAGGCATCGTGTTAAAGGATGCACTGGCCGGTCACCTTAAGACCGCCATCCGCACGGTTTGTTCAGGCGACTACTGGATCGGCGGCAAGCGCGTCGTAAATCTCGTTTCTGCTCTCCATGACCTGATGCAGCAGGCGACACCGCCGCAGCAAAAGACCTACGGGCTCACTCCCCGCGAGCTCGAAGTCGTGGGGTGCATCGTGGAAGGATGCAGCAATCGCGATATTGCCAAACAGTTCACATTGAGCGAAGAGACAGTCAAGCGTCATTTGTCGAACATCTTCGACAAGACCGGCGTTTCCACGCGCCTTGAGCTGGCGCTCTTCGCTATTGCTCACCATTTAGTTACTCCTCAGTAAATAAACAGCCCCGCATTCCGAAGTCGCATTGATCCCGCGAAAAATCTTTCTCGCCTCGGGAATAAACTTCTGTTGCTCCAGTTACATGCATTGAAAGGAGCAACAAATGAACCGATTCTTCGCTTGGGTTCTCCATCCACCAACCGACGGCCCTCGCAGCATTCTCATCCTGAGGCTGATGGCCGGAGGCGTTTTCTTCTGGGAAGGGCTTTTGAAATTTGTTTACACCAACCAAGGCGTGGGCCGATTTACAAAACTGGGCCTGCCCTACCCGCACTTTACGGCAAACTTCGTCGGCGGTCTTGAGATAGTCGGGGGTTTCCTGCTGCTTTCAGGCCTGCTGACCAGATTTATTGCCATCCCGTTTGTGTTCGAAATGATTGTGGCAATCGTGTCGACCAAGATTTCACTTTTTCTGGGCACGTATCCACTGCCACTTCCGCCTGCTCTACCAAAGATGGGCCTCTGGGCAGTTCTCCACGAAATCCGGTCGGACTATGCGCAGATTCTCACCACCGCTTTCCTCTTGATCAACGGACCCGGAAAGTGGTCTCTCGATGCGCTTCTGTTCGCTAAACGAAGGCAAGGCATTGTTGCGAAAGGTGCGCGGCCATCCAGCGCAGTGGAACTGCCCGCTGCAACCGCCCTCTAAGTGCCAGGCGCGGGCGATTGTCCTTGCCGATAGCGAAACCAGAGTCGATGTAGTCTGAAGCATCGGCGTTCAAGTCGACGCGGCCATCAGCGAGCCGAGGCCCCCCAACGACGGGTCTTCGTCATTGGGGTGGAGGGAGCGGCGACCCTCCACGAAACTCAAAAGGACGCAGCTACTCTGGTTTCGCTCTGAGATACACTGTTCAGGCTGTGGCCGACTATGCTGGCGATTTCGGCTCCTTCGAAGACCTGGCGATGCCTCACTTCGTCAGGCTGTATAACTTCGCGTGCTGGCTTACCCACGACAGCGTCGCGGCCGAAGATCTGGTGCAGGAAACGTACATGAAGGCGCTGCGAGGCTTTTCCTCCTTTCAGCAGGGGACCAACTTCCGCGCCTGGATGTACAGGATTTTGCGCAATACATTCCTGACTTCGCAGACCGGGCTCAAGGCGGCTGCCACGACTGATCTCGACGATGAAAGGTCACCGGAGCCAGCGGACGAATTAACTCCAGAGTCGATTCTGCTGGCGCGCATGGAAATGGAAACCATTCAGCAAGCGCTCGAGGCGTTGCCGGTGCATTTTCGCGAGATCATCCTGCTCTGCGACTTGGAAGAGATGAGTTACCAGGAGATCGGGCAGGCACTTGGGATACCGGCCGGCACTGTAATGTCGCGCTTGTCGCGTGCGCGTAAAGCGATGCGCACGCTTCTTATCGCGAGAATGGAGGGGGCACGGCAATGATCTGCAACGAGTGGCGAGAGCAGTTCGATGCCTATGTAGACGACGCGAGCGCCGAGCGCGGGCCGGACGAGTTCGCGAGCCTGGAAGAACATCTTCGGTCTTGTCCTTCGTGTGCCGCAGAGGCTTTGAACCGCGTGCAACTGAAGCGTGCAACGCGGGCCGCTGCCGCACGGTATGTTCCGTCGCCAACTTTCCGCCTGCGCATTGAAAAAAGCATTAAGCCGAAACGAAAGCTGTTGTGGACGGCAGCATGGATCCCGGGGTTGGCTGGCGCGATCGCGGCTGTCCTCCTGGTAACCGTTTCTGCTCTGATCTGGACTCGACATGTTGCCCATGAAGAAGCCGTCGCGCAATTGCTCGACATGCATATAGCCACGCTGGCCAGTCCCAATCCCGTCGATGTCGTCTCGACAGATCGGCACACCGTCAAGCCGTGGTTTCAAGGCAAGCTGCCGTTCACATTCAACCTTCCTGAATTCGAATATTCGCCATACAAGCTGCTCGGCGGCAAGCTCGTCTACGTCCATCACAGCCCTGCTGCGCAACTGTTGTTCGAGCTGCGCAAACACGATCTCTCTGTCTTCATCACGCAGGAGAACCAGGGTGCCGCGTTTTCAGGAATGGGCCAATCCGACATGCGTGAGAAGGGCTTCACCGTGGAAAGCTGGAACCAGGATGGCCTTCGTTACGTCATCGTGAGCGATGCGGGCCCGACCGAAGTCCGCGCGCTGGGAGATTTGCTCAAAAGCGCTGCGAGACAATAGCGCGCATCCGCCGCCGGCCTCGCATAATCTAACTGCGAGGAGTTTACTTGATGAAATTTGGATTCCTGGGCCTGGGAGCGATGGGCACGCCCATGGCTCTGCGCCTCATCGCTGCGGGTCACGAGCTGTCGGTATGGAACCGGACGGAGGGACGCACCAAGCCGTTGCTGCGCGAAGGCGCAATCGCCGCTGCTACGCCTGCAGAGGCGGAACTCGGTGCGGACGCGGTCATTACCATGCTATTTGACGACGAAGCCAATGAACAGGTGCTCTTCGGCCCCAACGGGCTGCTGGACGCGCTGGAGCCTGGCGCGCTTCACATCTCCTGCAGCACCATTAGTGTGGCTCTAAGCGAGCGCCTCACGGCAGAACACGCGCGGCGCGGCATCGACTTTGTCGCCGCTCCTGTCTTCGGCCGTCCCAATGTGGCCGCCGAGGGCCGCCTGTGGATCGTCGTGGCCGGCAGTAACGCCGCGATCCAGCGTGCGCGCCCGGTGCTGGAGCCGCTCTCCCGCGGAATTTCCGTGATCGGCAGCGTGCCGCGCCAGGCCCACGCCCTAAAGCTGGGAGGGAACTTTCTGATCAGCGCCATGATCCATTCCCTCAGCGAGGCCTTTGTCTACGCCGAGGCGCAGGGCATTGAGCCCTCAACCTTTCTTGAAGCGGTGAACAGTGCGCTCTTTCAATCGCCGTTCTATGCGGCGTACGGCAACGTGATGCTGCATCCGCCGAAGAATGCCGGTGCAACGATTGCCCTGGGGATGAAAGATATTCGCCTGCTTCGAGAAGCGGCTGCCAGCCGGAACACGCGCCTGAGCCTGGCTGACAATCTTGCCGAGATCTTCGCGCGTGCCCAGGAGACAGGTTTGGGCAATGAGGACTGGGCGGTCGGTCAGTATCGCATGGCCCAGCGCCGAGGCTCGTTGTCCTAATTTCTGTACAGATTCGCTCGCAGATCGCTAAGCTTTCGTAGCGGCGATCACTTTACTCGTATCGGCAGTTCGTTAGGATGGTGCCATGAGCCTGAAGGGAAAAATTGTCTTCGTTACCGGAGCCAGCGCTGGGATTGGCGCGGCTACAGCATTGGCTTTTGCGGCCGAAGGCGCGCGCTTGCTGCTCGCTGCCCGCCGCGCCGGAAAGTTGGCGGAGGTTGCGTCAAAAGCGCTGGAATGCGGCGCCCCTGCCGTCCACTCCATCGACCTGGATGTGCGCGACCACCGTGCTGTACAGCAGACCATCGACGATCTGCCTTCCGAGTGGGCCGAGATCGACATTCTGGTGAACAATGCCGGCCTGAGCCGCGGCCTGGAAAAGCTCTACGTGGGAAAGATCGAAGACTGGGACGAGATGATCGACACCAACGTGAA
>PLKY01000182.1 GCA_003140785.1 Acidobacteriaceae bacterium | reverse complement strand
GGCCAGCCCGGCGAAGACATGATCGAGCGCCTGCGCCAAGGCGTTGTCATTGAGCGCGGCAAGCTTGGAGAAGGTAAAGTGCACACGGCTCCGGCGCGGATAGAGCAGGTGCGCGCGGGCGACAATCCCTGGTACGAGGTGGTGCTGATCGAGGGGCGCAACCGGGAACTGCGCAAGATGTTCAGCGAGATCGGCCACCACGTGGAGAAGATTCGGCGCGTCGGTTATGGGCCGCTGGTTCTCGATCTGGAGCCGGGAAAGCTGCGCGAACTCGATCCCGAAGAAGTGAACGCGTTGAGGCGTGCGGCGGATGGCAAGCTCAAGCCGCGCCGGTTTAAGACCTCATTGATGCTGCCGAAGGAGGCAGGCCAATCGGCGGAAGTGCGCGCTGCGAAACCGGCGGTACGCGCCGGCAAGAGCTTCAAGCGCAGAGAAGATCGCAGCGGAAAGCCGGCCTTCAAACCGAGAGAACAAGGCGCAGCGGAGCGACCCGTTGCATGGAAACCAAAACGCGAGGACTCGCGCAGTTTCGGGGAGGCGCGCGGTGAGGGTTCAAGTGCAAAACCAGCCTTCGGTTCAAAGCCTGCGTTTGGTGCAAAGCCGGCATTCGGCGCGAAGCCTCGTTACGGCGAAAGAGCCGGAGAAAAGGGAGGATTCAAAGGACGCGACAGTCGCGGCCCTGGCGCAAACTCCAGTCGCCCAAAACCCAGCGGGGCAAATCCTATCGCAACAAGGCCGAAATTTGAAGGCCGCGGCAGCCGTGGTCCCGGCGCTAGATCAAGCGCTCCGAGCGGTTTCGGGGCCAGGCCCGATGGGAGGCCCGGCGCCAAGCCACCGTTCCGTGGACGCGGTCCGGAGCGAGACGCACCGCGCAGCTTCGAGCGAGGTTCGGCCCCCAGTCGGCCACCCCGGGACGATCGAGACGTGCGCCCCGGAACGAGTCCGGCAGGGCGTTCAGGCAGCGCGCCGCGCCGGCCGTTTGCCCCGCGGGACGAGCGTCCGCCCGCCCGTTCCGGAGAGACGCGTTCGCGTATTGAGATTCGGCCGGTGGAATTCAGCAAAGGCCCAGAGAAACCCGAAGGCCGGCCGCCTCGCCGCGAAGGTTCGAGTCCGGCTTTTCGTGGAGCAAGCAGGACGGGCTTCCGCGGTCCGAGCCGTCCAGGTTTTGGTGGTGGGCGATCGAAACCTGCCTATGGTTCGAAAACAGAATCCGGATTTGGATCGAGGGCGAAGCCTGCCTTCGGTACTAAACCAGGATCGGATTTTGCCTCGAAGCCGAAGCCTTTCGCTTCGAAATCATCGCGCCCCGATGACTCGAGGCCAAACGTCGCCTATAGCGGCGACCGATCCAAGCCTGCTTTTGGCTCAAAACCGAAACCTGGATTTGGCTCGAAAACCAAGCCGGCATTCGGCTCGAAACCAAAACCCGCATTCGGTTCGAAACCGAAGCCCTTCGCTTCCAAATCGCGCCCTGGCGGCTCAAGACCCAACACCGGACCCGGCGGCGGCAAGAGTCGACCGAGTTCGCGTCCGAGTGGTAAGAGGGCGACCGGCAAGAGGCTCGGCAGGCCAAAAGGATCGCAAGGGAGAAAGCGCAGCTGACGAAGCGCGCGACCGTTTCGGCATCTACGCATCTTAAAGAGTATGAGTATCGAAAAAGCGACATTTGGGGCGGGGTGTTTTTGGGGCGTTGAGGCTGCGTTCGCGGCGATTCCCGGCGTGACGGCGACGGCGGTTGGCTATGAGGGCGGATCGCTGGAGCGTCCGACCTATAAGGACGTCTGCACCGATCAGACTGGGCACGCCGAGGTGGTTGAACTGGACTTTGACCCGGCGCAGGTGAGCTATGAGAAATTGCTCGACGCCTTCTTCACTTTGCACGATCCGACCACGCTGAATCGGCAAGGGCCCGACTGGGGCGCGCAATATCGCTCGGCGATTTTCTTTCACTCGCCGGAGCAGGAAACGCAGGCGCGCGCGAAGATTGAGCAACTGAACGCCGAGGGCAGCTACAAGCCGAAGCGCATTGTGACGAAGGTTGAGCCGGCACAGACTTTCTGGCGTGCTGAGGAATACCACCAGAAGTATTTAGAGAAACGCGGGCAGGCTAGCTGCCATATTTAATGCAGGGAACAGGGAATAGGGAATAGAAAAACAGGGAAACAGAGAAACAGAGAAGCAGTGAGTCCTGGTGCAGAGGACGAATCGCTCTCAGTTTTCCGGCGGCGCTTCGTTCTTGCTTTTTGCCAGCCACCACGCTTTAACGAACTTCCAGTGGATATAGACCGAGTGATTCAGGTGGAGCAGCAGGCCCTCGCGGCCATCGAGAAAGCCGAGTCGGAAAAAGTAGTTATAGATAAATGTCGCGACCGGATTCAGGGCTCCGTCCCAGATAAATGCGGGTAAAGATCGGCTGGTCCGCCCATCGCGATAAAGTAGCTGCGCGATCTCGGTGCTGTAGCGGCTCATGTGTTCGAGATAGATCGCCAGCGTTGGGTAGGCGTAGTGCAGCATGTCGCGCTTCAGCGTGCCGCATCGCCCGTCGAACTGCGGTGTGGAGTGCGGACCGACGCCCTCGCTGAGTCGCGCAGTTCCTCGCCGAAAGAGGCGCAGCTTGTGGTCGGGATAGAATCCGCCGTGACGAATCCAGCGGCCGAAGTATAGGTTCAGCCGCGGAATCCAATAGGCTCCGTGTTTAGGCTCGCCGCTGAGCAGTTCGCGAATTTCGGTTTGCAGCTCAGGCGTGAGGACTTCATCGGCATCGAGCAGAAGAGTCCAGTCAGAAGTACAAAGATCGAGGGCGACATTCTTCTGCTCCCCGTGGCCGCCGAATGCGTGGTAGCTCGTCTTTGCGCCGAAGGACTGCGCGATTTCGAGCGTGCGGTCTTTGGAGCCGGAATCGACGATGACGATCTCGTCGGCCCACTTCACACTCTCAAGAGTGCGAGGCAGATTGGCTTCCTCGTTCATCGCGATCATGGCGACGGAAAGGGTCTTACGCATCCTGAAAAGGATAACTTAACAAGGCGGAAGAATAACTCAGCGGGGAGGTCTGATTGCCAGATGGGTCACATCGAGAGCTCCTCGGTGCGGGCCGGGTTCGTTGAGCCACTTGGGCGTCTGGATCACGTGGCCCACGGAACAAGTCAAGTCGTCCCATATCCAGCGGACAGCAAACTCCTTCACATTGGCTTCGGAGAATTTCTCATCGAACGTGACAAAGAACGGGAGCGGGAACACGCAGCTCAGCTCCATGCAGTGAAGCTGATCGAGCAAGACGGTCGTTCCGGCGGAGTGCGAAGGCACGAACTTATGGCGCGTGTTGTAGCCAATGCAGCCGCGAAAAAGGGAATAGGTTCCGGCGTGGCCACACGACAGGCACACGGTCCCGATGGATCGAGCTTCGATTTTGCGGATGAGCGGGCCGCCAAAGGGCATGCCGAGGCTATCATGCGGAAGCAGGATGGGCGATGCGCACCACGAACAGTAGAAGCAGCAATGCGGAATTTCGATTTCAATCAGCGAAGATGAGCGATGCGGCGCATCCGGTTCCAGGACCGCGTTCGACAGCGACGATGAATCTGCATTCGCTCGCGCACGATCGGGAGAAGTGAATATGTGGAGCTGCTCACTCATAGCGCGCAGTATATTCATGGTGTTCTCCTCACTGTCCGACTCTGGCGCCGGGGCCGCGCAGATAGAGAGCCCGATGTATTCATCATTGCCCAATTAGTGCAATTGCAAATGCAACTTATGAGTTAATTACTTAGAGTTACGAGTTTGGGTTACTGAATCGCTAAGTTGACATGAGTTATGGTGACCAAAGATCGACTTAGATTGCCCGGAAGATACTTTGGAGTTAAGGCATATTTCATCCGAAACGATAAAGGGCCGAGCCTGCGAGAATTGTGACGATGGGCACACGTCCGCGTGCGGGGTTGAAAAGAGGTTCGAGATGAAAGTGCTGATCTTTGGCGCGACGGGAATGGTAGGCCAGGGCGTGTTGCTGGAGTGCCTGCGGGACACAGAAGTGGAGTTCGTGGTCACGCTGGGTCGGACTGCGACCGGCGTGCGCGATCCGAAGTTGCGCGAGATTGTGCATCGGGATCTGCTCAATTACGGCGGGATGGAGGAGAGCCTCGCCGGTTTCGATGCCTGTTTCTTTTGTCTGGGCGTGGCGTCGACCGGAATGAAAGAAGCCGAATACGAGCGCGTGACCTACGGGTTCACCATGGCTGCCGCCGAAGCCTTGAGCCGCGTGAACCCTGGGATGACATTCACCTATATTTCGGGATCGGGAACGGATAGTACAGAGCGTGGGCGCGTCATGTGGGCGCGGGTGAAGGGGCGTACGGAGAATGCGCTATTGCGGCTGCCCTTGAACGCTTACGCGTTTCGGCCGGGATTTATTGAACCGATGGACGGGATTCAATCGAAGACACCGATGTACAGGATGTTTTACAACGTGCTGGGACCGCTATTGCCGGTGCTGCACCGAGCGTTTCCGAATCGAATCCTGTCGACGCGCGAAATCGGACAGGCAATGCTTGCGGTGGCGCGTCATGGATATGACAAGCGGATTCTAGAAACCAAAGATATGCGCCGCGTGGTGGGGCCGCGCGCTGCCATGTGATGATTGCCGAGCAGATGAAGTTATGGCCGAGCGACCATCATCACTGCCGTGGTAGAGTGGGATTCCACGGAGGTCGGGGATGGCGGCTGGAATTCAACTTCCAGGCAGCGGCGAAACCATCGAACTACAGCAGCAGGTGGCGCGTTTGCAGGCGCTGCTTGAGGCTTCGCGGCAGGTGCACTCCACCATTCGCGAAGACGAAGTGCTGGAGCAGACGCTGCGGATTGTTGTCCGTGAACTGGAGATGGCCGGTGCGGCGTTTCCCAGCGTGGGCCTTGCCTATGGCAACGTGAAAGACCTGAATCTCGGCGATGGCAGCGGCTCGTCGCAGCCCATCTATCTGCTGCAGGATCGCGAGGGTCGGCGCATGACCGAGCTGGTGGTGGCGCCTCCCGATGGCCGCGAGCTGACGATCTATGAGGCCGATTTTCTCGAAGGCCTGGCGCTGCAAACGGCTGTGGCGCTCGAGAATGCGCGCAACCACGAACGCAATGTGCAATGGGCGCGGGTGCAACAGGATCTGGATGCGGCGCGGAATATTCAGCGGTCGCTGCTGCCGCAAAGTCTGCCTGAGATTTCAGGCTACTCTGTGGCTTACCGGTCGGTGACCTGCTATGAAGTAGGCGGTGACTACCTCGACATCGTGGAGCAACCGGACGGCGGCGTGCTGATGGTGGTAGCCGATGTGGCCGGCAAGGGAATGGCTTCGGCGATCATGTCGACCAGCTTCCGCGCGGCTTTTCGGGCGATCGCGAGCACCGGGTTGCCGCTGGACGAGCTCGGAACGCGGATGAATCAGCATCACTGGGCGGAGGGTGAGGAAGCGCGGCGCCGCTACGTGACGGCGATTTTTATGCGGCTGAACCCGGAGCGGGGCGAGCTCGAAGTGGTGAATGCCGGGCACAATCCGGGGTTTCTGCTCGCGCCGGGCGGGGAGATTGTACAGTTCGAATCGACGGGAACGCCGCTGGGGATGCTGCCGGGCATGCGCTACTCCACCGAGAAATGCGGGTTTACACCAGGAGCGAGGCTGCTCTTCTACACCGACGGATTGACTGAGGTATTCCGCGGCGATGAAGAATTCGGTCAGGAAAGGCTGCTGGATGTGTTTTGTAAGTGCCCGGCAGTGAAGGCGGATGATATTCTCGGTGCATTGTGGACAGCCATCGGTGAGTTTGCGCAAGGCGCGGCCCAAGGAGACGATATGACGGCTCTCGCACTCTGCCGGGAAGCGCAGTAGGGATAGGGAAGAGGGATGACCAAGGTGAAATCCACCAGCGTGGAGGTTCGGCTTCCGTCGCGGCTCGGCTATGAGAAGGTGGCAATGAGCACCGCGGCCGCAGTAGCCAAGCTGATGGGTTTCAAGCCTGAACGCGTCGAAGATCTGAAAACCGCCGTGGCCGAAGCGTGCATCAATGCAATTGAACATGGCAACCTGCTGAATGAGGGCCTTTCGGTTGGAGTGGTTTTGTCGTCGGTGGACGATGCCCTCGAAGTGAAAGTCATCGACGATGGCAAGGGACTTAGAAAGCTGCCTGTCAAACCTGACATCGATCGCAAGATTCATGGCGAAGAGGATCCCCGCGGCATGGGCATGTTCTTGATTCAGGCATTGGTCGACGAAGCGGAGTGGGTGAAGGGCACCAATGGAAAGAGCAGCTACGTGCGGCTTGTCATTCGCCTCGACAAAGAAACGGATTAGAGCATAACTGGAGACACAACAATCGTGCAGACTGATACGAAAGCGCGCATCGACCAGGTCACTTCCCCGGCCGGACATCCGGTCACGGTCTTACGCTTCGAAGGAGATATTGCCAGCACGTCGAAGGACGCGGTGCTGGGCACATATCAGGGTTTGCCGAAGGAGACGGCGAAGCTCGTGCTCCTGGATTTCACCAAGGTGGACTACATCAATTCGAGCGGCATTGCGCTTGTCATCCAGATGCTGATCGAGGCCGCGAACTCCGGGCAAAAGGTGTTTGCCTTCGGGCTGTCTCCGCACTTCACCAAGGTTTTCACCATGGTGGGGATTACAAAGTATGCGGGGCTGTTCCCCAGTCAGCCGGAGGCGCTGGCGGCGCTGTAAGACGCTTTCTCGGACCGAGAAACCAGGCGCGTAAAATTGCCTTATGGACTTAGAGGCGATACAGGCCGCGTTGCGCGAGGCTGGCCACGATGGCTGGCTGTTTTACGATCATCATCATCGCGATCCTATTGCTGCGCACATTCTGGGCCTCGACGAAAAAGCGCACATCACGCGGCGCTGGTACTACTTTGTTCCCGCCGAGGGCGAGCCTCGCAAGCTGGTGCATCGCGTGGAGCAGGGACGACTGGATTCGCTGCCCGGCACCAAGGGACTTTATTCAAGCTGGCTTGAGCTGGCCGCAGGTCTGGATGCGATGCTGACCGGCGCGACTCAAATCGCGATGCAGTACTCACCCAACAACGCAATCATGTATGTGTCGATGGTGGACGCGGGGACAGTGGAGTTTTTGCGCGGGCTGGGCAAGCAGATTGTGAGTTCGGCCGATCTCGTGAGCCAGTTCGAAGCCGTGCTGAGCGAAGAGCAGATGGCTACTCACGCGGTCGCGCAGAGAGCGATCGACCAGATTCTCGAAGAGGGGTGGAAAGAGATTGGGCGGCGCGTGAGGCCGTCGTCGGTTTCGCGCCGCGTCGCCGGATTTACGGAGTTCGATCACGTGCAGTGGCTGAGCAAAGCCATGCGGCGCGATGGATTGGTTTGGGAGAACGGTCCCAACGTCAGTGTGAATGCCAACAGCTCCGATTCGCACTATGAGCCGACTATTGACCATTGTGCACCGATCCGCCAGGGCGACTTTATGCTGATCGACATCTGGGGACGCCTGAACGAAGCGGACAGCATTTTTTACGACATTACGTGGACCGGCGTGGTGGGGCGCGAGCCAACGGAGCGGGAGCAGAAAGTCTTCACAACGGTACGGGACGCGCGCGATGCGGCCATTGCCGCTGTGGAAGCTGCGTTTGCCGAAGGCCGCGCAATTTGCGGGTGCGAGGCTGACGACGCGGCCCGCGGGGTGATTTATGCAGCGGGCTTTGGCACCGAATTTACGCATCGCACGGGCCACAACATCGCGCGGGAGCTGCATGGACCGGGCGCGCATCTCGATAACCTTGAAACGCATGATGAGCGTCATTTGTTGCCCTATACTTGCTTTTCGGTTGAGCCGGGAATTTATCTGCCTGAGTTTGGCGTGCGCAGCGAAGTGGACATGATGACGTCGGATACGAAGGCCTGGGTGACGGGGAAGATACAGCGGGAGCTGGTCAGGATCTGATAAAGCAGGGAACAGGGAACAGGGAACAGGGAACAGGGAACAGAAAGAGACTCGTGGGATTTTCGGCCGCTTTGGCAATTGAAATTCAACTGGAACTTTAGCGACGCTGTATTTTGCGTCCGGTGCAAAGGGTGCGCAATCTTGCGCGCGCGGAGAACATCATGGCAGAATCGACTGCCGCTTTTCCTTATGAAACCCGCCTCAACATCTTGCATGGGCCGCTGGAACTGATCGACGTGAAGGCCCTTGCGGACGCATGCGAGTTCAAATGGTTCAACCAGACACTGTGCCAGGTGAACGGATCGGTGGTGCGGCTTGGCGTGTTTGAAGGGGAGTATCACTGGCACAAACACGATGAGGATGACGAGTTCTTCTACGTGGTGGAAGGCGTGCTTCTGATCGATCTGGAGGAAAGGGGCCCCCAGCGACAGGTCTTCGTCGATGGGGTACAGAGCCGCGTGGTGGAACTTTCGCCGGGACAGGGCTTCGTGGTTCCGTGCGGTGTGGTGCATCGCACGCGGGCTCAGCAGCGCACGGTGGTTCTGATGGTTGAGAACGCGGGAATCATCCCCACGGGTAACTGAACGGGAACGGGTCTGGCCGTCCCGGTGCGATATAGTCGAAGAGGCATGGCAGCAACACCCAACAGCACTCCTGCAGCAACCAAAACCACGCAGCAAGGATTCGTTTACCTGCCCTTGATTGTGGGCTGGCTTGTGCCCGGAGCGGGGCATTTTTTGGTGCGCAAATGGGGCCGCGGCGCTCTGCTGGCTCTGGCCATTGTGAGCATGTTTGTGCTGGGTCTGGCCATGCAGGGCAAGGTCTACTCGGGCGCGCACGATATTCTCGACATTCTTGGCCTGGCCGGCGACCTGGGCAGCGGGCTGCTCTATGTTGTGAGCCGGGTGCTGGGTCTGGGCGCGGATTCGGTGCAGGTGACGACCGCCGATTACGGCACGCGGTTCATCGTGGTGGCCGGGTTGTTGAACGTGATCGCTGCTGTGGATGCCCACAATCTGCGCACGGGGAGGAAGCCGCTCTGATGTTGAGTCCTTCTCACTTTACGGCGGTTTTGCTGTTTGCCTTGTGCGCGTCGGTGGTCTTCGGGATTACGCAGCGCGAGACGCCGCGGCGCATGGTCCGCTACGGTCTCTACTGCTTCCTGCTGTTTGTGGGCTCGGCGATTGTGCTGAGCTGGGGCATGTATCTGATCGCGCGGTAACGAAGGCCTCGCCTTGCATCGAAGCAACGAAACGCTCCCTGGCGGGGCCGGTTCTTACTCAAGAATCACCTTTTCCGACGTTGCATGCATCGTTACGGCGGTCACGGAAACAAGAGGTAAGAAATCAAAAGTGTAACTGGCCGTCACTCTCAGCAGGCAGCCCTTGCTGTATGGGCTATTTAGACCGCTGCAGGGAATGGTGACGCCGTCCGGCGTTGTGCCCAGCGGGGTGTATGTCACCGTCAGATTGCTTGGGTTAATCGCTCCGAGGCTTTCCACATAATTCTGAATATCGCTGCTCTGGGCCGTGCAGTCGTATTTCATCGTGAAGTTCGGAGGCGCCGATGTTCCGCAGGGTGTGGGTATGTTCTCACTCGCGGTAGCGCCGCGCACCATGGCGAAGCGCGCGCCCTGCTGCGCGGCGTAGGCCGTATAGTGGTAGGCATACATCGTAAACATCCCATCGAGAACGGCGAACAAAAGGAAGACCAGGAGCGGCACAGTGACAGCGAATTCCACCAGCGCTGAACCGCGCTCTTCGCGCGCCAAACGGAACCGCTTCTGCATGTCAATCATTCTCTTCGTTGACTGGATTTTCTTTTGCGCTTTTGCTCCCCTGCGGCACGCCTTCGAGGTTTGCCTTCTCGTTCTTCAGCCGACAGGCGGGAGGAATCTCATCTGTCTGCTCCCAAACCGCTAAAAGACTAGCTGCCTCCGCTGCGCATCGACGCCGAACTGGATAATGACATAGACGAAGGAAGACCGGGCCAAGGGAACAACGGCGAATAGGTTCCTGTAACCCTCACATTGACGCGTTGTACCTCATTGTTGCTCGGACACGACGGGGGGGCTGGTGCGCAACTTGCAACGTAGTTGGTGCCGTCTGAGCATTCGCAACCATACGTAGGAGTTCCTGCCGACAGGTTCGGCACATCCGGTGCATCATCCTGGGCCGCATACTGCATCCCCGCCGTATCGGTCGGATTCTGAGACCCGTATGCCGCCGCAGCCTGCGCTGCGCCTACGATCTCAACCGAAAGATAAAAGGCCCGCCCAAAATCGAGAGCGCCACACAGCAGCAGCGGAAACAACGGCAACACGAATGCCAGCTCCACCAGGCTTGCCCCTTGTTCGTCTCGCAACAGATGGAATCGATTTAGTTTCTTCATAAGCTACTCCGAAAGTGCAAACGATCCCAAGATCTTGCTGGGACTGCCGCCGAGATATCCCCCGGAACCGTTGATCTTGAAGGTTTCGTTATCGTCAACGATCATATTGTTCACATCGAGAGCCGTGGCAGTCGCTCCATTGTTGATGGTGACACCCGAGCCGCTATTGAGGGTGAGGGTTTGCGTGGGGAGATAAATGATTCCGTTAAAGTAGGAGGACGAGCCAGTATCGATGGTCATGCCCGAGCCGTTGCTGCTGGCCTCCCAAACCAGCATATTGGCAGTCGTTCCCGCTGTCGGCGAGGTCGTTGTCGGCGCCGTAAGCTGCAACGTGCTACCGCTGTTCGGCTGCAACGATCCATTCACGAAATACAATTCCGCGCCCGTCCCGGTAAGCGTGGCGCCGCTATCGACGTTAATGCTGCCGCCCATGTAGTAAAGGCCGGCATTCAAGGTCACAGAAACATTCGAGTTGAGATTGAACCCATTCGGGTAATAGCCGGGTTGCAGAGTTGCTCCACTATTGGGCGTCTGAGTATTCGTCGTCGAAGTCGCCGGCTGAGTGGGCGGCGTAAGGTTTGCCAGCGGGTTGCTTTGCGGCGTAGTGGTGTGCGCCGGCGGGGTATTTGAACCCCCTATGTTCCATGTGCAGCTGCTGTTGCAGTTATTGGGACTCCACGTTCCGTAATAAAGGAACGTCGAGGCTGTCACGCTGTCGCCGTTGTCGGTTTGAAGGTTTCCATTATCGTAAATACCGCAACTGTTCAAAGCAAAGGTGCCGTCGGAGCTGTTAAATGCGAGGCCATTCGTATAAAGGCAATTACCGCCGCTGGTATTCGCATTAATATACGAATCACCTGCTTCCGCGCGCGCCACGAGATTCCATGTCCGAACCCCAATAATGGCGCCAAAGAACGTTTTTTGCGGCTCGGTAAGCACCACCTCAGCCATATGCGTGTTGCCGTTGTTTGGATCGCTCGCTCCCAGTACGCAGGGAGCAACATTAATGATCATGGCTAAGCCCGACGTGGTGGAGACTGTGCATTGGTTCGCTGTCGGGGTGATCGTGGTGCTGGTAATGCCGTCTTCTTTCAAAGCCGTCGCCGCCGCCGTTTGCATGTTGGCGCAAACCGTATTGTTGCAGTTGCCGAGCTCCAGACCCGCCGCGATCGCCGCTGCATCAGCCGCCGTCTGCAACTGACGCTGTTGAAATCGGACGAATCCCACGTCAATCGCCAGAGCCATCGCGCCCATGAGCAAAGTCAGACTCAGCGCCACCAACACCAGCACCTGTCCGCTTTCGTCACGCAAAATCTTCATTTTCGAACTTGCGTTTAAGCGAAAATACTGCTTCGGCATAGGCATCCCTTAATTTGAGTCATCTCTGGCGATCTGGGCGGGAGAACTTTGAACCCCTTGAGAGATACCAACCCGAGAGAACACCCTTCCGCAAGCCAGCAACTCACTCATCAGGAGGCGCCGACTCAAGTGTGTATTTGTAGTTATTTTAGGCGCATTCAGTTACCACAGTGGTGCCTTTCGATCACACGAAAGTTACTTTAATCACCGAGATACGGAACTTAACCTTAACGCTCCCACACCGCCGCGTCGAAGGTGTGTTTGTTCTCATAGCCTTCCGACTTGTAGAGCTCTATCGCGTCAAGGTTAGCTTCAGTGACGGTGAGAGAGATCTCGATAACGCCCTGCCGAATGAATTGGGCTGCGGCCAGGGAAAGCAGGAGGCGGGCCAGGCCCTGGCGGCGGAAGTCGGGGTGCACGCAGAGCTGGGTGATGTGTCCGCTCTGTGGGCTGACGCGCGAGCCCAGCACGAGAGCCACGAGATCCCCGCTCCGGCGGTCCAGGATCACGTGGGAGGCGACCGGCGAAAACGCGCCGCATCCAGCGTAGCGAACAATGTTATGCAGAAACCGCAGCGAGCCATGGACGGAGTGGTACTGGTCATTGATGAGGCTGTCGGGATGGTCGCGATAGGCCGCGGAGATCAGGCGCGCTGCGGCATTTAGATCCTCTTCGCGCCACGGGCGCAGCTCCAGGCCAGGGGGTAAGTCGATGCCGGGGCGTGTCCAGCGGCCGGCGAGCGGCTGCACCATAAACAGCCGGTGGAAGATATCGAATCCTTCGCTGTGAAACAGGCCGGCGTGGCTGCCAGCGGGATGAAGCAGGAGCTGCGATTCAATGCGATTGACTTGCGGCGAGTTGAGGAGGGTTTCAAGCAGGTGCCTGAGGAGCGTCTCCTCGATTTCGTGAGCGGGACCCATTGCGCCATCAGAGGGCGCTGGAATTTCAGGGCTCAGGCCCGGCAGAGCGAAAACGTCGCCGATGACTGCTTTGCTTTCCTCATAGACGCAAAAGGCGTAGCCGGTGACTTGGCCGGACTCAAGCGCGGCATAGCCAGGCAACATGTGGCTGTCGATGTACTGCATCAGCAGCTTGGACGAGGCGCGATAGTCCCAGTGCAGCCGTTCCATCCAGACTTCGCTCTCGGCTTCAAGGACAGGACGGAGCACCGGCGCCCCGAAGTGCCGCAAGTCGAGAATCTCGAAGGAAACGTTCGCTGCCATTTGTCTTCTTAGGATGCCATCGGAATCAGCCTGTTGCGATGCTCACTTCATTTTGCAGTACATGCCATTGAATCACTTGCGGCCTACGAGGTAAATTTCAAGTCCCTGCTCGGGCCAGGTAAAGAGCGGCTCGTATTGGCGGCCTTCGAGATATTCTCCCAGATCATCCTGCGTGTGCAGATCGATGCCACGACGCCCGGTGACGCGTGCCACCAGCAAGTGCTCTTCGTCGGGCACGCCGGTCTCTTCGTAATTGACGACCTGGTGATTGCGATAGAAGGCCAACCCGTACTCGACGTCGCGGCGAACGCGAAAAACGGCAACCGTCTCGTCTCCAGGGGCAAGGCCGGCCAGCCGTTCCGCGAGCGGGCGTGCCGAGTAGGAGCGATCGAGGAGGTTCACTACTCGTTTTGAGGCGCTGACGGCCGGAATGCCGAAGAAGGGACCGAGCCCGTAGCAGAAGAAGACGAGAACCATCAGGATGGCGGTGGTGGCAAGGCGCAGGCGGGCTACGCCAAAGCCGTGGACCACCACAAGAATCAGCAGCACTGCGCCTGCCGCGGCCAGAACGGCAGCCGTCAACGCGTGCGCGGGCGGCATGGTGGTGCCGTGGGCTACAAACCAGGGAAGCAGAAACGCAATCAGCGCCATGACACCGCAAAGCAGTGCGTGCCCCAGCAGTATCCAGAATTGCAGGCCGGTTTTGCGGCAGCGAAACAAATAGTCGCCGGTGAGGATGGTGATGGGTGGGATGGAAGGGAGGATGTAGCCGGGAAGCTTGGATTGGGAGAAGGAGAAAAAGATGATGGGAATCAGCGTCCACAGAACAAGGAACTCGGGAAAGGCATCGCCGGGGCGTTTGGGCGCGGGCTTATCTGGTTTGGAATGGCGAAGCCGCCATTCCGCGACCGAGGTTTGAATGCCATCGACCAGCGCGCGCATGGCGATGACGGTCCAGGGCATCACCGCGAGCAGCACAACAATCAGGTAGTACCAAAAATGCTGTTGATGTTCGTAGCGGTTGGTGGCAAAGCGCTCCAGGTTGTGTTCGAGAAAGAATTCGCGGAAGAAAGTGGGATTCTGGTGCTGGACCGCGACGAACCAGGGCAGGACGATGGCGAAATAGAGCAACACGCCGGGCCACCAAAACGATCGTTTGATAATTGACCACTCACGGCGCAAGGCGGCGAAGGCCACCACAATGAGGATGGCCAAGAACGGTGCCACAGGACCCTTGGCCAGCGTGGCGACACCGGTGAAGAAATAAATATCGAAGAGCCAGAATTTCGAATCGGTTTCGTACCACGCGTACCAGCCGAGCAAGCCGATGGAGAACGGGGCGGCCATCTGCATGTCGGTAGAAGCGCCGCGGGAGAAGCCGATAATGCCGGCGCAGGCTACCGTGATGAGCGCGGCGTCGAGATGGCCTCCGCGGCGAAAGCGGCGCATGTGCAGGTAAATGAGTGCCGCCATGATGAATGCGAAGCTGGCCGAGGGCAGCCGGGCGCTCCAGTCGTGTACGCCAAACTCCTGGAAGACAAACATGGCGCGCCAATAATAGAGAGCCGGCTTCTCCAGCCAGGGATGGCCGTAGAGATAAGGCGTGACGCAAGCGCTGAGGCGCTCCTTCAGGGTGGGCGCGGAGTCGAAGCGGACCAGCATTTCATGCGCGATCTGGGCATAACGCGGCTCGTCGGCGCCTACAAGGCCGATGCCGTCCCCGCCGAAGAGCGGTGTGACTCCATAAAGGATGAAGAAGACAGCAAAGACGACGAAGACAGAAGCTTCACAAATGGTGGCCCAATTCGGCAGCCGTTTGCCCGGTTTTTCCGTCGATGCCGGAGCAGGTGATTCCAACGCAGTCTCCACGTCCAGCAATTCTCCAATGGGGCCGTCGCATTCTGCCGTGCGCGCTGGGCCCGTTCGGCCTACCTAGGGCCTGATATTGCTAGCAGGCGCTATGGGAGTGAGGGGAACTCCCGGTGACCGGTTGATGGTTGGCCTCAAATGAGGCGGAAACGTGAGGTGCGAGCGGCGCGGGGGACCTGCTCTCCGGCACGTTTCGACAGGGACAAGGCTAACAGATTTGGCCGATCCTCAACCGGATCTGGAATCCTGTTTGGCCACGCCGCTGGCTACGCAGGGGCGCAACACGGCTAGTATTTCATCGAGCGCGCGGCCCAGCGGGCCATCGATGGTGCAGCCTGCAGCATTCTCGTGTCCGCCCCCGCCCAGGCCCTCGGCGATGGCGGCCACATTCACATTGCCTTTGCTACGCAGGCTCATCCGGATGCGCTGCTCGGGCAGCTCATGCAGAAAGACGGCTGCCTCGACATCCGCAATCGAAAGAGCGTAATTCACAATGCCCTCGCAATCTTCCTCGGCTGCACAGGTGCGCACCATGTCGTTGTGCGTGATCCACAACCAAGCGAGGCGCCCTTCTCGGTGGAGATTGTTGAGTGCGGCGCCAAGCAGCAACAACTTCGACATCGGTGTGCGGAAGTAGGTGTCTTTGGAGATTTGGATAGGATTGGCGCCGGCGAGGGCCAGCTCCTCTGCCAGGGCGAAGGTGGAAGCGCGGACTCCTCCATAAATAAACCCGCCGGTATCGGTGAGCAGCGTGGTGTAGAGGCAGGTGGCAATTTCGGGAGTGAGGTTGGCCCCGGCAGCCTTGATCAGCCGGTACACCAGCTCGCCCACACTGGCTGCTTCGCGATCGATCCAGTTCACCTGGCCCCAGGGGCGGCCGCTGACGTGGTGGTCGATGTTGACGATCGTGAAGCGCTCGAGCCCGCGCAACCGCGTGCGCTCGGTACTGTCACACTCGAGCAGAATAGCGGCGTCGTAGGGGCCATGCACGCGCAGTGCGGTACGGATGCCGTCGGCCCCCGGAAGCTTGCGATAGACCACCGGAATGCGGTCGGCGGTGACGAGGTCGGCACGCTTGCCGAGGTGCTCGATAAACATGCCCATGGCCAGGACGCTTCCCACGGCGTCGCCATCGGGCCGCGAATGGGAGCAGACCAGGAACCGCTCGCCCTCGCGGATGACCTGAAGGATGGCGTCAATTGGATTCGTGGGAGAATTCGCGGCGGGATTCGCCGCGATGTCTGCAGCTGTGGGACTCTCGGCAATGGGGTGGGACTGATCCATCCGCGGCTACTCCACCGGGGGCTTTTGCCGTTTGCGCGAGCGCTGCATAATCTCTTCGATGCGCGCCTGGAAGCGGCCGGAACGATCGGCGAAGAAGGCGAGATCGGGGACGTGGCGCACGCCCATCCGCTCCTTTATTTGGAAGCGGATGTAACCCTTGGCGGATTCAAGGGCGGTGACGGTGTCGTCTTCGGCCTTAGCAATGTTGGGGGTTGCGCTGTCGACGGCGACATAGACCCGTGCGGATTTGCCGCCAGGGTTCAACAACACCTCGCTGACGTAGCAAAAGGCGATGCGCGGATCGACGAGTTCACCCTCGATCATGGCGCCAATCTCCTCGCGCAGCGTCTCGGCTACACGGTCCTGATGATGCTTGCGCCCCCTATGCTCCGGCATGCGTGGTTCATTCCTCGGGTAAACCAATCAGGATAGCAGAGTGGGTTTGGGGAGGGGTGCAAAGTGGTAGTGTTCTGCGAGTGAGTGGGGGTGTTGATCAACCTGTAATCGCCGAGTTGGCGCCCCGAACGCAAAGTTTCGCGCGCAATGGCCCGATGGGTGCCGCGGCAATTTCATATTCGTTGGGAGGTCGCGCTGTTGCCCCGCATTACGGAAGCCTGATCAATGCCACACTCGAAGTCCGAAGACAAAACTGGAGTTGCCGGTTGCTTCTCCGGACTGACGTGTGTAGAGCGCTGAGTTGCCGTACTTTCCGTCGTAAGCCCAGCCAAGATACGGGTTGATTTTGCGAGTAACCTCGTAGCGGAGCCGGATGCCCGCATCAATATCCGAGAGGCCCGAGCCGGTTTGGCGCGCGCGGTCGTCTTTACTGTAGAAATTCAGCTCGGCCTGCGGCTGCACCACCCATCGCTGCGTAACGAAGAGATCCCACGAGCCGTTGATCCGTCCTGCCACGTGTCCACTGTCGCGGATGTAGAAGGTCGGCTCCATATTGAAGAAATAGGGGGCGAGACCCTCGACGCCCAGGGCGGTCCACACGCGGGTGGGGTTCGAGTCCCCATCGGCTCGGACGCCTGCCTGTGCGTCGAAATAGCGCGTGTGCGGGATGGGCCGATCATAGAGCGCCTCGTGGTCACCATCGCTCACCCCATTGGCCCCGGCGAAGCCTTCCGATTTGATCCATAGCCGATTCATGTCCGTTCCGATCCACCCCTGACCATCCCACCGCAACTGATTGTCGGATCCGGTTGTCCTCCCTTCCAACTGATCGAACAGCACGTGCCTGAAGGCCATGTTGTCGTTGACGGCAGGGGGCCACTCCGCGTGCGTTTGGGGTGCGGGCTGGGGTACGGCGGCCATGGATGATTGTGCGCGAGCCGATCGTGCTGGCGGGAGGCCGGTCGCGCATGCGAGGAGGGCGACGGCGCCTGCGAGGGAAGGGCGCAGGAAATTGATTCGCATGCCTCTCACGACACCACCACCGTTCTGAACATGCCGGCATGCATGTGGAAGAGCAGATGACAGTGGTAAGCCCATTTTCCCGGCGTATCGGCGCTGACGAGATAACTCACGCGCTCGGATGGTTTCACAATGATTGTGTGTTTATAGGGATTAAACGGGCCATGCCCGTTTTCAAGTTCGCTCCACAATCCATGCAGATGGATGGGATGCTCCATCATTGTGTCGTTGATGAGCACGATGCGGACTCTCTCCCCCAGTTTGAGTTCAATCGGCTCGGCACTGGAGAATTTCTGTCCATTGAATCCCCAAATGAAGCGCTCCATGTTGCCGGTGAGATGTAACTCGATCTCGCGGGTCGGCGGTCTGCCATCCACACCGCGATAACGCGCACGCAAGTCGGCGTAGGTCAATACACGGCGGCCGTTGTTTTCGAGGCCGTCTCCCGGTTCGTTCAACCGGCTCATCACCATCATTGGCTTCGCGGCGACTTGCGGGCCGGTATGTATCTTGACCGGGTTGGACGGCCGCAGTTTCACCTCTTCTGAGGCTGTGCCTGATGCCAGACCTTCCGTCGTCGAACGGCTTGGCTGGGGAAACGGTGCGATTCCAGCGCCGCTGCTCATGGACATGCCGGACATTGCACCTTTTCCCTCTGTCATCGAAGGCATCGTCGCGTTTCCGTTTGCATGGCTTTCCGGCTTCCCCGGCCCGCCCATCTGCATGCCCTGCATACCGGACATGTCCATGCCTTTCATGGAGTCCATCTTCATTCCCATATCCATCATGGTGCGGACAGGACGAGGGTCCATCNNCATGCCAGACATATCCATGCCCTTCATGCTGCTCATATCCATGCCCATGTCCATCATGGTTCGCTTAGGTCGCGGGTCCATCGGTGGAACTGTGGCAGCGAGTCCGAGCCTTGGCGTGAGGGTTCCGCGCGCGAATCCTGTGCGATCTTCGGCCTGGGCAAAGATCGTGTACGCGGTTTCATCGTGCGGCTGCACGATCACGTCGTAGGTTTCGGCAACGCCCATGCGGAATTCATCCACTTCGACCGGCTCAACATCGTTCCCGTCGGCCTGCACGACAGTCATTGAAAGGCCGGGAATCCGGACATCGAAGAAAGTCATTGCGGAGCCGTTGACGAGCCGAAGACGGACACGCTCGCCGGGTCGAAACTGCCCCGTCCAGTTGGCCCGCGGAGGATTGCCGTTCAGCAGATAGGTGTAGACAGCGCCTGACACATCGGCGATGTCATTGGGACTCATGTTCATTCGTGCCCAGGAAGTGCGCTCTTTGAGAGTTGATTCGGCACCCTTGTCCTTCGCCTCGCTAAGGAAGTTCGCAACAGTGTGCCGATGGTAGTTGTAGTAATCGCTCTCCTGTTTCAAGTTGCTGAAAATCGATTCCGGATTGGCATCGGCCCAGTCCGAGAGCAGCAACACATATTCCCGGTCAAATTCGATGGGATACGGGTCGCGTGGTTCGATCACGATGGAGCCGAGCAGGCCGGTTTGCTCCTGCATTTGCGAATGGCTGTGATACCAATAGGTGCCGCTCTGGAGCACCGGAAACCGGTAGACGAAAGTCACGCCCGGAGCGATGCCGCGAAAGCTCAGGCCCGGAACGCCGTCCATTTCCGAGGGTATCCGCATGCCATGCCAGTGAATTGAGCTTGGCACCTTGAGGCGGTTGGTCACCGCAATTGTGACTGTGTCGCCCTCACGCCAGCGCAAAGTCGGTCCCGGCGAAGAACCATTGATCCCCGTCGCTATGGCGCTACGCCCCGTGAAGTTCACGGGCAGCGTGTCGAGGGTCAGTTCGAAGTGCGAGCCCGACAATTCCGAGTCTCTCTGCTGAGCGATTTCGCCAAGGGCCAACCCATTCTTTCCACCGAACGCAGCGAGGGCTCCTGCGGAAGCAATGCCCTGGACAAAGCGGCGGCGGCTGAACAAAGTGTGGCCCTTGTAGTCGTTTGATTGATTCATGTTTCTGTATTTCTCGCGCAATCGAAGTTTCGCTTCGCAATCAATAGGATTCCGCATTGGCCAGAAAGGCTACCGGAGAAAACGTCATAGTTGCAATTTGCGGGTTTCCTCTGTGATACGGCCGGAACTGATCCGGGCTCTCGTTTCGATGAATTTACGGGAACGCCGATTTGGCAACCTCGACGGCATCGAAGCTCACCCGGACCTCTTCCTTAGCGTGGCCCTGCCGTGATTCCGAGGGGAGCGTGCAGGCTCGGATTGTAAGGATACCTCTACATCAATTGGAGAACTGCTTTATCGGGCCGACCGATGCAGAAGAAAACGGATAGGGCGTACCAGGTAGTAGAGAAGATGAAGCGCTTTGGGCAAGCGAAGGATCTCGCGATCTCTTTCGTTTGGCCGAGCGAAATTCGTCGAGAGCAACACTCTGACCCGGTCTCGGAAGTCGAGAAGTCTGAAGTTGTAAGCTAGATGGCTGCGGGGCAGCTTGCCGGGTTCATCCAACACGGCCTCCTCAAAATACGCCGCGAGGTTGCTCGCATCCCGGTTCGATTCGAAACGCCGCAGAACTTTCGCCGGGACCGGCGCTCCACACACACGCCGCGCCAGCATCACGCCGAGCGCGAGCGAGCGAAATAGTCCGACTCGCTTGGCTTCTCTTGTTACCGCGTTCCAGTCCAGGTCCGATTTTTCTTTGAGAAGTTGCGCAACATCGCAGATCCAAATTAGCCGTGACCACACGTGTTTGCTGCCGTGCATGCAGAGCATCAGGAGCGAACGTTCGGGATCCAGGTTGGGGACGTCAACGCCGGCAAGATTCACTGTTTGCCGCCGCGGCCACACCCAATCCATGCCGAGATTGTGTCTATATCGCGGTTGGGTGAGTTCCAGCCGCCAGCGAAGCTCGAGCACCATTCCATCCGATGGCCGTTCAAAGTGATACTCGTAGTAGTTTTCGAGCGACGGCGAGCCATCTTCGTGTGCTTCGGTCTGCAGTTCATAGCCGTATTCGAGCAACAGCGCAGTGGCCCTCTTGAGGTCCCGCTCAAAGATCAGAAGGTCGAGATCGCCGGCAGGACGGATCGTCAAGCTCTTATAGACGGAGGCGGCGAGGACCACACCCTTGAACGGCATCGCCGGTATACCCTGCTGATCGAACCGCCTCAAAATGGAAACCAGTTCTGAGGCGTTGGCAAGACTGCGGAAAGCATTCCGGTCGTAATCGATGCGCAGGAGTTCTCGTATTTCCGGCGGGACGAGTGCGTCGGTTTCCATGAGCCTCGAATGGAGCAGAGGCGCGACACGGTGCTGACGCGCGCGCGCGATCAATGAATTCCACTCGACAATTTTTCCGACGAGATTCTCGAGGCGCTTCTCATTCCCGTGGAAAGAGCATTGGACGATTGCTTTCAGAATCTCGCGAGTCTCAGGATCGATAGGCATCAGTTTCGCCGTTTCGCAGCCCAGTGCGCATGCCCCGCGCCGTGAGCTTGAATCAGGCATCCAAATGTGCAGCTATATTCTGCACGAATCGGCGATCTGGTCGTATGAGTCATTTCTTTTGTGTGTGCAGTAGATCTGCACGCGAAATGCATTTTTTCATCCGGTGCATTGAGCCGAGCCCTCTTTGTGTAAAGGACGAATCGGTGCCATCTTCGCTGCGCGAAGGTTGTTCACTCAGCATAAATTGCAAATCGACCTGAGAAAAGGATGCACGCAGGCGCTTTTTTCCTGAATACATCTAAAGTTCGATGCGCAGTTCGAGATGCCCGGAGTGCTTTTTGCAGCGAGATTTGCGATGGGGTGAAACGTGCGGGGCTTGCTTTTACGATGCGACGGAAATCTTATCCGACGAAGGTGTCTATAACTCGTATGTAAAGCATACTAGCTAACACAAAAGTTGTAAGATATACCCCATTAGAGACCTCGAGTTAGCGGTTACTGGAACTCAGATATGAATTACTAAATACTTAATGTTTGTGCTAGTTATCCATGATCATCCGCGCTATACTCCGGAAAGATTATTTATCTGGGAAGGGGTAACTTACCCCGACAGGAGCAGAGAAAAATGCAGATAGAGCGTACAGATTCTAAAAATCTAGTGGTAAATGGGCTTCCCGATGGCTCGAGAGTCATCGTCGATTCCGCGAATGAAAAGGTCTACGCATTGAATGCAACTGCCGGAGCGGCGTGGGACGCTTGCATTGGTCAAACGACACTTTCGAAAGTTGCCGAAGACATGCGCCGTATTAGCGACCCTTCCATCACGGATGAACTTGCACAGCAGGCCGTTCAGGAGTTGCAGGAGAAGGAATTGGTGAAGACCTCGGGATCGTTCCCGAAGGCGAGCCGGCGTGCGGTGCTCGCAGGATTGGGCGCTGTCGCTCTGCCGTTGGTCGTCTCCATGACTATCGGGGAACAGCGTGCTTTGGCGCAGGAGGCGCGTTCGAATCCAATTGTGAGTGACGACGAATTCGGCGATCGGCCGACGGCCCATGTAAGTCACACATCGGACGTCCGTTTATAAACTTAGTTTAATTTGAAGATTTCTGGAGACGGGTGTGCCGGATTGGCACACTCTTTCCGGAATCTTAGATGCTGAATAACTTAGGCGAGTCTCTTGTCGAGCTTGAACCAGGACTTACATGACGCGCGCAGTTGTCGCGAAACGGTGCATCAGGCGCCGGCTCGAAGTTACGAGTCTGGCGAGCATTGCTTCGGCGTCTGCCTCTTTGGATTTGCGATCTATGTTGAGGCTCCGTCTCTTGAGGTAATGGAACTTCTCGATCGCTGTGTGTTTCCTTCCATTCCCNNCCCAGGACCGACATTGCCTCTTCTTGCGCCGATCTATGCCTCCGCGTCGTTCAAGACGCTCACGAGTTTCGTCTTTATCGCGATGATTGTTTCGTGGCATCGGCGCCCAGGGCTGACCAGCTTTTGCGCGACCTGATTGACTGCCTGGATAGAGGATTCGTGGAAGGCGTGCGAAACCTGAGCGCAGTGCATGCGGGAGCAGTTTTACTGGGTGATCGTGCGTTGTTGTTCCCAGGCGCTTCGCACTCTGGCAAATCGTCGCTCGTGGCTGAACTGTTGCGTCAAGGGGCAGTTTGCTATTCCGATGAGTATGCGCTGATCGATTCCGAGGGATTGGTCCATGCCTATCCTCGGCCGCTCCTTCTGCGCGATGGCGGGCGTGAACAGACGGCTGTGCTCCCGTTCGAACTCAACGCCCGTGTCGCTTCGTTACCGGCAAAGGTTGGCTGGATTCTTTCGCTGCAATATGAAGCAGAGGGTTCCTGGAATATCCAAGAAGTTTCTCAAGGTCAGGGCCTCTTATCGCTGTTGCAAAATACGCCACACGTTTTGGCCGACTCGCCGCACATTGTCGGATCATTCCGCCGCGCGGCTGCAGGGGCGCGATGCTTTGAAGGCCAACGCGGCGATTGGTCCGACGCGGTCAGTCGGATCAGGCAACTTGCACTCGCCGCCTAATAGTGCAGATCAGGTCGCGTGCAGATCAGGTCGCGCGGATAGTCTTCTTGTTCCTGGGAGTTCCGGTGGATCGCCCGGCGATCCGCCGGTGTTCGAGAGTTAGCAGGTTGGGTGCGGGTTCTTGAACGCAACCTCGATCGGCAGCCAGTCGGACAGGCGCTTCTGATCGATTTCAGCATCTCCGGCCTGGGGGGCGAGCGAGGATCGGACAAGCATCACGGAGACCTTGACTTTTCCTTTCATGCAGTAGGCTCCGAGCAGCCGCGCCAGCCCTTTATCCGCCAGGTCCATAGAGTCCGCGGGAAGGGCGCCCTCTGCGCCAGAGATATCGAACGGACCGACAATCACCTGATCCATCATCGGCTGATCCTGTTTTGCTCCCGAAGGCTCGAATCGCACAACGAGGCTGGCTCTTCTTTCCAGAGCATCGGGATTCGCCGTGAACTTGATGGCTGGAAGAGTGACGCCCGCCGGGTTCGGCTTGGGTGCCTTCGGGTCCATCGCAAGACGGTAGACAGGTCCCTTCCATTTGGGCGTAACGGGAATGCCGGGGGCCTTGTCCCCCTGGTTGCCGCACCCCGCCAAAAACGCCAATCCCGCGATCGCCAGTATGATGCCTTTTCTCACGTCATCCTCCTCGTGCCTATGAGACGACGCGCAAGAATATCACCTCTGTGTGTCGCTGGAACAATGACCGAGAGGAGTGTCGGCATCAGCGAACCTGAGACTCGCGCCTCGTGGCCGGTACGCCCAACTTCAGTGTGCGGCTCTCTACCCCCCACTCCCGGTCTCTGGGCACAGGCTACTCTGCTGTAAGAGGTTAGGCGGGCACTAAAATGGTTGACGCACATGTCACCTAGAATCCGTTTGCGCCTGAAAAACCTGCTCTACGTTGCGCTTGTCTTTTTCGGTGTTTTTGTCTGCTCCGTTGTAGTCTCCGCAACCTCGCAAGACATATTCACTGGTAGCGGGAGAGTCGTTGTGCATGACGCCACAGTACTTGCGCCAATGGGGAATGCCAAACATGTCGGCGTAGTCGACTCGAGCGTAAATGATGATGGAGAGACTGCCATCCCCTATACCTTTACGGACTTCTGGAGTACAAAAAATTGGGGAACCTGGCTGATCAAGCGGCAAGTATTTAGGCAGAACTGGAAAGTAAATGGTATTTGGGGAACTTGGAACAATGGCACCAGAGTTAAATATGGCTACTGGGTGGGTGCGCTGTCTGGTGCGATAAACGAAATTCAGGGTCTCGCCCTTTTTCAGAAGATTAAGTACCACGAGGCCGCGCACACCATATGCCGGAGTCTTACCTGCGTTGAGAATCTGCAGAGGGATAGTGATCGGTTGCCCATCTACAAGCTGTCCCTTCCCCGTGCTAATGTCCATCTACGCTCGCTCCTCCACCTCCATGGCATCGCGACTGATCGTGGTCTGATCGGCCATTTGTCCGAAAGTTCCGTCGAATTGCCGTTTACTCTCCGCAAGTTGCTTTTCAGCAGCGAACCGCGCGTCTCTTTCATTCTTTTGGATGAGCAGGGCCGATCTGTCCGCCGAATCCTGAGCTATATTTACCTGCCAGACGCTTACCCCAGAACCTATCAAGCCCAAGAAAACGATGGCAATCTGTGTGTAAAGCATTCTCCATTGAAGCGTGCGCTGCTCTTTCTTATATTTTCGATCCTCTATTTGTGCTCTTGCGCGGTCTGCCTTCTCGCGCTCCACTGGCCCAGGGAGGATGGGAATCCCCCCTTCATAGTCAGGTGGGGGATCTTCACCATTTTTGCGCTCATCGGAGTGTTTTCCGATTCCTAGGAGAACTGTTTGGAAGGATAATCTGGAGAGATGAAACACGAATATCACGAAGGCCCGAAGGCTGGCGAGAACTTTAAGAGACTTGCAACGGCGGTCCTTCAAAAGACAAGGATAGCTGCGACTCCGAAGAAACAACCGAAGCGGAAACCTGCTGGCAAGGACAAGGGCTAGAACCGTTCTTCTTGCCCCGGCCCTGCCTTCGGGTGGCGTGTTGGGTATGTATCCTTGCCGGACAATTCGGCATAGGTTATCGGCAAGTTATCAGTTCAACGATCTTCGAATCTACTAGGCACACGTTGGCAGCTTTCGCCCGTCGTTCGGTAAGGCGAATAACCCATGGCCCACTAAAGTAACCTGCGTGCGCACGAAACCGCGCGCGCTTGGCGCATAATCTAGTCGTTCCTGAAAAACAGAA
>PLKY01000415.1 GCA_003140785.1 Acidobacteriaceae bacterium | reverse complement strand
TTGTGATGAGAGGGAACAGGGCCAAAGCGCACAGAAGCGGAGCCGTGTTGCCGAAGTAGCGTGATCGACGCACGCCGAGATAGAGCAAAGCCGCGGATGCTGCGGCAACCGTGATGCCGGCGTTGCTGAGCGTCGAGAAGAAGCGCCGCGCAGGGTCGAGCGAGAGCCAGAGGAAGCCCGCAGCGGAGCGGAACACATAGCTGAAGGCATCGGGCGAGAACCCGTAGCAGGCGAAGACGACAACGAGCGCGCCAGCGGACGCGATTAGGACAATCGGCAGAACCTGGCTACGCCGGCCTTCTGCCACCCAGAGCATGAAGATGAGGCCGAAGAGGACCGCAACCGGTAGCGCCGCAATGTGCGAAGCGGCNNGCGAGGCCGAGGACTACCGTGAGGAGCACGATGCGCGGTCTCCACTTGCGGCGCGGGCCTTGCATGGCATGGGCGACACCGATACACGTGTAGACCGCGCCATACACGCCGAGCGCGGCGAGAATCTCAGGCGCGGGTGTAACACACGCTTTCAGAATAGGAGGTGAAAAACAATAGAGCGTCAGCGCCGTGTAGCCGCCCAGATTTCCATAAAGACGCCGCGTGACCCACCACAAGCCGGCGCCGAGCACGCAGCCGGCCATGAGAAACGGCAAACGCAGGAGAAGCAGTATGTGCGTGAGCTGATGACGCAGTTCCCATGGAGTGAGTGACCACCCCACGGACGAAGACCTNNGACCTGTCCGTGGGGACCCCGGGTTCGCCCACTGACTGCACAACACGGTCTTCCGGTTTGCGGAAAGTGTCGAGTGCCCGCTCGACGAGGAGGTTGAGCGTGAGCGGCAAGCCGGCCAGGCGGTAGGCCAGGATGCCGTCGCGAATGTTTCCGCAGCTCGTGAAGTAACCGGCCAGCGGGGATGGCTTCTCCCACGTCTCGCGGCCGCAGCGGGCATATTGGTAGTCGCGATCCGAGAGAGTCTGGCGGCTGGTGATCCACAGGCCTTGCGCCAGAAAGAGCAAAAGCAGCCCGGCGGCAATACGCTGTGGCAGATTGAAGCGGAAGCGTCGAAGACGGGCGAACCGATGGGTCATCTTGAAGTGAAGCAGACCCTACCAGTCTAAATCGCTACTGCGAGGCGGCTGAAGGCGCGAGAGCCGCCCCGAAGGACGGCTCTCAGTTTCTGCGACTCGAACACTTGGACTACGGGGCGTTATTGAAGATGGCCCCTACAGATTCATTCGAAGAGTCCGCAGTTCCGACCGGAACCTGACACTGGTTCGGTCCCGCGGCAGTGACAGGCAGAGTTGGAGTGCAGTTCCAGGACCATCCACCGAAGGCAACTCCCGTTTCGGCTGGCGCAGTTATTGTCACTATCGTGCCCAAGGGATACGTCGCCGTGCAAACGGAGCCAGAAGTGGAAGCCGGTCCGCAGCTGATTACATTCGGCGTACCCGTGGCGGATGGAGCAGTGAGCAGCCAGCCGCTGGTGTTTAATCCGGCGTTAAAGACGGTCAGCGTCACCAGCAACCCCGAAGCGATTGTGTCGTCATTGCACGTGCCCGGCGTTGCTGCGGTGGGGGGTACCGGCGGAGTCGCGGTAGGATCGCCGGGGTTGGCCGGAGTGGGGGCTGCATAGGGACAATTGAACGTCACCGATGGGCTGTAAACGACGGTACCATCGGCGTACTTCGCTACCGCATAGATGTCGGCTGTTCCAGATCCGACGGCAGTTACGAGCCCTCCTGTGGCTCCCGCAGCCCCTGCGGAGTTAACCGGGAAGATGTACTGGGCGTCGGAGATCCAGGTGACTGGCGTTGTGACGCCATTGCGGTTAATCCCGTTAGTGATGTCCATCACAATTGGCGGGGTCGCGAACGTCCCATACGCCAGAAACTGCCCGGTTCCCAGCAGATTATCTGTCGTGATCGAACCCGGTAGTATTGCGATTGAAAGCAGATCCTCTCCAGCCGGAGTGCTCCCAGTGCCTGCCGGGGCAGTTACGGTGATGGTTCCACTGGAAGATACTGCACCATTGAATCCTTGTGCGGTGGCTGTAATCGTCGCTATTCCCGCACCTTTCGCCGTTGCATTCCCGGAAGAAGGATCGATGCTTACCACTGTTGGGGAACTAGACGCCCACGTCACCCCGCTCGTGATCGGCTGCGATGAGGAATGGCTCGCGTTGCCGAATGTCCCTGTCACGGTAAACTGCGTGCTCTGACCGACCAATAGAGCCTGAGTCGCCGGTGAAACTTGAATCGAGTCGAGCCCGTGGGGTGCGCCACAGCCGGTAAGCGGCACCACAATACCAGTAAGTAACAGCGCACCTAAGAACAACCGTTCACGCATTAGAAATCTCCTGGCGTTCCCCGCCCGGCTAGCTCAAGTTGGTCCACAACCCGCAAGACATGTTTAAGTTAGGATCGGAAACCTTCGACGTTTGCTTCCAGCCTTCGACCTATAAAAGTTTCAAAAACTACTAATGGCACGCATATCCGCACAAAACTGCGGATCAGACTCGAGAATCTACCGGCAAATGAAGTGTCTCCCGTACTTCCGCGACCGGTTTAACTCAATTGGTGCCTCTAGTGAGTTGGCGCAATCATAGGGTATGTCAATCCACTGAATCAATAGCAATCTTGGGTCATTGCGATCTCAAAGTTACGCGCGTAACGAAGGAAAATCCAAGGACTTGCACGTTTTTCTCGGCGCAGAGGAAGATGGGCAGTGCAACACTGAATTGAATCGTGATCCAAGAGACAATTCGGGAGCGAAGTCGAGTAGCTTTGCCGCGTTCACCGGCAGCGGCTACACTTCCCTCAGCATGACTCGCACCCGAGAAGATTCACCGGATCGGTTGGTCAACGCCTCGCGCGCCGAGGAGGAACAGGGCTTCGAACTGAAGCTGCGGCCGCGTTGGCTGGGCGAGTTTATCGGGCAGACGAAAGCGAAAGAACAATTGGCGATTGCGCTTGAAGCGGCGAAGTCCCGCGGTGAGGCGCTGGACCATGTGCTGCTCTTCGGGCCGCCTGGACTAGGCAAGACCACGCTCGCAACGATCATCGCGAATGAACTGGATGTCGGCTTTCAGCAGACGTCCGGGCCCGCGCTGCAGATCCAGGGCGACCTGACGGCGATCCTTACCAATCTCCGCGAAAAGCAGGTGCTGTTTCTCGATGAGATTCATCGCATGCAGCCCGTGCTCGAGGAAAAACTCTACACGGCGCTCGAGGACTACAAGCTGGACATCATCATCGGGCAGGGGCCGGCTGCGCGGACGCATGTGATGGAGATACGGCCGTTCACATTTATAGGCGCGACGACGCGTCCCGGATTGCTGAGTTCGCCGCTACGCTCGCGGTTCGGCATTTTGCTGCGCCTCGAGTTCTATACCGAGGACGAGTTGCGGTTCATTGTGGAGCGCTCCGCCGAAGTGATGCAGGTTCCCATCGATGCGGACGGCGCGGCAGAGATTGCCTTGCGCTCGCGGGGAACGCCGCGCATTGCAAACCGGTTGCTGCGGCGCGTGCGCGACTTCGCACAAGTACGCGGAACGGGCACGATTGACCGGCAGACTGCGAATGCCGCGCTCACGATGCTCGAAGTGGATGCGCACGGTTTTGATGAGATCGATCGCCGCCTGCTGCTGACGATAATCCAAAAATACGATGGGGGGCCGGTGGGACTGGGGACGCTGGCCGCGACGCTTGCAGAAGAAGAGGACGCGCTCGAAGAGGTGTATGAGCCGTTTCTGATCCAGATTGGATTTTTGGATCGCACGCCGCGCGGACGTGTGGCAACCCGGCAAGCGTATGAACACTTCGGATTGGCGATGCCGGGAAGACAGGCAGGACTGTTTTAGGACCTGGCGAGTCTGTGCCGCTCCGCGGCAAGCAAGTCAGCGATCAATTTAGGTTGCGAAGTGGCAAGTTCGAAAACATTCGGGAGATTGAACATGGCACTTACAGAATCGACGATGGAGTTGGCCTTGGGCACAACCGCGCAGGATTTCGCGCTCCCCGACGTGGTGAGCGGAAAGACCGTGCGACGCGACGATCTGCGTGGGCATAAGGCGCTGCTCGTGATGTTCATTTGTACGCATTGCCCGTATGTCAAACACATTGAAAAGGGACTGGCGGCGCTGGGCATGGACTATGACGGCGAGCCGGTAAGCATAGTGGCCATCAGCAGCAACGACGCTGTGAGTTTTCCCGATGACAATCCGGCGGGATTGAAGCAGCAGGCGCAGACCATGGGTTTTCGCTTTCCCTATTTGTTTGACGAAACGCAGGCGGTGGCGAAGGCTTATAGAGCTGCCTGCACGCCAGACTTCTTTCTCTTCGATGGGGAATTCAAGCTCGCTTATCGCGGCGAGTTCGATCGCAGCCGGCCGGGCAACACAATTCCCGTCACCGGCGAGAGCCTGAGGACGGCTATCGACGCTGTTCTGGCCGGCAACGTGCCTGTCGGCGAACAGCGGCCGTCGATCGGTTGCAACATCAAATGGAAAAGCTCGCGATAGATTTTTCCTAAAGCGCCAGACCCTTCAGGTACTCGCGGAACTGTGGGCCGAGGTCGGAGCGCTTCAACGCGAATTCGACAGTGGCTTGCAACATGCCGAATTTGTCTCCGGCATCGTAGCGTTTGCCTTCGAATGTATAGCCGAAAACCTTCTCTTCTTTAAGCAATGCCTTGATGCCGTCCGTGAGCTGGATTTCGCCGCCTGCGCCCGGAGTGGTCTCTTCGAGGAGTTCGAATACGCGAGGCGTAAGCACGTAGCGGCCGATGATGGCTTGCTTCGAAGGTGCATCCGCGAGCTTGGGCTTCTCAACCATGCCAGTGCAGTTGTAGATGCGTTCGTTGTCGGGATCGGGCGAACCGGCAAGGACGCCATAGGCGCTGATTCCGGGGCCATCGATGGTCATCGTGGCCAATACAGAACCGCCGCGCTCGTCGAAAACATCGAGCATCTGTTTGAGGCAAGGCGGGTCGGCATCGATCACGTCGTCAGGCAGAATGACAGCGAAGGCTTCATCGCCGACCAGTTCTTTTGCGCACAAGACGGCGTGGCCCAGGCCCAGCGGCTCTTTTTGGCGCACATAGCTGATGCGGGCCAACGACGCGACGCTGCGCGATACTGCGAGCAGTTCTTTCTTGCCGCGACGTTCGAGGGTCGCATCCAGCTCGAAGCTGTGGTCGAAGTGGTCTTCCATTGCGCCCTTGCCACGGCCGGTAACAATGATGATGTGCTCGATGCCGGAGGCAATGGCCTCTTCGACGCCGTACTGGATGATCGGTTTGTCGACCAGCGCCAGCATTTCTTTGGGTATGACTTTTGTGGCCGGCAAAAAACGCGTGCCGAGGCCGCCTGCAGGGAAGACCGCTTTTCGAACTTCCTGGCTCATCTTGTCTCCCGTTCTCTAAGAGAGTAGAACGTAATGCGTATCAAAAAGCCTGCGCAACTCATGGTTCAGTTCTTTCGACGGTGCGTCGAGGAGTTACAAGGCGGGCGAATCATCGCCGAGCAATGCTTCCCGCACGATTTTGATGGGTGGAAACCCCTGGCGCAGGAAGTTATTGTGGAACTCCTCCAGCAGAAATTCCGAACCCTGCTTTTTCCTTAGATCTTCACGAAGTTTCATAATTTCGAGCTTACCAAGCGTGTAGTAAAGATAGGTGGGATCCGCGGTACCACGCTTGGTTTCGACCAATGCCGATTCCTTAGATTGGTAACCCTCTTTCTGGAAGAAGTCAACGGCTTCGTCGAAACTCATCTTGCCGGTATGCATTTCGATGCCGACAATGAATCGGGCGTTGCGCAAAAGGGCATCCTGAAGCTGCCCGAGGCGCAGGAATTTCGATTCGCGCTCGTCCTTGGCGCCCTGACCCGGCTGGCCATATCCCTCGTCGAGCATCATCTGCTCGCAATAGTGGGCCCAGCCTTCCACGTTCGTCGTCGCGCCAAGCAATTTGCGCACGCGGCTCGGCGCCTGCGGCACCCAAAGGAACTGGACATAATGGCCGGGATAGGCTTCATGAACGGCGGTAGAAATGACGGTGCCGATGTTGAACGAATGCATAAACCCCTCGACCTCAGCCGGAGTCATAGAGGGATCGGGCAAAGTGACGTTGAAGTAAGCCTCGGTAGCGTGCTTCTCGTAGGGGCCTGGCGTGTCCATGGAGGCAAACGTAGTGGCGCGCATGAACGGCGGCGTTTCTTCGACGATGGGGCGAATGTCGGATGGGATAGTCACGATATGGTGCGTGCGGATGAAACCGACGAGGCCGTCGAACGTGGCAGTAAAAGTTGGGATCAGCTTGTCCGGGGCAGGATGCATCGCGCCGAGCTCGTCCACCACGGCACGGGGATCTTTGTCCGGTTCCAGTTCTTTGGCCACCTGGTTGAAGTGCGCCTGATTTTTGCGCAGGTCGGCCCAGCCTATTTCGAGCAGCTGATCGAGGGGCAGATCGACCATCTCGTCGTATTGAAGCTTCCTTGAGAACGTCTCGGCGCCGATGCGAAAGTCGCCGTTCGACTTGGGAAGTAGGTCGGACTTGATCCAGTCGAGATAGCTGTTGAGCGCGGCAATGACGCTGGAATTGGTGTGCGCAAATTCTTCCTTCAGCGCGGAGTCTTTGGCGTCGATAAATGCGGCGGGTACGTCGTTCTCGAAAAAGTGAATGATGCCGGGTAGTTGTTCGATCGCAATCTCAGTGTAGATATGCGGGGGATTTTTGAGATTTACGCGTGCCTCGTCGAGGCGTGCCGGAATTGATCTTTCGCGTGCGACAAGAGAGCGGAGACGGTCGTCGGGAGAAGCAAACTTGCGCTCCATGATAGTGAATGCGCCGTTGGTCAGGATTGTCGAATAGAAATCCGGTTCCTTCTCCCAAGGGCGGATAGTCTGCAGGGTAAGAAGAGTGGATCGGATATTACCCAACACCATGTCGCAATCGCCGCGCGTAGCCTGGTCAAACGAGGCCTTCGTGCGCATCTGCTGAAACCGATTTTCGAATTTCTCGAGCGCCGCAATCTCGGCGTTGACCGTGGCTACGCTGAAGTCCTCCAGCTTCGCATCGTACTGGTGATAGCCGGCCGATGTGCCCTGCGTGGGCTGATACGGGAAATAAACCTGGTCGAAGTATTCATCCGAGGCATGGACGAAAACCTTCTTCCAGTAGACTTCGGTGAGTTTTTCTCTTTCGGCGTGGGCTACGATGGCGGACATACAGGCTCCAAGGGCAAGCAGCGCGGCGATTTTTTTCACATTCCCTCTCGTGGTGGGATGGGCTCTTATACGTTTACCGGCGTTGGCGCAAGGTTGGCAAGCAATTCACGGATCTCGAGCAGTACTTCGTCGGGTCGAGACGAGCTTAAAGGATATTTGAGGACGCCCTGCGGCGTGAACTGGGCGCCGCGCTTGGCGTTGCGCGCCACCAGGCGCATCAGGTGCTGCGGATCCACCTGCGCATTCTCAGTGAACCGGATTTGCAATTCCGAGCGACGACGGTCAATCTGCGCGATGCCCATGCGCTCGCACTCCAATCGCAGCGTTGCCGCTTCAAGCAAGTAGACGGTCGAGTCAGGGAGCGGCCCGTAGCGATCTTCCATCTCCGCGCGCAAGTCGGCAATGGCCTTCTCGCTCGCAGCGCCCGCGACCTTCTTGTAGAGCCGCAAGCGCTGGTTCTCTTCGCCAACGTAGCTTTCGTCGATGCGCAGGGCGATGCCGAGATTGAGTTGCGTGGATGGGCGCTCTTCCGTGCCCTCTCCCTTCATCTCCTTGACAGCAGTTTCCAACATGGAGGTGTAGAGTTCGAAGCCGACTGCCTCAATGTGCCCGCTCTGCTCGCCACCAAGCATATTGCCCGCTCCCCGCAATTCAAGATCGAGAGCGGCGATTTTGAAACCTGCGCCGAGGTCGCTGAACTCCTTGAGTGCGGCAAGACGGCGGCGTGCGACATCGCTCAATTCCTTCTCTGACGGAATGAGTAGATACGCATAAGCGCGGCGATTCGAGCGGCCCACGCGCCCACGCAGTTGATAGAGCTCGCTGAGGCCATGCCGGTCGGCGCGATTGATGAGGATGGTGTTGGCCATCGGAATATCGAGGCCGTTCTCAATGATCGTAGTCGCGACGAGCACATCGTACTCGTGGTTCATGAAGGCGAGCATGACGCGTTCCAGTTCGGTTTCCCCCATTTGGCCGTGGCCCACAACTACGCGTGCCGCTGGCACCAGTTCCTGGATACGCGCAGCGATTTCGTAGATCGACTCCACACGATTGTGGACGAAGTAGACCTGGCCGCCCCGCTCCAGTTCGACTTCAACCGCCGAGCGCACCAGCTTCTCGTCGAACTTGGCTACGACGGTCTGGATTGCCATCCGATCCTTGGGCGCGGTCTCGATGATGCTCATGTCGCGGAGGCCGACGAGCGACATGTGGAGCGTGCGCGGAATTGGCGTAGCAGACATGGCGAGCACATCGATCTCCTTGCGCATTTGCTTCAGCCGCTCCTTATGCCGCACGCCAAAGCGCTGCTCTTCGTCGACGACGAGAAGTCCGAGGTCCTGAAACTTGATGTCCTTCGAGAGCACCCGATGGGTGCCGATAAGAATGTCGACTTTACCGGCTTCGACGCGCTCGAGGATTGCCTTCTGTTCTTTGGGCGAGCGAAAACGCGAGATCATTTCGACGTGGATGGGGAACTGCGCGAAACGGCGTTTGAAGGTTTCGAAGTGCTGGAAGCAGAGAATGGTCGTGGGCGTGAGAACAGCCACCTGCTTACCGTCCTGCACGGCTTTGAAAGCTGCGCGCATCGCGACTTCGGTCTTGCCGTAGCCGACATCGCCGCAAAGAAGGCGATCCATCGGCGTGGTGGCTTCCATGTCCTGCTTGATGGCAGCGATGGCAGTGAGCTGGTCGTCAGTCTCGCGATAGTCGAAGGAGTCTTCAAACTCCCGCTGGAACTCGTTGTCGGGCGAGAACGCTGTGCCGGGAGCGGTGTGTCGCTCGGCATAGAGCTTGAGCAGCTCGGCTGCCATATCCTGCATGGCCTTGC
>PLKY01000214.1 GCA_003140785.1 Acidobacteriaceae bacterium | reverse complement strand
GCTCTGGTAGGCCGTCTGTTGTTGAACACCGCTCTGGCTTCCGCCAGTCTGCATTTCCTGACCGATCGCGACTTCCGCGAGAACCACCAAGCCCCCAGCGAGCAGCGCCGGTAAAACCCAAACGCGCATTTCCCCCATCCCTTTTTTCGATTTGTCCCTTACTCGCATCGGACGGCAGTCGCGACGCAATCATCATGGCGCGTCGCGTTGTCTGTCAACCAAACCGTCCTCTTTCTCAGGAAATCCAGGCGAGACAGGTCCGTCCCGTTCATGGAGCGCTCGCTCATAAATGTCGTGGGAAACTATCACTTTTAGAGCGAAAGCACGTCAGGTCTACATAGCGCACGTCTCGAAAGCACTGTGCATAATCGAGCTGGTGGATGGCGCATAGAAAAAGAACATATCGGACGTAGAGGGAACCAGCGGGCCGGTCCGCGCACTGCCTGCATACGGTCTGCGGAGATGGCGACGGTACCCTGGCGTGGCACCGAGAACATTCCAGATAAGCGATGGCCGGCATATTGTACCGAAAATGCGCAGTTAGTATTTCATATACTACGGAGAGGTTGAAGTCGAATGCAAACGGAGTGCACGCTATAAGGAATGTTGAAGCCCCACCGAACCCGGCATCTTTTGCGTCCGGCATTGTCAAGGCTTATGTCCTGTGCGAAGACCTGGAAGAAACAGAGCAGGCTGACCAAGGAATTTCTTTCATAGCGGCTTGGAATCGGCAAATCTCCAGTACGCGAGGCGCGCGATAGCCTTCACTCCGAGGGCATTGTCCGCATCGTACCGCGTCGTGGAGCTTACCTGAGACGCCATTCTGCGAAAGGATTGAAAGACCTTCACGACTGCGCGAAGTTATTGAAATTTACGCCGTCGGCGCCGCGGTCCTGGATCCAAGTTTGCTTCTTGAACTTGCGAAATAATGAACGGAGTGCAGACAGCGAGACACAAGATGGATGCGGTTGGATTCGATTTTGGCACCACAAACAGCTCAGTCGCAATCGTGAATGGCGCCTCTCAGGTGCAGTTCGCGTCGTTTCCGCTGTTGGGATCGGAGATGTTGCCCTTTCGGTCTGTTCTCTACTTCGAGCAATTGAAATCGTCAGAAGGGGCAAAACGGACGCACAGCCTGACGGGCCCTGCGGCCATCGAGCGTTATCTCCAGGCGGAAGAAAAAGGTCGTCTCATCCAGTCGCTCAAGTCTCATCTTTCGAGCCGAACGCTCACTGGCACGGAAGTTTTCGGCCGCCGGTACAAGCTCGAAGACCTGATTTCTCGAATTCTCAGCGATCTTCGCAAACAGACTGCACGGCAATTCGAGAAGCCTATTCGGTATGCAATGGTAGGGCGCCCGGTCCGATTTGTTGGCGCAGAGACAGATGACGATCAGGAGTTTTCCGTCTCGCGATTGCGTGAGGCCTTTCTGGCGGCCGGTTTTGAGCAAGTGGATTTTGAAATGGAACCGATTGCGGCTGCCTACGCGTACGAATCGACCCTTGATCACGACGAATTGATTCTCATCGGCGACTTCGGTGGCGGCACCAGTGACTTTTCTCTACTCCGTGTGGGTCCGGGTGTGCGGCGGCGCGGACGTACGCCGGAAGACTTGCTCGGCAACAGCGGTGTGGGTCTTGCTGGCGATGCCTTCGATGCTCGGATCGTTCGCAAGCTTGTCTCGCCCGCATTAGGGTCCAATTCCGAGGCGCGTTCCCTCAATAAGCTGCTGCCCGCTGTTCCAGCGTGGATTTACGCCAACCTCGAACGCTGGCATTACCTTTCGTTCCTGCGTACGAATAATGTAAGGGAAATTTTGAAGAGCGCGCGCATTCGAGCCCTGGAGCCGGAGAAGATCGAAGCCTTGATCGCAATTATCGAGGAAGATCTTGGCTATCAGCTCCACCAGGCGGTGCAGAAGGTGAAATTTGAACTGTCGCGCATTGAGAATGCCGAATTCCGCTTCTGTGACGGGACCATGGACCTGCGCATCCCCGTGACTCGAGCCGCATTCGAATCGTGGATCGAGAGTGACTTGCAGGCTATCGAGGGTTCCATCGACACGCTTCTGCAGAATTCCGGGATCGATCCGCGTGCTGTCGACTGTGTATTCCTTACTGGAGGAAGCTCCTTTGTACCCGCGGTGCGCCGCATCTTCGAGACCCGGTTTGGGAAGAACCGCATCCGAAGCGGAAACGAGTTTACCTCGGTTGCCCATGGTCTGGCGCTGCGCGCTGCGGAGTCATTGCGTCACAATTCGTGAAGGACATCGGATATCGCGAGCCAGGACGCAATATTCTGTCCGATACAGGACACTCGCCCTAAGGGGCCAGAGCGTAGAGTAAGATTCAAAGGGGCCTCGTGGTTTGCCGTTCCTGGGGCTGCCTCGCTGAACACATCGTCTTGGGTTCCGGCAAAGATAAGCTTGTGCGCATTCTCGATTGCAGCGATTGGCTAGCGGTTTTTGCCGATCGTCGATGATCGAAGGAACGGTAAAGTGAAACGCAGCAACACCTCTCTCGGCCAGAACCTCATTCTCCGAAAGAAGTGAATTGAGGATGGGCTCTTTATGCCAAATCCGGTCAAACCGTGCGACGGATTCTTCAGCGAGGAGACGATTGGTGCGCTCCTCACCAATTTGAATAGAGCGCAATGGCTTCCCCATGCATGTGCACGTTGCGGGCAGCAGGTCGGAGCTCTTCTTGATAAGGGACGTTGGTCTCCCGAGACGCACTGGCCTTCAGTCCCCCGACGCCCCTCCACCCGAACCCCTGTCGGCGATCGTCAGCCACGAAGTCAAGGAAGCGACCGGAACAAACGCTAACAGGAGGGCCTCTTCCATGCTCTCTTCATTGGATTTTGTGAAGTGGCCGCCTGCTCCGCCGCCCCACCGGGAGACTGAGGCGTTGGTTACTTAGTGATGAGGTTTTGTCACGGATGTAGGGGCGCCGTGAAACCTCTGGCGGACGCCTGACAGAACTGTGCGATCAAGTCCTGCCCATCGCGTTGACGAATAGAGTGTCCGCCCATCGTTCGGAATTTCATTGCGGTGCGTATGTTCCATCTCGATTAGCCGCACGTTGAATTTGCGAATTACCTTCATTACCTCGCTGCCACCGGCCTTCAGGCCGCTCGGGAAACTGTGAATCAGTAATCCCTCGGTCTGTTCTGCGTTGTTCGCACTCTGCAACCCCTCCTTCAGCCACGACAACTGCTCCTCGCTCACAACGAACGATCAAGGATCGGGTACGCTGTGTCGTGCGGTTACGGTTGAAATGTCTGGATCGGATCGCTGTCAATCACGCTGGAGTTTCCTGGGTGAGGGCAGGGGAAGATGGATCAGTATCCGGCTCGCCAGGTCCCGGCAGCGTCTCTGGAACGGCAAACCACAACAGCGCAAACGCGATTGCGGCCACCGCTCCCAAGGTGAGAAATGAAATGCGATAGCTGTAATGCTGGATCAGCTTTCCTCCAAAGGACGTACTCAGAGCCGCGCCAATACCGACTGCCGTCGCTAGGCTCCCCTGGACTAAATTGAATCGGCCAGTGGCCCGGGTTCGGTCCGCGACCACAAGAATCGAAACGACTCCGAAAATCGCATTGGCAACACCGTCGAGTAGCTGAATCGCAATGAGACTTTCGGTGTTATGGGTGAGGGTGTAGAGAACGGCTCGGATCGGAAGGACCCCGAATCCCACCAGGAGCAGCGGCTTGCGGCCGTGCACATTCGCAAAACGGCCGATCGCTGAGGCAGAACACATAATTACCACTTGCGTGACGATGATGCAGGCAGACATGAACGGCGCTGCGGATGTCCGAACACCATGCGAGAGCATTTCGCCAAGTTGGGGCAGCATAGCTGCGTTCGCAAAATGGAAGAGGAAGGCGCAGGCGAGAAAGATGAGCAAAATTCGATCTCCAAGCAGCGTTTGAATCACGGACGCCCTTGCAGGAATTTCTTTCCCGTCCACTTGGAGCGCCCCGCCGCGCGAAAGGTTATAGTCGATGTCCTTGCTCTTGATCGCCAGGGTGGCGAGGATCGTGGGGATGGTCAGCAAGGCGGCAGTGATGAAGATGGCGCGATTCCCAAACAAGTGGCTGACACCTCCGACCAGAAGTGCGCAGAAGACATTGCCGGCGGAGTTAAAGGACTGGTTTTTTCCAAATTGCCGGTCGAAGAATGTGACACCGACGATTCCCATGGTGACCGCGGCGAGCGTCGGACCAAGGAACGGTCCGGCTCCTCCAATGAGAACCTGGGACGTATATACCGCCCAGGGAGCGGCCGTCAGACTCAACAAAATGGCGCCTGCCGCGAGAACGGCCGATGCGATCACGAGAATCAGTCTCTTCGACCGCAGGTGGTCAACGATTGCGCCCGCAGGAGCCTGCAATAGAACCGTGATGATACCACCTACGGAGAGCGCCACGCCGACGCGTCCAGGCTCCCATCCTGCTCCTGCAAGGTAGGCGGCGAGAAAGGGACCGAGCCCGGTCTGGACATCTGCCAGAAAGAAGTTCGTCGCTTCAAGCGCGCGGACGCTCTTCTTCTTTTCAGATGCAATCGTGGAATTGGATTCCATGACTCCTTCGGGACTTCGGAATGTCAGCGGAAGTTTCCGAACAATAGGTCTCCTTGCGCGGAACGGGTGAGGTCGCGACGAGGATACCTTCGCTTCGTAAGTATTGGATGTGTCTTATGGGAGAGACAGGTACCGCCATTCCACATCGGCTAACTTGGCCAGATGGGATTGATCACAGTCCATTGCCGGCTCCCTGATTGGCAGCAATGGACGAGCGTGATCGTCATCGCAAAAACTGCGACACCATGGCGCCACTGTCCTCATCAGAAGATGTGACCCAGGCCGCGATTCTATAGTCGGCTCTACCTCTCAACCCGATGCAAAACGACCGAAATCCCCCGGGGCATTCGCCGGGACAAATTGAACGACGGGTCCGATCCATCCGGTGGGGGACCAATCGCAGGCCGCGTTCCGGAAGGCTCGGCTGGAGGAGTCATCCGGAAGGGGATTTCGATCTTTCTCTCCAATTCGAGCTGATCTCCGTTGATCTTCCCCGCATAGGTGCTGTTCCCGCTCTTGAATGAAACATCGGTGCCGTTCACTTTGCCTTCAGTAATCGGAACGGGCGCATCGCTCCCGCCAAAGAAGCCGCCTCCGGCGCCTTCGACGGTTCCGGTCAGGTTGCTTCCGTCTTGGCGCAGAGTGAAGACGGTGATGCCGTTGCCCACAAGAAACGAAATCAAGCCGGTTGCTTCGGCAGCACCTGGCACCGGTCTCCACAGCCCCGTGATGCCCGCACCTTTCGGTACCTCACGCGCCCAGACCGGCACTTGTGGGCGGAGCTCGACATTCCTGGCCTGGATAGTGACGCTCGCCGATGTGAGCCCCGGAGCTGTGGCTTCGACGTTGATGTCGCCCGCAGTCTTCGAAGCCTGGGCAATCGCCATGCAGAGTCCCGAAAATGCTTTGCGCGCGTTGCCCTTGTCGGGCTCCTGATCGGTCGGATCGCCGTTGCCAACGCCAATCAGCTTTCCGGCCCCGGAGACCTTAAACGTCACGACGTTTTCGGTGATGGGAACGACGCGGCCCTGTGCATCCTGCACGGCGACGGCGAACATGGCCACTTCTTCACCATCTGCGGAGACCTGTTGCCGGTCCGGTGTCATCACCAATTTTGCCGCGGGCCCCGTAGTCTCCCGCTTGGTCGTCATCACCACTTTGTCCGCTTTGTAACCGCGCGCCTCAAGAGTGCCGGCAGCGTATTTCACATTCCAAGCGGTGTGCGAATCCTTCTTCACGTCCTTCGTACCAAGACTCTGGCCGTTGAAAACCAACTCAACCTTATCGAGGTTCGAATAAACCCAGACTGCTATCTCCTTGCCTTCCATTCCCGGCCAGTTCCAATGCGGAAAGAGATGCAGGACAGGCTGAGAGGTCCACCACGATTGGTAGTAATAGAAGGAGTCTTTTGGAAAGCCGCAGGTGTCGATGATTCCATACTGCGAACTGATATTAGGCCATTCGTTGGGCGAGGGTTCCCCGCGATAATCAAAGCCCGTCCAGATAAATCCGCCGAGAAGCCATGGCCGCGAGTTGCAGAAACTCCACCAGCCTTCCGCAGAAGCACGGCCAGTGGTGGTGTACGGATCGTAGGAGCCGACGTAGCCCTTGTCGTGGTCAGTAATGTAAATGCCCCGCGTGCCAACGGCGCTCACGGTTTCCGTGCCCATCACAGGCTTCTCGGGATGAGCCTTGTGATACGCCTCGGCGCCGGGGTCCATGTAGTTGTAGCCCATCANNCGGGGTCCATGTAGTTGTAGCCGATGACGTCGCACACCGCGAGGCCACCGGTTCCAATGGCTCCGGTTGGCGCGATCGAGACCGGACGCGAGCCGTCATGTTTGGTGGCGACTTCTTTCATCGCAGTGAGAATGCGAACACCCTTCTCACCGTTTGCCTGGCCCTCTTCGTTGCCCATGGACCACATGAATACGCTGGGATGATTGCGGTCGCGGCGCACAAGATTCTCGAACTGGCCCAACCCCTCAGGATTGGAAGACATCATGCGCGTCTCATCGAAAACCAACATGCCCAACTCATCGCACGCATTCAGCAGCTCTGGCGTGGGCGGG
>PLKY01000345.1 GCA_003140785.1 Acidobacteriaceae bacterium | reverse complement strand
AGCGCCAGCAGGTTGGTCTGCTGCGCGATCGAAGTAATCACCTTGACCACATTGCCAATCTCCTGGCTGGACTCGCCCAACTTTTTCACCGTTTCATTGGTCAAGTGCGCCGCGCTGACGGCATTCTTAGCTACCCGGGCCGACTCGTTCACGTTCTTGGCGATCTCCCGGATCGAGGCCTGCATCTCCTCGGAGGCGGATGCGACCGAGGCCACGTTCTTTGAGACCTCTTCGCTTGCCGCCGACACAACATTGGCCTGCGTCGCGGTCTCCTCGGCATTGCCCGCCATCTGCTGGCTGACGGCGGTTAGTTCCTCCGCCGAACTGGCGAGCGCGGCCGCGTTCTGCGCTATGCGCGACATGCTGTCGCGGAAGGTCTCGCGGATTCGCGCAAAGGCTGTGCCGAACCGGCCGGCGCAGGGCGCCGAAACCTCGAACACCGGATCGTTCAGGCGGCCTTCCGCCAGCGCCGTGCACTGATCGGTCAGCACCTGAATGGCCTCCTTGACCTGATTCAGATTCTCTGTTTTGTCGCCGCCATCGCGTTCCTGAATGGCGGTAACGTTCAGGCCCATGGATTCGAGCGTGTTCAACACGAAGGAATCGCCTACGGACTGGAGATCGTAGTTGAACACCCGTCCGATGGCCTCGTCCGCCTCCCAAAGGGCTTCCTCGCCGGGAAGTTCCTCGCGCAGGTGCCGGCGAACCAAGCGCTGCATCTCCGCATAGGAGCCGATGTACCATTTGAACGGAAGATTGATTTGATCGTGCACCCAGCCGATGATGAGGCGATGCTCGAAATACTCGATACCCCAGTTCTGGCGAGCGCCGGAAAAAATGCCTGCGATATAGTTGGTCTGCGCCGCCTCCAGCGCCTGCCGCAAGGCCGCCAGCGGCATGTTGCGGGACGCGGCCATTCCCTCAAAAAACGCCCGAGTCGGACCAAACGAGAACTGCCAGTCGTAGAACTCGCGCGCGATCACGGGCGCAACCGCGGCAACGCCCAATTCGGTGGCCTTTTCGATGGCCCACTCCATGTGGTCGAACTTGTAGACGGCCATGACTAACGTAACCGGTAGCGCGGGGTCGGCCTGGACCTCGGCGATGAGATTGAAGCGGACTTCGCTGGTGGAGACGGCAGCAACTTCGGCGTGAAAGACATGGCCGCCGGCAACCACATCGGCTTCCATGCCGGCCTCAGCGCGCAGCACACGGGCCATGTGTTCGGCCTGCGCGCCAACGATTGTTGCAGTGGCTTCGTCCCAATGTTCGGCAATCCAGCGGCGTCTTGTCATGAGAGTTGGAAAGCGGTTTCAGGTGCGTCAAATCTAGTGTATCTGCACAAACACTGAGGGGGACGCTTTGAGCGTCCCCCTCGCGTGTTGCCTTGTTGTTGGTTGACCGCAGTTACTTCTTTTTTGCGGCCTTCTTCGCGGGTGCCTTCTTGGCTGCTTTCTTAGTTGCCATTTGCCTATTCTCCCTTTTTCGATGGGTTGCATCGAAGCTGCAATTTGAAATGCAGTTGAGGAATGTATAGATTCATGCTTGCTCAGTGTCAAGCAAAAAACGACTTGAGGGTGGAAAAAGTGGCAACAATTTTCGCAACACTCCATCGCGAGTCGCTCGATATTTTCAAATAAGGTGATGCGTGCGAAGGAATGCGAGCGTTAATCCAGCGATGAGATCGTGCCAACTGTGCGCAAAAATTCCAGCGCGAAGACTGCGGCGCAAAATCGCAAGCACACTGAAGAGCGCACCGAACACCGCAAGCAAAACCATGTTGCGTGTTCCCTGGTATCCATGCGCTGCACCGAACAACACTGCTGAGAACACCACGCCCCACACCACTCCGCCCTTTGCCCACGCGGTGAATTGCTGTTGCAGGTAGCCGCGGAACACGACTTCTTCAATTGTCCCGGCAAGGCAGCAGAGCAGCACCCAGCATGCGATCTCCACTCCACTCGCTGGCGCCAGCTGTTCGAGAATGCGCACATTTTGCTTCTCAGCGGAGTTCGGCTCCATCGGTTGGCCGGCATGAGCAGTCGAGTGCCGATGCGCCACAGCATACTCGGCCCCCGCCCACACCGCGCCTATCGAAGCCAGGATCATCAGCGAACCAATCCAGAAGACGCATGCAATCCCGAGATCGAGCGCGATCCCGCGAAAGCCCCGCGTCGTCGCGCCAAACAGAAAGCGAAACGGAATCCTTCTCAGCCGCAGTCCCAGCACCACCCAGCCGAGCATCACCAGCTCCAGCGCCGAAGTCGTGCCATAGGTCAGCAGCCGGCTTGATACGTGGTGTAGCTGTGAGCTTCCACCAACTGACAGCGCCACGATGCCGCCAATTAACACTACGGTGTGCCATACCGGCGCGAGCTGAACCGGCCCCGAAAGGTTTTCTGAGTGAGTTTCCGTTAAGGATATTTCCGTCAGGGGCGTTTGCGGCGGGCCGCTTTCAGGTATTTGCAAGGTGTGATCCTCTCAGACATGCCTCAAGCGTCCGCCGTCATGCCGCACTCCCTCAGCACTCGATGATGTTGAGCGCAAGCCCGGCCAGGCTCGTCTCCTTGTACCGCGATTGCATATCGAGACCGGTGAGATACATCGTTCGAATCACCTGGTCGAGGGAGACCTTGTGCTCCTCCGACTCGCTCAATGCAATGCGGGACGCGTGCACGGCCTTCACTGCGCCCATCGCGTTGCGCTCGATGCACGGAATCTGGACGAGTCCGCCGATCGGATCGCAGGTCATACCCAGGTTGTGCTCCATCGCAATCTCCGCGGCATGTTCCACCTGGCCATTGCTGCCTCCCAGCGCCGCCGTCAGACCACCCGCAGCCATCGAGCAGGCTACACCCACCTCGCCCTGGCAACCCACCTCAGCGCCGCTGATCGAAGCATTCTCCTTGTAGAGAATGCCAATCGCCGCCGACGTCAGGAAGAACCGCACAATGCCCTCATGATCCGCCTCCGGTGTGAAGCGCTCATAGTACTGCGCCACGGCGGGCACCACGCCTGCCGCACCATTGGTCGGCGCAGTTACCACGCGGCCTCCAGCGGCATTCTCTTCATTCACTGCCATCGCGTACACCGTCACCCAGTCGAGTGGTGCCAGCGGATCGCCTCTCGACCCATCCACTTCCTTGTCTCGCAGCCGCTCAGCCAATCGATGCGCACGGCGCCTTACATTCAGCCCGCCCGGCAGAATTCCTTCCGTCGCAATTCCGCGAGCGATGCAATCCTGCATCGTCTGCCAGATGCGATCGATCCCGGCCCGCACCACCTCGACCGGACTTTGACCAGAATCGCTCGCCACGAGCGTGCATTCGTTCTCAAGCATGAGTTGGCTGATGGAGAGTTCGTTCTGCTCCGCCACAGCCAGCAGTTCCGCCGCCGTGTGAAAGGGAAACGGCATTTTCTTCTGGTCTTGGACTGAGCTTTGCGACTCGGCATTCGGCCCATCTTCCACGATGAATCCGCCACCGATAGAAAAAAAAGTCCTCTGGTCGAGCACCGAACCCGCCGCATCGAACGCCGTCAGACGCAATCCATTGGGATGCTGCGTCTGCGCGCCCGGCGGATACATCACGTCGCGCCGGAACAGCAAGTCGCTCGCTTCGTCGAATGCAATTGTTCGCGTCCCCACCAGTTCAATTTTTTTTGAAGTGCGGATTGCAGCCACGGTCGATTCAATCGCCGCTGGATCGATGCTCGCTGGCTCATAGCCCGCCAATCCCAGCAGAACGGCTCGGTCCGTCGCGTGCCCCAGCCCCGTCAACGCCAGCGAGCCAAACAACTCCACCTGCATGCGCTCCATCTGTGCCAACAGGCAGCGATCGGCCAGCCCTTGCGCAAACCGGCACGCCGCGCGCATCGGGCCCATGGTATGGGAGCTCGATGGGCCGACGCCAATCTTGTACAGGTCAAAGAAACTCGTCGTCACGGAGTGATTGTAGCGCGCAGAGGAGCGACGGAGTGCACCCAGCCCGTCTCATCGAACCCGTTGCGAGAGGCCGCATTTCTGCGCCGTTGCGCTGCCCGCAACCGGGGCGACGACCGTCACATCCCGCTGATGGACCGTCCCGCTACACTCGCTGCACTGGATTCATGCTTTTCAAAGCCCTCAGCGCGGCCGTCTATGGCATCGACGCCAACCTCATCGATGTAGAAGTCGATTACAGCGGCGTGGTCTCCGATCAGGACCACTTTCACACCGTCGGCCTGCCCGATGCGGCCGTGCGCGAAAGCCGCGACCGCGTACGCGCCGCCATCAAGAACTCCGGCTACCTGATTCCACCCACGCACATCACCATCAACCTCGCGCCTGCCGATCTAAAAAAAGGATTCGTCAGAAGAATTCA
>PLKY01000273.1 GCA_003140785.1 Acidobacteriaceae bacterium | reverse complement strand
CTGCGGCTTCGTTCTCACCGCCAAACCGGAAATACCGGGCGGATCTTTCACTTTTTGAATCCTCATCAAGGCGCAATCGTTCCAACTCCTTTCCGCGCATCCAAGTCTTTGAGGTGAATTGGGATGCGTGAAAGAATCGCCCTGGCGCTCGTGTTGACCGGGCTCTTCGCATGGGCAATCGGTTGCAAGAAACAAATCGATCAAGTGGAATTCAAATCCGCGATCAACAAGTCTTTCGTTGGCCGACACGAATGCGTGTGGCCCGAACCGATCAAGCTGCCTGCGGAGGCCGATCCCTCCAAAGACGAGAAGACCCGCGACTACGACGCCCTCACCGATGCCAGCCTTCTGATTCGTGCGTCCGCGGAAAAGAAGCGCTTTCTCGTCGGCTCGAAACAGGTGAATCACTACGACCTCTCCGACAAGGGACGACCCGCCTGGACTCCCGATCCCAACCAGCCCGGTTACGGCAACTTCTGCTTCGGCCACTTCAACGCCACCGCCATCGACAAGGCCATCCCCAACGACCCCTCCAACCCCACGCAGTACACCGTCAATTACCGTTACGAGGTGGAAGGCATCCCCGACTGGGCCCGCACTCCTGAATCGATGAGGGCCTTTCCCAAGATCGCTGCGGACACATCGATTCAGTCGGCTACCGTGACCCTGGTCAAGGGGACGGACGGAGGCTGGGCTGTCGTACCCCCCCAACCCGCGCAATAGGCGATGGAGAGTCGATACGGGATGACCAACAGGAAGTACCCCAATTCTGGGTAAGTTCTAGTGGACCACCAACCAGACGCTATCTCGTTTCCGGGATCCTGCAGCGTTTGCCGTGCGTAATCTGGGTGAAGTGGCTGGATGCTATATAGGGAAATAAGGCAGCTGACAAAACAGAGTCCACGATGAGGTTGGATCTATTTGAGTTTTGAGCCAAGATACCAAAGCACTCGACACACAAGGAACACCACGACTAGAGTGATCAAGAGACCAATCGGTTGCAGATAGCTAAGCATAAAGCCTCCGGCAGAAGTATAAGCTCCCTCGTCAGTCCCGCCATGCGAGGAAGGCGTTGGAGTGGTCGATCAGGCTTCCAGATCGAACCCGTAGCCGAGATTCCGGATGTGTAACCGCAAATCCTGAAGTAACTCGAGCGCAGCATTCCGATAGGGGCTAGAGTCCGCATTCATTTTGCTCACTTTCCGGCACGCGATCCGACCCCGAGGGTGCCCCGGCGGCCTTCAAAACTTCGGCTCATTCGGAGCTTCCCAAGAGCATTTTCGGAATGCGAGGAAAAACTGCCGAACGAATGTGGGTTCCCTCGACACCGACTGGAGAGCCGCTGTTGGGCGGCGCAGCGCAAAAGGTTGATCCTTCGCTCGGCTGAAGAAAACCGCTCGGCTCAGAACGACAATTCAAAATCGTTCAGGATCGCAGCGGATTTGGAGACCGTTGAATCTTGTGAACGCTGCTATGCTCGGGGGGAGGAGTTCAATCTTGTTAGCTCCGATGCGATTCATCTGGAACGCGACGCGTGGTCATCGGCTGGCCCCGTGGCGCAGTGAGTTTCTTCGCTGGCGTGTCGAGACGTATTCCGGCAAACCGGCCGAGACGCTGAGGGCGAAGGATATGTTTAGTTTTGTCTGGAGTTCGCGCTGGGAGTTGCTTAGTTTTCTTGCATGGACGTCCCGACTTGAAAAGGAGGCGCGCAAGCGTGGGTGAATTGCGTGCTTCCGCCGCTGGAACTTGCTCGGAAAGCTTGATTCAATCCAGTGGGAGCCATACCGGCTCTATAGTTGTTCGTAGTCTCATTCGGGTTCTCCTCCCGTTGCTCGCCTTTTTCCCCTTTGCCAGCGCACAGCAGTTGCCACCACCGGAGCCTCCGCGGCCAATCCCTGGCACCGGGGAGCCGGCTGCCACGCTCCGCGTGACTACCAATGAGGTGCTCGTTCCTACACTCGTTGAGAAGAAGGGTGGAGGCATCCTGTATGGGCTGAAGCAATCGGATTTTGTCCTCGAGGACAACGGGGTGCCGCAGAAGATTCGCGTGCAAGAGGAGATGGATACAACGCCTGTTGCGTTGGTGGTTGCGGTTGAGCTGGGCGGCGTGAGTGCATTGGAATTCGGCAAGGTTGCCAAGCTTGGACCGCTGCTCGATCTCTTTCTTTCGGATCAGCGAAGCCAGGCTGCCCTCATGGGGTTCGATTCCAAGCCGCATCTTCTTTGCGACTACACGCACTCCAGCGAGGATATGAATGACGCGCTTCAAGGGCTCCGACCTGGCGATGGGGGCGCAGCGATCCTGGACACGATCAGCTCTGCGGTTGATTTATTGGAGACACAGCCTAAGGAATTCCGGCGCGTTCTTCTTTTGATTAGCGAGGAGCGCGATCACGGCAGTAAACACACCAAGCCGGTACAGTTGATCCAGAAGATTGGCCGTTCGAATGTTCTGGTTTTGAGCGTTTCGTTTTCGCCGTCACGCGCGGAATTTCTTCACGATGTGAAGGACTCTGGAGACAATCGGACGATGAACATGGTTTCGACGCTCGTCATGGCTGTGAAGGCATTTAAGAAGAACGTCGCCAAGGAAATCGCAGATGAGAGCGGCGGGGAATATACAACGTTTACTGGCGACAAGCGATTTGAGCAACGTGTCGTCGACGCAGCCAGCCACGTCCGCAACCGGTATCTGATCACCTTCAGTCCGTCCGACCCGAGCCCTGGATTGCACACCATTCGTGTAAGAACGACGCAGGATTATGGAGCGCGCATTGTGGCGAGGGCCAACTATTGGTTCCAGCAGGAGCAATGAGATCAACGCCCGCACGATCATGGGTTTGGCCTGTGCTCCTAGACCGCTCCGGATAGCGTTGAGAGCCCGTTCATGGTAATCTCACAATAGACACTTGAGAGTGGACTGAGAACGCAAGAGGAGTAACCCCCGCCGTGCTGGCGACTGCAAAGAAAACCACCCTAATTGAACGCTTCCGCACCCACGAGACGGACACCGGTTCGCCGGAAGTCCAGATCGCGATTCTGAGTGAGCGGATCGGCGAACTGACCGAGCACTTTAAGACACACAAGAAAGACCATGCTTCCCGTCGTGGTCTGCTCATGCTGGTCAGCAAGAGACGCCGTCTGCTGGATTACCTGAAGGCGCACGATTCAGACCGCTATCGCGACGTCATCGCCAAGCTCGGACTCCGGAAGTAACAAGAAAGCAAACATTGAACCGGAAGCGCCCAGACCGAAGCATGGTCACGGCCCCCGTTCTACACAGGACATGGGGCCATGGTGTACCTGACGAATTACCTCTGCCGCAACGGCAGATGGAGCGCTTTGCGTCGCGTGCTTCCTCAGACTGCGACGCCAAATCCGTCATAAGAATTTCGTGCCGAGAGCATGCACCGCGATGGATTCAGTCGCGATCGCAGGCTGGCACTTTCAGTGGCATTTCTTCTACAAGTTTCCCAAGTGAACAAAACGAAACGAGGACTCTATGTCTACAAAGCATGAAGTAGCAGTCGAGCTTGCCGGCGGCAAGCGGCTGGTTTTTGAGACTGGCCGCATCGCGAAGCAGGCATCCGGCTCCGCCTTGGTGACCACGGGCGAAACCGTTGTGCTAGCCACTGCTGTGGCCTCCCCGGACCCAAGGGAAGGCATCGATTTTTTCCCCCTGACTGTGGATTATCGCGAGTACACCTATGCCGGCGGACGCATCCCCGGCGGGTTTATCAAACGCGAAGGCCGGCCCAGCGAGAAAGAGATTCTGACTGCGCGGCAAATTGACCGCCCCATCCGTCCTCTGTTCCCTGACGGTTTCCGCAATGAGACGCAAGTGATTGCGCTGGTGTTCTCAGCCGACAAAGAGAACGATCCCGATGTAGTTGCGATTAACGCAGCATCGGCCGCCTTGGCTCTTTCAGACATTCCGTTCAGCGCGACTGTGGGTGCGGTCCGAGTGGGCCGGGTCGATGGCGACTTCATCATCAATCCGACGTATGCCGAGCGCGCTTCTACCACTGTGAACATCATGGTTGTAGGCCACAAAGACGGCATCGTGATGATTGAGTCGGGCGCTAAAGAAGAAACAGAAGACGTGATATTGGCAGCCATCGAATTTGCTCACACCGAGATTAAGAAGATTGTTGCTGTCATCGAAGAGCTGGTTGCAAAAGCTGGCAAAAAGAAGCGCGCTTTTACCGCGCCCGAGTTCGACGAGCCATATTTCGCAGAACTCAATGCCAAGGTTGGCGATCGTCTGAAGGACGCGCAAGATACGAAGAAGTATGGCAAGACTGAGAGCTACGCGCTGATCAAGAAGATCAAGGACGAACTCGCTGCCGGCCTTCCCGCAGACGATCCGAGCGCGAAGAAGAAGCTTGGCACGTACTACGAACATCTCATCGAGAAGCTCTTCCGGGAGCAGGTGACGAAGGAGCGCATTCGGCCTGATCGACGCGCTTTTGACGAGATTCGCGCTATCTCCATCGAGACACGAGTTCTGCCTCGCACCCATGGTTCGGCGCTGTTCACCCGNNCGGCGCGAGATCGGGCATGGCGCATTGGCTGAGCGCGCGATTACCGCTGTGCTGCCGAGTGCAGATGAATCGCCGTATTCGATTCGTATCGTTTCTGACATTTTGGAATCGAACGGCTCGTCGTCAATGGCGTCCGTGTGTGGCGCAAGTTTGGCCCTCTTCGATGCAGGCATTCCCCTCAAGGGCGCGGTAGCAGGCGTCGCTATGGGACTGGTGAAAGAGGGTGACGACTACGCCATTCTCACCGACATTGCAGGGGCGGAGGATCACTACGGCGATATGGACTTTAAGGTCGCAGGAACACGCAAGGGAATCACCGCTCTGCAGATGGACATCAAGATCGGCGGATTGACGCGCGAGATCCTGCAACAAGCCATGGACCAGGCGCGACGAGGCAGACTGTTCCTGCTCGACAAGATGGACGAAGCCCTTGCCGGACCGCATCAGGAGCGCTCGCAGTATGCTCCACGCATCGAGACAGTCATGATCCCGACCGACAAGATCCGCGACCTGATTGGAAAGGGCGGCGCCACCATTCGTGGAATCGTCGAACAGACTGGAGCCAAGATCGATGTCGACGACACCGGCAGAGTGAGCGTTGCCTCGAGCGACGCCGACGGCCTGAAGAAGGCTCTGGCCATGATCAACGACATTACCGCGGTTCCCGAGATCGGCAAGACGTATCTGGGAAAGGTAGTCCGGCTGGCGGAGTTTGGTGCATTTGTCGAACTGTTTCCCGGCACGGATGGACTGCTCCACATCTCCGAAATCGCAGAGCATCGCGTGAAGGAAGTGAAGGACGAATTGCGCGAAGGCGACCAGGTGATGGTCAAGGTTCTGGCCATCGAAGGCAACCGGATCAAGCTCAGCCGCAAGGCGCTCATCAAGGAGCAAAAGGCAAAGCTGGCGCAATCCTCCCCCGTTGTTGAGGCAGAGGAAGGCAATGCGGATTCGCCTGCTGCGCCCCCACCGGCGCGACCACGCAATGAATTTGACGAGCGCCAACCGCCGTCGAACCAGAGCACAATCCTGATCGAAGGCGGAGACGACTTCGACGAGGAGGACGGCGAAGAGATCGACGAGGAGAACGAGCCGAACTTCAACCGCGTGGAAGGCGCCCCAGTTCCCGTCGGTGGACCGCCGAGTGGTGCGGCGCGTCCGGCACCCGCGAACGCGAACAATCGTCGGCGTCGGCGTCGGCGCGGAGGCCGTGGCCCAGGCGGCGGACAGAGCTAGAGGCTTTCAGCAGGATGACAATCGGAAAGGCCCGGGCGAATTCGCTCGGGCCTTCTCGCTTTACAGGCAACTGCTCTTTGAATCAGGCGCTAAAGCGCTCAGACGCGATGCCAAACCCCGGCTGGGCAGGTTCGTCCGCGACCGTTTGCGGGAGAATTTTACCTGCAGCGATTTCTTCTTTGGTTCCCCGCGTGAAATTCTTCTCATCGTACATGCGCAGATCGGCAGCAATGCAGAGGGCTTCCATTTCGGTGGCATCATCTGGATAAAGTGCCACACCAATACTGGCTCCTACACGTACTATCCGACCTTCCACGGTAAGTGGCTGGCTGAGGTTTTGCAAGAGAGACTCGGCGACCTGATGGGCACTTTCAGCATTGACCGAGTCCTCGAGAATTATTGAGAACTCGTCTCCCCCGGTCCGCGCGACTGTATCGCAGTTTCGAACTCGCCCCAGAAAAAGCGCGCCGACCTGTTGCAGCAACAGATCTCCTGCATGATGACCCAGCGTGTCATTCACCTGTTTGAAGTGATCCAGATCGATCACCAGCAATGAGGCCTTGGCGCCTGAACGCCGCGCCCGTTCCAAGGCGACTGTGAGCCGGTCCTGGAAAAGCCGCCGATTCGGCAGTCCGGTCAACTCATCGTGCAGGGCAAGATACCTGTTGTGTTCAAGCTGATCCTCTAGGAGCAAAAGAATCATTCCAACTGCCACCACATATTTGGGCAGGTTCCAGACTTCACTTTCTATATGGACTGTTGGGTAGAAAGCCTGCATGCACGGGGCTACGACGAAGACGGACGCCCATGTCAGAAATCCCGCAATCGTAATGAAGGCGCCCGTGCTCGCGCGGCGATAAGAAAACCAGAAATGCAGGCAGCAGACAAAATAGACGGTGAAGAGAACACCATTCAACGCGAGATCGCTGCCATTCACGGGTCGATGCTGCACGAGCAATAGAAAAACGGAGAGAGAACAATAGAGAATGACGATCATCCAGCGCAGAAAGTGTTGGAATCTACGCGCTGTCAGAAGAGCGACCAGGAGCGGAATCCCACCGAACAAGAGCGCGGCGGGTGTCAGAGCCCAGTCGGCAGAAGGACTCACATTTGTGAGACAGATGTAGAGCGTGTTCGTCGCCAAAAGTGAAGCGAGCATCCATCTGCTGGATGGCTCCTGGCGATATGGGATCGAGGCATAGGTAAAAAGAACGCCCGCCGCAGTCAGGGATGCCAGACCTATGTCGGCGCCAAGAAGCCCCAGGATGCCAGGCGCGGTGAGAAACATGAACGCGGCAAAATGCAGCGCGATCAATAACCAGCCGGTAAGCCACAATCTGGACATCGGTGTTTGGCCGCGGCGCGCAACGGAGGCAAAGGCGCAAGTCAGGAGTGCAACTGCCGCTAGATCCGGTAGTTTGGTCCAATCCAACACATTCACCCCATGGCAACCATTCGCGGTTCCACAATCGCAGTGACCCGAAACCACTCCCCTAAGAGCATTCTCTCTTCCGGGGTCCCGACGACGGGTCTTCGTGGCTGGGCTGAAAGTAAGAACTACCTTGCACGACGCCCGAAAGAGCAAATGATTTCTGGAAGCGCTCCGGGTCGCTACTATCAGTCTGGTTTGAATCGGTCGCTGCCGGTATAGCTCTTTTGTGCCAAAGCGGGGAATTGACAAACTGGTGTGATTGTGGCGTCGGCGAATTGACCGTAATCGATTGGATGACCTTTCGCGAATTTCGGCAAAGGGAGACGAACTCCTACACTAAACTCGCTTTGATGGCTGCCAGCCTCTACATCGTTGTTGAAGGAGAGGATCCGGGATTCGACACCTTCGTGAACGGGCGGTCCTTGGCTCGCAATGAGGAGGCCCTGGAACGATTGGCCGCGGCACAGAGCGTCACTCCGCTCCTCGAATTCTTCTCCGCCGACGAGAACTCCATGGCACTCCTGCTGGAACAGGGAACCGGCAAACCCGAATGGGCTCAGAATCTGCCACAGCCACAGTGGTATGCACCTGCCGAGGGTCTGGCGACAGTCTGCGCGCTTATCAGTTTTCTGGCAGTGAATCCCGGAATCATCGGTTCAGAGACCTTGCCCGTTCTGACGGAACTGAGAGAGTACGAACGGGTGCTCAGGAAAACCGAAGAATACGGGCTCCGCTGGCATTTGGCGGCAAGCTGGCGTTGAAGAGTCAACCCAACGAGTTAGTCGGCAAATGCCTCGGCTTCTCTGACAGGGAACACGTTGCCCATACGCTGAATCTGCGCGCCCAAGCCCTGAAGCTTTTCCTCAATCCGCTCATAGCCTCGATCCATGTGGTAAACGCGATCCAGAATCGATTCGCCGTCGGCGACCAGCGCTGCCAGCACGAGCGAGGCCGAAGCTCGCAGATCCGAGCACATCACCGCTGCGGCGCTGAGCTTCGCCGGTCCCTGCACCGTTGCAGTTCGGCCGTCCACCTTAATGTTGGCGCCCATTCGGACCAACTCCTGCACATGCATGAACCGGTTTTCGAAGATATTCTCCTTCACCAGACTCACGCCATCGGCCTGCGTCGCCAGCGCCATGTATTGGGCCTGCATGTCGGTAGGAAATCCCGGATATTCTTCCGTCGAAATATCCGCAGCATTGAGATGTCCATCGGAGCGAACGCGAACAGCGTCCGCGCCTACTACGTCGATCTTGGTGCCCGCTTCTTCCAATTTGGCAATCACTGCGCGGAGATGATCCGGATTGCAGTCTGCAATTGTCACATCACCGCCGGTGATGGCGCCGGCAATGAGAAATGTTCCCGCCTCGATGCGATCAGGATTGATGCGGTAGTTTGCGCCATGCAGGCCGGTCACTCCTTGCACACGAATGGTTGAAGTTCCGGCACCCTCGATCATCGCGCCCATGGCCATGAGCAACGCCGCCAGATCGGTTACCTCGGGCTCGCGTGCGCAGTTCTCCATCACGGTTTCGCCGTCGGCGAGCACAGCAGCCATCAGGAGATCTTCAGTTCCAGTCACCGTGATTTTGTCAAAGACCAGATGCGCACCTTTCAGGTGTTCGGCTCTGGCCTCAAGATATCCATGTTCCTGTACGATGGTTGCACCCATCTTTTCGAGGCCTTTGATATGCAGGTCGATGGGTCGACCACCGATGGCGCAGCCGCCCGGCACAGCCACGCGCGCCATACCAGTACGCGCAACCAGCGGCCCAAGGACAAGCGAACTGGCACGCATGGTCTTTACAATTTCGTATTTTGCGACCGGGTCGGAAAGATTGCGGCAGCAGATCGTCGTGCGGTGGTCATTCCCACCTGAGCCCAACTCGACTTCTGCGCCCATGGATGAGAGCAAACGCCGTTCGGTTTGAATGTCGCGCACCTGAGGGATGTTCTCAAGAGTGACTTCGTCTTGTGTCAGGATCGCCGCAGCCATGCAGGGCAGAGCGGAGTTCTTAGCTCCAGAAACGCGAACGGTACCCACAAGCGGATTTCCGCCGCAAATGACAAATCTGTCCATAAAAAACGAAGAACTCCTAGCCTTTTAGTTTAAGACCAGGAGGATGTGAAGCGGGGAATTTGAGGAGACCACGGAATACCAGGAGCCAACTGTCTCGGAACTCCGAATGCTCACAGTTCGAGAACGTTGTCTTCAATCGCCAGGCGCACGTTGCCATCGGATTTAGCCAATCGGCGAACTGCTTCGGGCTTATCGACCATGGCTTTCAGCATCACGAGAGCAACAGGCACGCTGCGTCCTGCACTTTTGATGGTCTCAACAGCCGTCGGACGATCGATGTTGCATGCGCACATCAGGATGCGAATGCCGCGCTCGACGAGCTTAGAATTTTGCATGTGGACGTTGACCATCAGATTCTCGTACACATAGCCCAACCGCGTCATGGCGCCGGTGGTGATCATGTTCAGCACCATTTTTTGAGCGGTGCCGGCCTTCATGCGCGTGGAACCGGACACCACTTCGGGTCCAACCTCGGCGATGATCGAGATATCAGCAGCTGCTTCCAAAGGCGTGCCATGGTTACAAGTTACAGCCGCGGTGTTTGCTCCGCGCGCGCGCGCGTAGGCCACGGCAGCCACCACATAGGGAGTTCGGCCTGAAGCAGAAAGCCCAACCACTACGTCTTTGCGGGTCGGGCGGCGGCGGGCGATATCTCGCTGGCCAAGCTCCTCAGAGTCCTCGTTGACTTCGACGGCTGAGGCCAGTGCCTTGGGACCTCCCGCCATAATATATTGAACTTGTCCGGGAGCCGTGGAGTAGGTAGGAGGACATTCCGAGGAGTCAAGTGCGGCGATGCGTCCGCTCGAACCGGCACCGACATAGATCAACCGGCCACCGTCGCGCAAACTTCGCGCGACCTGGTCGATGACCTGGGCGATTTCGGGAATAGCTTTTTTGACTGCCGCCGAAACCTTCGCATCTTCATGGTTGATAATGCGAGCGATTTCCAGCGCAGATTTTGTGTCAAAGCCTTGAGATGCCTCGTTCTGGCTCTCGGTGGTCAAATGCTGAAGTATGGAGGCTGGGTCTGACTTTGCCTCTTCTTTCTTATGTGCTTCAGCTACATCCTGCGTCGTCGTGCTGGTAAGCATCGAGTCTGTCCCCAGCCTTATATTGTATCCTTAAAGTGCGCAAGTCCATAACACAAATTAGGGACGCTCTAAGTTCAGTTCCACGACGAACCCACCGCGAAAAATAACCGGAATACACAACAAAATGCGGGGGTTAATGCCCGACGCGTCTTTGCCCTTCGGATTTATTTCTCAATTGATACCAGCGCTTCACGAACAGCATTGTGAAAGGCCGGACGTACCTCGCGAATCAATTGGTTGGTGCGATCAGGCCAAGTGCGGTTAGTAAGGAAAGCTACTGCAATTTCAGCATCAAGATCGATCCAAAGCGAGCAGCCGCTGTAGCCCAGGTGCCCAATCGAGTGGTCCGAAAAGTAGAGACCAGCTGAGGAATTCTCCGAAGGCGTGTCCCAGCCTAGCGCGCGCGAACTGTCCCCAGGGCCTTGTCGTCTGGCGAACTGCTCGACGATTGGTTTCGAGAAGATTGGTTGGGTCAGCGCGTCCTCGTTTCCGCTCGATCGACCTGCCCCGAGAATTGCGCCGGCAAAGCGCAGCAAATCNNAGCAAATCCGGCACATTTGAAAAAACTCCGGCGTGTCCCGCAACCCCTCTTAGCACGCATGCGTTTTCGTCCTGCACTTCGCCCTGAATGCGGCGCAGACGCAGAGTGGTGTCGTCCTCTGTCGGCGGAATGTGGGGCCGGGCGCCAGGTGCGGGATTGAATCCAGAGTCTGCGAGTTGAAGCGGATCGAAGACCTCTCTCTGAGACCAGGTCGCGAGCGACTCGCGTGTTAGTACTTCAAGCGCTTTGCCCAGCAGGATGAATCCCAAATCGGAATACTCGACTCGTGTCCCCGGCTCAGCTTCGAGCGGCACTTGCAGACATGCGCGGAGCAGGCTGTCAGGAGTTGACGTGGTGCGAAAGAGTTCCACATAGCCGGGCAGCCCCGAATTGTGAGCCAGAAGATGCCGCACCGTAACTTCGCGTGCGCGCTCTTCGGGAGCCCGCCCCACAACGAACCCAGGGAGCAACTCCCCGAGCGGCGTGTCCAACTCAAGCACTCCGCGCTGCACTAGTAGCATTGCCGATGCAGTTGTAGCCAGGACCTTCGTGATGCTGGCAATGTCGTAGACCGTTTCCGCGGCGACTTCGAATGCGTCGCTGTCGTAGGTTGACCGGCCAAGAGCATCCTGAAGCACCACTTTGCCGTCTGCTAAAAATCCAAAAGCGCATCCGGGAAAAGCCCGCGCTGCAATGGCGTCTGTGAGAACCTTATACACAGGCGCGAATTGGCCCTCGATGGGGGCAGCAGAGGCGTCAGCCACAATTGCTTCGGTCTTCATCTTGTCTTGCATCCTAACTCGAATTCCGCTCGAATGGAGGGATCCCATCCATTTTGGCACCAGCCATTTTGTTGGGCTACCCTTGGATGCGGCCTATACGTCTATTCCGTAGGGGTCCTGGGGAGGGACGAGATGCGGTTTCTACGCGAGACCATGTCCACAGGAATTGTGCTGGGGCTCTTGGTTGGAGCCTCTGGATTAGCCACCGCGCAAGCGCCCGAACCCGCCCAATCCACAACCGGCGCGCAGGCTCAATCACCGTCGGCTACAAACTCACCCGCTGCAGCCCAGGCCACGGAATCGTCGCAGGTTTCAGGAGCCGTGCCACAGACCTCGACGCCGGAAAAGAAAATCTATGCCGTTCCCGCAGGCACCAAGGTTTTGTTGCAGCTGCGCAGTGCCATCAATACGAAGAGTGCGCGGGTCGGCGATGGCGTTTATCTTGCTTCAACTTTTCCCGTCGTCGTGGGAAACCGGGTGATGATTCCGGCAGGCGTGTATGTGCAGGGCGTTGTGGACCGCGTTGAGCGCGCCGGTCGGGTGAAAGGGAAGGCGCAGCTCGACATGCACTTCACATCCATCATTTTTCCGAATGGGTCTGTGGTCGAGATTCCGGGAGTAGTGAACAGCCTGCCGGGTGCGCGAAAGCAGGAAGTGAAAGACAATGGCGAAGGGACTATTGAGCAGGACGGCGATAAGGGGCGCAACGCCGGTAAAACGGCCGAGATTGCGATTCCTACAGGAGGAACGATCGGATCCATTGGCGGTCTGGGGTCGGGACATCCGATCGCAGGCGGAATTGCCGGTGTTGGAGCCGGGCTCGCGGCGGTCGGCATTGTCTCCTTGTTCACGCGCGGTGCCGATGTGAATATTGATAGTGGATCGCAGGTGGAGATGGTATTGCAGCGGCCATTGCTTCTTGAGGAAGAGAACCTCGCCGGTGTGGGCGCCCCAGGCAGCGCTCCGAACCTGGTGCCCGCTGCAAACCAGCCCAGACCTATCGATAAACCGAATCGAGCGCGTGTTCTTTGCCCGCCTGGAGGTCTCGGTTGCGAGTAAAGCGAAGCAGCTGCGAATAGACTGATAGAAATGGAATCGCCTTCTCAAGACACCCTCGACCCGCAAAACAACGCTATCGTGCCAGAGAGCTTTCCGATGGCTAACGTCGTCGTCCCGCCCACAGCAAGGGCCGGCGGCATCGGGCTCTGGGTACGCGATCTGCTCATCTCGGCCGGCATCTCCATTTTGATCATTACGTTTCTCTATCAGCCGGTGCGTGTGGAAGGCACTAGCATGTTACCGCGGCTTGAAGATCATGATCGCCTGTTCATCAATAAATTTGTTTACCACATCGAGTCGATCCAGCGAGGGGATGTGGTTGTCTTCCACTATCCGCGCGATCCGGAAAAAAGTTACATCAAGCGCGTGATCGGTTTGCCGGGCGACCGAATCTGGATCGATCAGGGCCTCGTTTGGCTGAACGGCGTGCCATTGCACGAGACCTACGTTCCTGAGCGGTACCGCGACTCGCGCTCGATGGCGGAAATGGTGATCCCCGACGATACGTACTTCATGATGGGCGATCATCGCTCCATCTCGTCGGACAGCCGCGAGTTTGGACCCGTGGAGCGGGACCTGGTTTACGGCAAGGCAGTCTTTGTCTATTGGCCGGCGAGAGATCTGGGCGTGGTGCGTTAGGCGAATTCACATTGCGTGCCCTCGCATGATACGGCCTTCAAATCGGAATGGGCCTCAAAGCATCCGGTTATTCCACAGCCCGCCGCCTCGGCGCAATCCTCGTGAGAACGGGAAAGCTGCTAGAATCGATTGAATCCACTCCTCGGAGAGGCAATGCAGGCAATTCTTGCGCTCGAAGACGGGCGCATCTTCCGCGGCCACGGCCATGGGGCCCCAGGCGAATGCCAGGGTGAAGTAGTTTTTAATACCTCTCTTACCGGTTACCAGGAAATCGCTACCGATCCTTCCTATGCCGGGCAAATCGTCGTTCTCACAAATCCCCAGATCGGCAATTACGGCACCAACCACGCGGATAATGAGGCGGCTAAGCCGTTTATCGAAGGGTTGATCGTCCGCGAGTTCTCTGTCGTCAGTTCGAACTGGCGCTCGGAGCAGGTGACGGACGAGTACATGGAGCGGTACGCAGTCCCTGTGCTGGCTGAAATCGACACGCGAGCCCTGGTGCGGCATTTGCGTACCCATGGCGTGATGCGCGGCGTGATTTCGACCAAAGAATCGAATCCTGAGGTTCTGATTCAACGAGCGCGGAACCTTCGCAAAATGGATGGGACGGATCTGGCGCGCGTGGTGTCGACCAAAACCGTCTACCACTTCGATTCTGCGGACAGCAGAAATCAGTCCGGAGATCCGTTGTTGCCCGATGCCCTTGTCCAAAGCGCAAAACAGCGCGAGCTGCATGTGGTGGCGTACGATTTCGGCATCAAGCAGAACATTCTGCGCATGCTCACACGGGAGGGTTGCAGAATCACGGTTGTTCCCGCAGAAACAACTGCCGACGATGTGCTGGCGCTCAAGCCCGACGGTGTATTCCTTTCCAACGGCCCCGGCGATCCGGAACCGGTGGACTACGCTGTCAAAGCCATTCGCGACATGATGGGCCGCGTGCCTGTCTTCGGCATTTGTCTTGGGCACCAACTCTGCGGGCTCGCGCTTGGTGGGCGAACCTACAAGCTGAAATTCGGGCATCACGGTGGAAACCATCCGGTGCGCAACAATCTGACCGGCAAGGTGGAGATAACCGCGCACAATCATAATTTCGCTGTCGATCCGGATTCGATCAATGCCAACGAAGTCGAACTGACCCACGTCGACTTGAACGATCAGACGCTCGAAGGTCTTCGCCACAAAACGCTGCCGTTGTTCAGCGTGCAATACCACCCGGAAGCAGCGCCGGGGCCGCACGATTCACACTATTTGTTCCGCGACTTCAGAAATTTGATGGAGGAGTGGAAGGGATGAGGCGAATGTCAATCAAGAACATGATTTTCGCAACAGCAGCGGGGCCGAGGCTCCGCTGTTTTTTGGGCGGCGCGAAAAGATAGCCGCGGACTAACTTCTCCAGTACGAGTCTCGGATCGAGAAACAACCGAATCACAAGAGCGAAAAATGCCACGCAGAAATGACATTCAGAAAATCCTGGTGATCGGCTCGGGGCCGATTGTGATCGGTCAGTCGGCGGAGTTCGACTACTCCGGCACGCAGGCTTGCAAGGCCCTTAAGCAAGAGGGCTACGAAGTGGTGCTGGTCAACTCGAACCCGGCTACCATCATGACCGATCCCGATTTGGCCGACCGTACTTACATCGAGCCGCTCACGCGCGAATACGTTGAAGAAATCATCCGCATCGAAGCCGAAATGCTCGGCCCAAGCGCGGGCAAATTTGCTCTGTTGCCAACAGTGGGCGGGCAGACGGCGCTGAATCTAGCCGTCGATCTCGCGGACGCTGGGATTCTGGATCGCTATAACGTTGAACTCATCGGCGCCAAGCTCGAAGCCATCAAGAAAGCCGAAGATCGCCTTCTCTTCAAAGACGCGATGATTCGCATTGGGCTTGAGGTTTCAAAATCCGCGCTGGTCAACAATCTTCGCGATGGTCTCGACTTCGCCGGCAAGCTCGGATTCCCGGTGCTCATTCGTCCAAGTTTTACGCTGGGTGGATCGGGCGGGGGCATCGCCTATAACCGTGAAGAGCTGATGGAAATCCTGGCTCGGGGCCTGGACCTGTCGCCGGTGCACGAATGTCTGATCGAAGAGAGCGTGCTCGGCTGGAAGGAAT
>PLKY01000014.1 GCA_003140785.1 Acidobacteriaceae bacterium | reverse complement strand
GGAACCTCTGCGTAGGTTCCTGATTTCGCAACGACGAAGTATTCGCGGCTGATTTCTTCGTTCTTGAATCGCGTGTGGCCGAAAAATGCGCGTCGCTGCTTGTCTGTTTGATCTCTGCAGGCCCGTTTTCCGGCCTCCAGAGACACTATGCCCCTTGCGGAGCCAGCCGGTTGCGATGCAGATACAGGTTCACCAGCGCGAAGGCCGCGCATAGCCACTGGTGATTCTTCCATATGCCCCGATAGCGCACCTTAGTAAGTCCGAAGACGCGCTTCAGGATGCGGAACGGATGCTCCACCTTGGCCCTGACTCGCGCCTTGGTCGTATTCTTGCGCTTGGCTTCTTCATCCACATAGTTCTTGTACCTGGTCCGGCGGCAAGTCATGTCCTGCGCCTTCGGCGCGGCTGCGCGGATGACCTCGGTCTGACCCTGATAGCCGCCATCGCCCCATACCTTGCGCTCCTCGCCATGCAATAAGTCGGGCAGCATATGTTTGTCCGCTACGCTGGCCGCCGAAGTAGCCACCGAATGCACCACCGTCTCCTTGCTATCCACGCCGATGTGCGCCTTGGCCCCGAAGTACCACTGCTTTCCCTTCTTGACCTGGTGCATCTCGGGATCGCGCTCTCCGCTCGAGTTCTTCGTGGAGCTGGGCGCGTGGATGATGGTCGCATCCACGATAGTGCCGGTGGTGATGCGGATGCCGCGCGCCTCCAGGTACTGATTCACCGTTACCAGCATCTCGCCACCCAGATCGTGCTCCTCCAACAGGTGACGAAAACGAAGGATGGTCGTCTCGTCCGGCGCCGCCGCCCGCCCCAGATCGACCCCGGCAAAGCGGCGCAGCACGGGCGACTCATAGAATGCCTCTTCCATGCCCGGGTCCGACAGGTTGAACCACTGTTGCAGAAAGTAAGTCCGCAACATAATCTCCAGCCCCACCGGTTGACGGCCATTGCCCGTCTTGGGATAGTAAGGCGCCACCAAGGCCAATAACTCGGCCCAAGGCACCACCTGCTCCATCTGGTCCAGAAACAACTCCCGCTTGCTCTTCCGAGCATGCTTCTCAAAACTCGCTTGCGATGCCAACGTCTGCTGAAAACGCGCCATTCGCTTCATGCTTCCATTCTATTCAAGTACAGTGCGGCCCGGAGAATTGTGCAGAGGTTCCTTAGAGCCGATGTGTCGCAGCCTCGCTGAATCGTAGGAGGAATTCCGGGGAGAATTCTGGCTGCTTGGGCGTGAGATTAGCAATCGGATATGACAGGAGAGTTACTGCAATATTGCGGAGAAGTTACAACGATGAAGTTTTCTTCAGATTCTTGTTTGACCCAGGCCGCGTGTTTGATCCTGCTTGCCATCGAGTTAAGGTAGGGATATGGCGAAGGAGACGAGCCTGTTTGCATCACGGCTCAGAATGGAATTGGGAGCACGGAACCGGCTCCATGCGCAGGGCCGGCTGCATGTAGAGAGCTATGGTAATCCGCCGGTAATCGTGTACGCGCCGGAAGAAGACACGCGGCATGGCAACTTCTTTGACGCAGCGTTCGCTGCCATTACAGCGCGGCCGGAATGGTCGAGGCGTTTCGAGAAGATTCATGCGCAGGCACGTTCGCTCCCGAAGTCGGAGAGGAAGTGGCGCGAGCTCGACTCATCCATGAGCTCGGATGCCCTGTTGATGAATGTGTTCTGCACACCTGCGGTGACGGAGTCGCCCGAGATGCGGCGGATGTTGGGCGTTGATATGCATGAAATAGCGGAAAAGGAAATACCGGAACAGGAGAGGCCGGATTTTGGTTGGAAGGCGCGCGTGCTGCTTGGAAATGGTCGATTCGACCGGACGGAAGTGGACATGCGCTGGGGTGGATTGCTGGTCGAGGCCAAGCTGACCGAGTCGGATTTTCAGAACTGCCACTCGATGTTGATCGAGCCCTACCGGGATCTTGATGTGGTGTTCGAGCGCGAACTCTTGCCCAGAGTGCAGATTCCGATCGGGAGATCGAAAGCGTCAGCGGAATTTCCTGAGGACTACTCTCAGGAGGAAATCATCGTTCCGGCAGACGAATGGCAACCACAGACCTCGGAAATGCAGAGAGAGTTCATTTCTGGATATTCAAGCTATCAGCTCATTCGCAATGTTCTCGCGGCATACGCGCAGAATGCGAGCTTTTGCGTCATTCACGATGCTCGACGGCCTGATCTGCGCGAGGCATGGTTCGAGGTGATGCGCGCGGTAAAGGACGCTGCGATGCGGGTGCGGTTAAAGGTGCTAACGTGGCAGGAGCTGGCTGCCGTTCTTCCTGAAGACTTGCAGCAGTTCCTCGGCGCAAAGTATGGAATTGTCGCTCCTGGCGAGGCGGCGCCGCCGGTTGAAGCAACGAGCGGTTTGCACGCGTTCTGAAGCGATGATTCATGCGTAGTATTGACAGACAGTCAGTGGATGACATCTTCAGGAAGTGGAGCTGGCGCGGGCAAGTCGAAAACTTCGATCGCGCCCGCGTTGAGTACGGCCAGGCGCTTTCCCGAAGGCGAAAGAGCAACGTTTCCGCCGGCATCGAAGGTCGGACTGATCGGGGTTTCCATTACGACCTTGCCTGTCGCCGCATCGAAGACCCGCACCACCTGGCCTTTCACCGCTTTCACCCAGGGTGTTTGCGTGTCGGCGCCGGGGGAATGCTTAAAGACGACCGTCTCCCGGGCGAAGCGCGAGCCGTCCTGAGAAACGATAAAGAGAGGTGGGACGATTGCGATGGGCGTCTCGATCTGCCAGAGTAATCGGTCGCTGGCAGAGACTCCCATCAGCTTCGGGATGTGTCCTTCAGTGCACCCGGCTACGAGCATCTCCCGGTCTGACGCGAAGAAAGAAGTGGGGAGACAGGTCGACTCTACATGGCCTAAAATCTGGCTGCCTCCGTTGAAGCTATTCAGCGTGAGAGACCACTGATCGAGTTTCTCGTGGACGGTATCGAGAAAGCCCTCGGCATTGATCGACCTTGGAGCAGAGGAGCTGGCATGTCTTGTCGAGAGCACCTGTCCGGATTCGAGTCGGATAAGGCGCTCGGCGATATTCGTGGGATCGGGGTTTGGCCCGATTTGAGTTCTGAGAGGCAGAACCTTCCTTGTTCCCATAGCGTTGGTGCTGTCGAAGTGCGCTGCCGGATCGACTGAGCTTGCGAGCAAAAAGTTCCCCGAAGGGTCGAGGCGCATGGCAAGAAATCCTCCGGGAAGAGGGGCAAGCGGTTTTGTCTGGAGAGTCGCGTCGCCCGTCTCGAGGCCTTCGCGATCGCGCAGAAGGAACTGCCCGTCCCGGGGGAACCAGAGGTAGGGACCGCGATCCTGCAAAGTCCACACAGTCTCGGATTCGACTTTGCCATCCGGCAGCGTCAAGACGACGGCGCGCATTTGGCGCTCAGCAGTGGCTTGGTTCGCGTCGCCTTCCCGAGCAAGCAAGCCAGGTGCGCGAAAGCTGAACAGCAAGTGGTTCTCATCGAGGAAACCGAGGGCGACAAGATTCTGATTGCGTCCCAGATAGGTTGGCCCTGGAGGACCATAGCCGAGCGGAGCGGCGGAAATCGAGAACACAGGAGTCATCGTTGGAACCGCCGGGAGCTTGTCGGGAGTCTTGTGCTTCTTCACGCGCGGAGGAAAGTCGCCCGGAAGCATAGGGGGCTGGTTCTGTTCGTTCTGCGCGTGGCTAACCGAGCCCGACCACGCAATAAGGGTTACGAGTGCGACCGGAAGGCCGATCCGCCTCAGAAAAGTGAACCGCGATGTTGTCATCGACACCATTCTCGCCGATTCAACGCGGTCTGCGTGTGTCGATTGGGTACCTGGTACCTCCATGTCCGCTCGCTCTTCCGGTTCAGGGTGCAGCGATGTGCTTGGCAGCCAACGGTTCATAAAGTGGGATGAATGGAGGAAAACCGGGGTCGTATCGCGTGATCCGCATCACTCGGACTTAGCCAAAGGACACCTGAAACTGGTACGTTGAAGCAGAAGGTTCGTTTTCAGAAAATGGCGTCAAATCCTTATTTTTCACTGGCTGTTCTTTTCGTGGCTGCCCTGGGGTTTGGACTTGCCCCGCTGGGGATGGCCTGGCTTTGGGGAAAAGTGTTTTCGCCAGCGAAACCGAACGCGATCAAAAACGCAATTTACGAGTGCGGCCTAGAGTCCAAGGGAGACGCCTGGGTGCAATTCCGGTCTGCCTACTATCTCTATGCCATCATTTTTTTGATTTTCGACGTGGAGGCGGTATTTCTGCTTCCCTTTGCGGTGGCGTTTACGGGTCTTGGCGCGGGAGCATGCCTAGCAATGCTCGTATTCGTCCTGCTGCTGATTGAAGGATGGGCGTGGGCGTGGGCCAAGGGCATTTTGACGTGGGCGTGAAAAGAAAGTGAGCAGTGGACAGTGGTCAGTTGGGCCAACCGGATTTACGGAGATCAGGAAGATCGATTGAGTGTGGTTGTTTGAAGGGGTTTGGCAAAAACACAGACACCGGGCAAATTGCCCAATGAGAATTGGCAGGGATCAAGACTGATCACTGTTCACTGNNAACTGGGGACGACGCAGTTCAGTGTGGCCGATGCAGTTTGGGCTGGCGTGCTGTGCAATCGAGATGATTGCGACTACGATGGCCCGCTACGACATGGCGCGTTTCGGAGCGGAGATCTTTCGTCCCTCGCCGCGTCAGGCGGACATGATGATCATCTCCGGCACGGTGACGAAGAAGATGGCGCCGCAGGTGGTGCGGCTTTATAACCAGATGGCCGAACCGAAATATGTCATTGCGATGGGCGCGTGCGCGATCTCCGGCGGGCCCTTCAAGCAAGGCTACAACGTGCTGAAGGGCATTGATCGGTACATTCCTGTCGATGTGCATATACCGGGGTGCCCGCCGCGTCCTGAAGCGTTGCTGCAGGCGCTGATGACACTTCAGAAGAAGATTGATGGGCAGCCGCTGACCGGCGAAGGGCGTCCGCGCTTTCTCGATGCCGAGGCACAAGGCGAGTTTCCGGTTCCGGCGCAGGGCGAGCACGATCTGGAGCCGACCTCGAATGTGGGCGTTTGGCCTGTACCGCTAGTTGTGAAGTGAAGTAGCCGGGAACAGGGAACAGGGAACAGGGAACAGACGTTGAAGACTATCGAAGAAATCAAGGCGGCGATTGAGGCGGCTGTGCCGGGAGCCGGGGTGGAGATTTTGCAGAACCCCGGACCGAGCGGACAGCACTCGCTGGTGCTGCGGCAAGAATGGGCAGTCGAGGTGGCGACCTTTTTGCGCGACGACCCGGAGCTTGCCTTGGACTTTCTCTCGAATGTCAGTGGCGTGGATTGGCAGGACAAAGAAATCTCGGAAAAAGTTAAAGTGACGCATCAGACTGTGAAGACCGTCGATGGAGTGGAGCAGACCGTCGATGAGACGGTGGAGGAAACCTGCAAGCGCGTCGAGCCGGGACATCTGGAAGCCGTGTATCACTTGTACTCGATGGAGAAGAAGCACGGGCCCGTGATCTTCCGCATGCGGACGGCGAACAGGACGGACAAGGTGGAGTTGCCGTCCCTCACGCCGATTTGGCGCGCCGCGGAATTCCAGGAGCGCGAGATTTTCGATCTCTATGGAATCGTCTTCACCGGACACCCAGACTTGCGACGGATTCTGATGTGGGACGGATTCAAAGATCATCCGATGCGACGAGATTACGTAGAACCTGATGACTTCGAATACGAGCCGACGGCGCACGATGAGGTGCTGACCCGGGCGCAGGCGCACGAGATCGCTACGGCTGGCGCTGTTGCGCCGGAAGGGGCAGGGCAATGAGCGCGCCGGCGACTGACATTTCGATCAAGCTCGCGCGGCAAGAGGGTTGGAATCGACCGCCGGTGATTGAGCCCGATGGCGAGGGAGAACTACTCGAGCTGGCCATGGGGCCGCATCATCCGTCGACGCACGGGGTTTTTCGGATGGATGTGGCTCTCGATGGAGAACGGGTCATCCGGCTGAAGCCCGTCTTCGGCTACCTGCATCGCAATCACGAGAAGATTGCAGAGAATACTTCCTATCTCGCATCGATGCCGTATACGGATCGGCTGGATTACTTCTGCTCGTTGACCAATAACTGGGCCTATGCGCTGGCGGTGGAGAAGCTGGTGGGGCAGGCGGTTCCGGAGCGGGCCGAGTACCTGCGCGTGATTCTGGCCGAGCTCACGCGGATACAGAATCATGCTTCGTCGATTGGATTCCTGCTGCAAGAGATGGGCGCCAGCGGCACTCCGCTGATGTATGCGTTTCGCGAGCGCGAAAAGATTCTGGATTTGTTCGAGGGGCTGACGGGATCGCGCATGATGTGCAATTACATGCGCTTTGGCGGTTGCCGCGTGGATGCCTCGGCCGCGTGGCTCGATGCGACGCGCAAAGTTGTGTTCGGAATCCCCGAATTTGTCGACGAGTTCGAGCAATTCCTTCGTACCAACGAGATTCTGATGGCGCGGACCCAGGGCATGGGTATTCTTCGACCCGAGCTGGCGGTGAATGCCGGAGTGACGGGGCCGATGCTGCGAGCCTCAGGTGTGAATTACGACATCCGCAAGGTAGATCATTACGGAATTTACGATCGCTTCAAGTTTCGCGTGCCGCTTGGCGATCACTGGGATATTTATGACCGTTACATGGTCCGCATGCTCGAAATTCGTGAGTCGATTGGAATTCTGGAACAGGCATTAAAAGAGATTCCAGGCGGACCGGTGATGGATCCGAAAGCGAAGATTCGCGGATTCCGGCCGAAGCCAGGCGAGGCGTATGGACGCATCGAGGCACCGAAGGGTGAGCTGGGGTTTTATCTGATCAGCGATGGCAGCCCGAATCCGTACCGGTATCGCGTCAGGCCGCCAAGCCTGATCAATCTTACGGTTCTTGAAGACATGTGTCTGGGACACAACGTGGCCGATGTGGTTCTGATTTTTGGCAGCGTGGATATTGTGCTGGGAGAAGTGGATCGATAAGGCAGTTCTTAGTTCACAGTTCGTAGTTCATAGTGGTCCGACCAGAACCACCGTTCTCCGACTGTGAACTACGAACTAAGAACTGTGAACTTAGGAGAAACGAGAAATGGCAAAGCAAATTCTGCACGGTGAAGATTCCCGTCAGGCGATTCTGCGCGGCGTTAACACGCTGGCAGACGCCGTGAAGGCGACGCTCGGGCCCAAGGGCCGGAACGTTGTAATCGAGAAGAAGTTCGGCTCGCCCACCATTACCAAAGACGGCGTGACGGTGGCCAAAGAGATCGATCTGAAAGACCCGATGGAAAACGTAGGCGCGCAGTTGGTACGTGAAGTCGCCTCCAAGACCTCGGACGTTGCCGGCGACGGCACGACCACAGCAACTGTTTTGGCCCAGGCCATCTTGCGTGAAGGCGTCAAGACCGTGGCAGCTGGAGCAAACCCGACAGCCCTGAAGCGCGGTATTGAAAAGGCCGTCACCGTAATCATTGGCACCCGCGACAAAGACGGCGTGTGGACCGATGGCGGATCCCTGGGTAAGCTTTCCAAGCCTGTTGACGAGAGTGCGGTAGCCCAGGTGGGAGCAATCTCTGCCAATGGCGACAAGGAAATCGGCGACATGATCGCCAAGGCCATGGAAAAGGTCGGCAACGAGGGCGTGATCACGGTGGAAGAGGCCAAGAGCCTGGAAACCGA
>PLKY01000378.1 GCA_003140785.1 Acidobacteriaceae bacterium | reverse complement strand
CGTGGTGAGCGAGCCGAAGATGAAAAAGTCGTACCACTCGATGAGGGTGCCGGTGGAAGCTGCGAAGATGATGCGACCGATATGTAAGGCGCCGCCCGCCGGGGCCTGAGACGTCAAAGGAGCTGCCATGGGTCGTTCAGCCTCGCTGGAAGGTCGCGGCTCGCCGCCTTAGAGGGGGATGATGAAAGGTCGAGCGCCGCAAATGGGGCAAGGGATTCAGCGTTACCTTGCTTGCGCCCGGAGACGAGTGTCAAGCGAATTTGTGGTGATAAGCTTGAGCGGCCCCGCGTCCAGTTGAGCTGGCACGTTCCCGGTGGGCAGAAAGTGCCGAAAATCACAATCGGCGGAAGTCCTCGACCTATATACTCGTCGCGACCTATGAAACCACTTTGGGCGGTGCGTGAACTTGTGCGCCTTGCAAGCCTGATCGCTGTGGAGGCAATTTGGAGCTAGGCATCCTTAAGGAATCGGTCGCCGGAGAGACGCGTGTAGCGCTGTTGCCGGAAAGCCTGAAGGGCCTCGTTGCACAAGGTCTGACGGTGATCGTCGAGAGCGGCGCGGGCGTGGCGGCGGGTGCCTCTGACGCAGCATATACCGACGCCGGCGCTACGATAACAGACCGTGGCGCAATCCTTGCGGGCGCGGACATTTTGCCGGTAGTCAATGCGCCCGAGCCTGCGGACCAGGCACGGCTGAAACCAGGCGCCGTAGTGATCGGATTCCTGAAGCCGCTGGACGCGCCGTTAGCGCTGAGCACGGCAATGGCGCGCCCAGTGACGATGTTCAGCATGGAGCTGGTTCCCCGCATCAGCAGAGCCCAAACCATGGACGCGCTGTCGTCGATGGCGACCGTCGCGGGATACAAGGCCGTAGTGGACGCGGCGGGCGTGCTGCCAAGGCTGTTTCCGATGCTGATGACGGCGGCGGGGACGCTGGCTCCGGCGCGGGTATTTGTGATTGGAGCGGGCGTGGCCGGACTGCAGGCGATTGCCACGGCGCGGCGATTGGGGGCGGTGGTTGAGGCCTACGATGTGCGCGCTGCGGCGGGGGAACAGGTGCGGTCGCTGGGCGCGAAGTTTCTGGATGTAGATCTCGGCGGCATCAATACAGAAGGTGGCGGCGGGTATGCGGCCGAATTATCCGAAGAGGCTCTGAACCGCGGGCGCGATCTGATCACAAAAACTGCCGCGCACTCCGACGTGATTGTGACCACCGCGCAGGTGCCGGGACGGCCGGCTCCGCTGCTGCTTCGCCGCGCGGCGGTGGAGGCGATGCGGTCGGGCTCGGTGCTTGTCGATCTTGCCGCGCCGGCGGGTGGCAATTGCGAGCTCACCAAACCGGGCGTTACGCAGACAATTGGCGGCGTCACGCTGATGGCTCCGCTGAATCTACCTGCGGAAGTACCGGTGCATGCGAGCCAACTCTACGCGAAAAACATTCTGAATTTTCTGGGGCTGATTTTGAAAAAGGGCGCGCTGCAGGTGGATTTGAGCGACGAAGTGTTGGCAGGAGCTTGCGTCGCTCACGATGGAAAGCCCGTGAATCCGCGCGTGGCAAAACTGCTTGAGACGGCCTCGCTTGCAGTCAATTGATCACTGGGCTGGGTGCCCCATCCTAGCGCAGCCTTTTGCGCTAGGGTGGGAGGGCACTCAATAGGAAAGAAGAATGAATCCAGCTGTTCTTATCGCTTCGGTTTACGTTTTTGCTCTGGCTGCGTTTCTCGGCTACCAGGTCATCAGCCGCGTCCCGCCGCTGCTCCATACACCATTGATGTCGGCTACAAACGCGATCTCGGGCATCTCACTCATCGGCTCGCTGGTGTTGGCGGGGGCAAAGGGATATCCGCTGTTCGCGCACATTCTTGGATTTGTTGCGGTGACCACTGCAACGATCAACGTAGTGGGCGGATTTGGCATTACCGATCGCATGCTGAAGATGTTCGGCAAGCGCAAGAGCGAGACGAAGGCGGCAGCGCAATGAACCTCGCTACCTACTTCATGGAAGCAACGTACCTGATCGCGTCGGTGCTGTTTGTGCTGGCGCTCAAGGGCATGTCGCACCCCGAGACCGCGCGGCGCGGGATGTTCCTCGCCGAGGGCGGCATGTTTGCCGCGATTGTGGGCACTCTGGTCGGGCAACACATCGTGACCTGGGTGTGGATTATTGCGGGCCTATCAGTGGGATCGATCATTGGCGCATGGATGGCGATCTGGGTGCCAATGACGGCAATGCCGCAGCGGACCGCGCTGTCGCACGCGTTTGGCGCGCTGGCGGCGGCTCTGGTGGGTGTGGGCGAGTTTCTGGTGCACGCGCAAGACATGGGCGTGGTGACGCGCGGCGCACTTGGATTTGAAGTGATCCTGGGCGCGCTGACGACGACCGGCTCGCTGATTGCCGCGGGCAAATTGCAGGGCGTGATTTACGGAAAGCCGATGCAGTTTCGCGGACAGAGCGTCGTGAATCTGGCGATCTTTCTCGCCATGATTGGGTGCTTTGTCTTTTTCTGGATTCATCCCGAAGCGCAATCGGTCTTTTACTCCATGCTGGGCATCGCGTTTGTGTTTGGCGTGATGCTGGTGATTCCGATTGGCTCGGCCGACATGCCGGTAGTCATGTCGCTGTTAAATTCGTATGCGGGATTGGCGGCCGCGGCGACGGGCTTTGTGCTCGGCAACAACGTGCTGATCATCGCCGGAACGCTGGACGGATTCTCAGGACTCATTCTCTCGATACTGATGTGCAAGGCGATGAACCGGTCCATCACCAATGTCCTGTTCGGCGGATTTGGCGCGGTGATCGCCGAGGCTACATCGAATGCGGGCGGCGTGATGCGCGAGATCAGCCTGGACGATGCGGCGATGCAACTGGCCTTTGCGAATCGCGTGGTCTTTGTGCCGGGCTATGGCCTCGCGACGGCGCAGGCGCAACACGCCGTGCGGGAACTGGCGGAGTTGCTCGAAAGCCGCGGCGTCACCGTGAAATACGCGATTCATCCCGTGGCCGGGCGCATGCCGGGGCACATGAACGTGCTGCTGGCGGAAGCGAATGTTCCCTACTCTTCGTTATATGAGATGGAGCAGATCAATCCCGAGTTTCCATCGACCGATGTAGCCGTGGTGATCGGCGCGAACGATGTGGTCAATCCCGATGCGCGCGACAATCCCAAGTCGATCATTGCCGGCATGCCGATTCTGGAAGTGGATCGTGCGAAGAGCGTGATCGTGCTGAAACGCGGACAGGGACGTGGGTTTTCGGGTCTTGAGAATCCGCTGTTTTTCAAAGCGTGCACGTCGATGTTGTACGGAGACGCGAAGTCAAGCCTGAGCCATTTGGCACAGGCCGTGCAACATGTCTAACCACCCCAGCGACGAGGACCTGTCGCTGGGGACCCCGGCGTAATCACCCAACGAACGAAGACCTGTTCTTGGGGACCCCGAGGTAGCGACGCGTCAGGACGGAACGAGACGATAACCCACCGATCATCACAAGCCGACATTTCAGCAGAAATGTTCTCGACGTCGTCGCCGAAGAGGCCGCCACCTCGCTTCCTTACGGCGAAGGCGCGACGCGGCTATTCCAAACACGAGAAATTAGCAAACCAGTGACAAGCGGATGACATCTTCGGGTCGGACTCGGCCTACGATCACGAACTAAGAGGCCAGAGAAGGTTCCGTGCCTAGTCGCTCCGGCCGGCCCCCCTCTGCTCCTGAATCTTTCCCTGGAGAGTGAAATATGCTGGTTCACAGGATCGCAGCCGCCGCTTGCTTCGGCGTGGTTCTTCTCATGCATTCGGCCCCGGCCGAAGCACAATATCACCTCACAAACTTGGTTTCGAATCAAGTCGGCCAAGCCCCGACCATCGATCCACTGCTGGCCAATCCCTGGGGATTAGCTCGGAGCGCCGGATCGCCTTGGTGGATCAGCGATAACGACACCGGCTGGTCGACCCTCTATGCTGCAGCCGGAACAATAGAGGCACTCAAGGTTGTGATTCCCACCGCCGGAAACGGACCGGTCGAGGCGACAGGCACAAACGGCCCTGGCACACCGACGGGAATCGTTGCCAACGGATCGAAGACGGATTTCCAGGTCTCGGGCGTGGCCTCGTCCTTCATCTTTGCCACGCTCGATGGCACCATCAGCGCCTGGCCGGGCCTGAACAAGAACCTGGCGACCCTCGTAGTGGACAACTCGGCCAGCAAGGCGAGTTACACGGGCTTGGCCATCACCAGCAACGCTGCGGGGAATTTCCTCTATGCGGCGGACAACACCAACAATAAAATCGATATGTTCGACGGCAGCTTCCACCTGATGCAATCGTTTGGAGACCCGTCGATCCCATCGACCTTCTCGGTGTTTGGCGTCCAGGACATCAATGGCATGGTTTACGTCACCTATGCCGTACCGAACGTCGGTGCCGGTGGCTACGTCGACATCTTCAAGGAGGACGGCACCTTCGTGAAGACACTGATCCAGGGACTGCCGCTCAATCAGGCCTGGGGCATTGCCCTCGCTCCCAGCAATTTTGGGCCGCTGAGCAATACGCTGCTGGTTTCAAACAACTCCGTCGACGGCACCATCAACGGGTTCAATCCTACAACCGGTAATTTCGTCGGCACGATACGAGACGAGCGCGGGAGGAAGATTGTCCTCAATAACCTCTGGGGAGTTGCCTTCGGCGGCGGGACCACAAGCAATGGAGCAGCCAACGAGCTGTTCGTCACCGTGGGTCAGGGGATTGGCACCGCCGAATTGGCCGGCACCTTTGCATCCATCGTCTACAATCCAACCCCTGTTTATGGATGGTGAGGGCCGCCCGCAATAGGCGTTTCATCCCGCGCCGCTGGACCCACCTTAGGGACGAAGACCTGTCTCTTCCCCACGAACGAAAACCTGTTCGTGGGGGCCCCTGTCGCTGGGCACCCCGGTGTAGGGCGAGGCGTCAGGATCGAACGAGACAAAAACCCATCGATCATCACCAGCCGACTTTGCCGGTAGTAATCTTGTCGTCTGGACGAAGGCCCTGCTCAGCAGCCATGCCCTGTTCTCAACATCCTCAGCTTAATCCAAGTTTTGTTACGGCATTAACCGCGCCGTAATGTGGAGCTCCTAGTCTGCGTTGGGACTTAACTTGCCGGCTTTCCCTCCTCGGGCCTAAGTCTCATTCGACAGAAAAGAGGTAATCCCCGTGAAAAACTGCGTAGCAGTCTTGTGTCTTTTTGCCGCAGGCGCCGTTAGCCCTATGTCCGCGCAAGAAGGCTCCGTGCCGAAAGGCGTTCCCCATCTCGATCACGTTTTCGTCATCATGATGGAGAATCATGCCTACAAACAGGTTATTGGAAATCCGAACATGCCGTTCACCAACCAGTATGCCAACTCAGTGAACTCGGCTCGAAACTATTTTGCCGTGGGTCATCCGAGTCTGACGAACTACCTGGAAATCGTTGGCGGCTCAAATTTCGGCATTCGCGATGACAATTCGCCAGACTGGCATAACTCCGCCTGCACCCCAAACATCATCGGCAAGACGGTATCCCTGGAGAGCACGTCAACAGCAATCTGCCCAATCTATGGCAGTGGTACGGATGCTGCCACCCCTGTGATTGACACCTCGAATGAAACTTCCGGACCTCCCGGCGATATTGATATTGACGGGGTGCTCGGTTACGCAGCGAACCCGAATACAGTTGCAGAGACCATCGCGGATGAGCTCGTTGCATCGGGCCTGACTTGGAAGAGCTATCAGGAATCGCTGCCGCCAACAGGAGCTGACGAAGTGAACCTCGCGGATGGTCTGATTTCCAACCTCGTTGACATCCCGACGGCACTTCCTGGGAGTGGTCTTACCAACAGCAGCCTCATCGGGCTGTACGCGGTGAAGCACAACCCATTCGCCTATTTCCAGAACGTTCAGGAGGGGCTTGATCCAGACCTGAGCCTCCAGAGGATGGCTGGATTCGGAGGAAAGGGAGGTCTCTTCGCTGATTTGGCGTCGGACCACGTTCCTTCGTTCTCCTTTATCGCGCCGGATCAGTGCGACGACCAGCATGGCCGAAGCAATGCTGGCCCGGAATGCGAATCTGATCCAAATGACAATGGCACACTTGTCGGGCTGAACCCAGCCCTGATGTATCAGGGCGATGTCACGGTTCAAACGCTAGTGACCGCCATTCACGAGTCCGACGTTTGGCAGCACGGTAATGATGCCATCGTGATCGTTTGGGACGAGAATGACTACAGCATATCTCCCACAACGAATCAGGTATTGCTGACAGTGGATACGAATCATGGTCCGAAGGGCGTACAGAGCAAGAATTTCTACACGCACTTCTCCCTGCTCAAGTCCCTCGAAGCAGGGTTCGGATTACCTTGCCTGAATCACGCCTGCGATTCGTCTACAGCGGTCATGTCAGATTTGTTTGCTTCTGATGGCAGATGATGATGTGACTCACCTGTTCCAGCGAAAATGCCCGGAATCACTCCCGGGCATTTTCATTCTGGGCAGAACCGCCCTATCCGGCGCGGCGGAGACGCCGCTCCTGCTCAAGCCGCTCGGCGAGAAAGACTTTGAGCAAGGACTGATAGGGCACGTCGCGTTTGTTGGCCAGGATTTTAAGGTCTTCGATCATGGCGACGGGCAGGCGCACCGAAATTGTGCGCAGCGTGGGCTTGAGACTGGGCAGTTTGGCGCGCTTCGCTTTGGACCAGTCAACGTACGCGGTTGAATCGGCACCCGCTCCTTTCGCTGACCAGAACTCGAACTCTTCGTTCTCGTTTTTGAACTTAGGAATCGCTTTCTTCATGCCGCTTATACTCCTCGATTTCTCGCTGACTCATGTCGCGCACCGAAATCACCCGAATTAGTTTTCTGCGAATTGTGAAAGCAACAAACAATCGTCTGCCCTGCGCCGTCTGGCCGAGGGCGAGATAGCGTTTCTCGCGCGTGGAGTGCGAAGCGTCCGATCGCACGACAAACGGATCGTGAAAGAAGATGTCCTCCGCCTCTTCCGGAGTGACCCGATGACGCTCCCAATTCTTGATTGCATTCGCGTCGTCCCAATCGAAGCCGATACAAGCGGCAAGGGGGTCCTTCGCACTCATCTAATGTATATAACACAGATATACATCCTGTGCGCGCCAATCCTGGCTTTTGCTACACCTGCGCGTGCTGCCAACTCTTGTAAACGAACTCAAGGCTATAGCCATCGGGATCAAAGACGTTGGCGGCGTAGTAGCGGGGATCGTAGTAGGCTCGAACGGCCGGTGCGCCACTATCGGTAGCGCCCGCCGCCATGGCGGCAGCATAGGCCGCGTTCACCTGCTCGCGACTATTGGCAACAAAGCCAATGTGGGCGGCGCGGCTGTCGGCTGGGCCTTCTCGAAGCCAGAAGAAGATGCGGCCGTTTGCTCCGAATCCTTTCAGATCAGGATGGCCTGGCGGTCCATTGCTGCCGTCGTAGTCGAAGAGCCGGTTGATGCCGAGAGGAGCCAAAGCCGCCGCGTAGAACGCGAACGAACGCTCCACGTCGCTCACCGTAAGAAAAACGTGATCCAGCATGTTCACCTTTGGCTTATTTAGATATACGGCTCCACCGAATGATGCGGAAACCTCTCTCTTGTGGCCGGTTTATGCCGGATCGCATGAAATTGCGAGTGTGGCGGAACGCCTCAAGGCTCTCATTCGTGCAGGAGAAGTGCAGTTCGATGTTGTATGGGGACGCGAAGTTGAGCCTGAGCCATTTGGCGCAGGCTGTGCAGCATGTGTAAGGCAGCGAGTCAGAATCGATTCGGACGACAACCCATCGGTCATCACAAGCCGACATTTCGGGAGTAATCACTGCCGATGAGTGCCCGGCGGATTTGGCATGAGCGAGAATCCCTCTCGTCGGCATAGGCGTTTCTCAGAACAAACAGGTGGGAGTCCAGGTCCACAGCGACAGGCCCGTTCCATGAGCGAACTGGGGTGTCTACCTCATGCAGAATTTGGCCGAAGAGTTCGGACAGTTCAGGCCCGGCCCCAGCCGCGAAGAACTAAACCACATGCTCAACCTGCCTCAATAAAATCCGTAATTTAGACCATCCTTCCTCTCCCCGAAAAATAGTTAATTAGATTCCGTTTTCATGTCGAATCGGCCACACCCCGTTCGACGTATCAGCAGGGAGCCAGTACGAAAGCGAGCAACAGCGATCCAACTGCGCTCTCAATCTGAGTTCACCGGTTGGCCAACAAATGGCTAAACTCGAAAACAAGCCACCCAACCATCGCTCAACCCAAAGGAGATTTCGCAATGCGATTCATGGTCATTGTCAAAGCAACCCCAGAGACAGAAAAAGAAGGCGCCCTCCCCGATCCACAGCTCTTGCTCGAGATGGGCAAGTACAACGAAGAGCTCAGCAAGGCTGGCGTCCTGCTCGCCCTCGATGGCCTCCATCCCAGCTCCAAAGGCGCACGCGTCAAATTCTCCGGCAAGTCTCGTACCGTCATCGACGGCCCCTTCACCGAGGCCAAGGAGCTGATCGCGGGCTTCTCGATCTTGCAGGTCAAGTCCCTTGAAGAGGCCATCGAGTGGGTCAAGCGTGCCCCCAACTGCAACCCCGGCTGGCGACTCCGAAGTCGAAATCCGCCAGGTCTTTGAGATGGAAGATTTCGCACCCGTCCTGTCCGAAGAGCAGATCCAGCACAAAGTAGAGCGCCGAGCTGAGCTGCCAAATCAGACCGCCAACAAATAGCCGCACTTGCATCCATGGATCGAAAGCTGGTGTGATCGGTAGCAGTGTCCGCTACCGATCCACATCACGACCCACATCAAGCCCTGCATCGCACCATCGAAGCCGTCTGGCGCATCGAGTCCGCGCGCGTCATCGCCGGACTCACGCGCCTCACCCATGACGTCGGCCTCGCCGAAGACCTCGCGCAAGAGGCACTCGTCGCCGCACTCGAACAGTGGCCGCAATCCGGCGTGCCAGACAATCCCGCTGCATGGCTCACCGCAACCGCCAAACGCCGCGCCATCGATCTCTTCCGCCACAACGCCGTCGCCGAGCGCAAACACGAAGAGCTCGCCCGCGAACTCGAAGCCCTCGAACAAACCTCGCCCGACCTCGACTCCACTCTCGACAACACCATCAGCGACGACCTCCTCCGCCTCGTCTTCATCGCCTGCCATCCCATCCTCCCCACCGAGTCCCGCGCAGCCCTCACCCTCCGTCTCCTCGGCGGCCTCACCACCGACGAGATCGCCCGCGCCTTCCTCACCCCCGAATCCACCATCGCCCAGCGCATCGTCCGCGCCAAACGCACCCTCGCCGACAAGCACATCCCCTTCGAGGTCCCCCGCGGCCCCGAGCTTGCCGCCCGCCTCTCCTCAGTCCTCGAAGTCATCTACCTCATCTTCAACGAGGGCTACTCCGCCACCGCCGGTGACGACCTCATGCGCCCCACTCTCTGCGAAGATGCCCTTCGCCTCGGCCGCATCCTCGCCGAACTCACTCCCACCGAGCCAGAAGTCCACGGCCTGGTCGCCCTCATGGAGATCCAGGCCTCCCGCACCCGCGCCCGCGTCACCTCCACCGGCGAACTAGTCTTACTCTTCGATCAAAATCGCAGCCAATGGGATCAACTCCTCATCCATCGCGGATTCACCGCAATCGAACGCGCGCATGCAATCAACAGCGGCCGCGGCCCCTATCTCCTGCAAGCCGAGATCGCCGCCTGCCACGCCCGCGCCCGCACGCCATCCGAAACCGACTGGCCCCGCATCGTCATCCTCTACACCGAACTCGCCCAGCTCACTCCATCCCCCGTCATCGAACTCAACCGTGCCGTAGCCGTCTCCATGGCCCACGGCCCCCAGGCCGGCCTCACACTCGTAGACGCCCTCGCTTCCGAACCCTCTCTCGCGCGCTACCATCTTCTCCCCAGCGTCCGCGCCGACCTCCTCTACAAACTAGGCCGCCGCTCCGAAGCCCGCACCGAGTTCGAACGCGCCGCCGCCCTTACCCGCAACACCCGCGAACGCGACCTCCTCCTCACCCGCGCCGCATCCTGCGAGACTGACCCAACTAACCCTTAGGAAAAATAACAAACGGCTCATCCCGCAGAAATGCCGGCCGCCCGCAATAGCGGTTCATCCCGCAGTCTCTGTAGCCAACTTACGGACGAAGACCTGTTCGTCGGGTGATTTTGTAACCCACCTACAAACCTGGGTGCCCCAGGTCTGGGGTGGAGATCTCGTTTTTGAGACCTGGGAAACCACAAATCCCGCAGTCGCAGTACTCGTACTCCAGCTGTAGATAGCGGTTGAGGAGGGGGGCGGGGGTTTCAACCCCCGCATTCAGCCGACAGAATCAATACCGGCTTTAGCCGCGGAGGTGCGGTTTTCTTTAGATTCATCCGAAATTCTGACTTCTTCCGCAGCCTGTTCAGTCGTGCCGAAAAGAGCCTGGAAAACGTTGGTTTTAACCCCGAGCTATCCCTGCGCGTGCTGCCAACTCTTGTAAACGAACTCAAGGCTATAACCATCCGGATCGAGGACGTTGGCGGCACAGTACCGGGGATCGTAGTAGGCTCGAACGGCCGGTGCACCCTTGTCGGCAGCGCCCGCCGCGATGGCTGCAGCATAGGCCGCGTTCACCTGCTCGCGACTATTCGCAACAAAGCCAATGTGGGCGGCTCGGCTGTCGGCCAGACCTTCTCGAAGCCAGAAAAAGATGCGGCCGTTGGCTCCGAATCCTTTCAGATCGGGATGGCCTGGCGGTCCCTTGCTGCCGTCGTAGTCGAAGAGCCGGTGGATGCCGAGGGGAGCCAGGGCCGCCGTGTAGAACGAGATCGATCGTTCCACGTCGCTCACCGTAAGAAAAACGTGATCTAGCATGTTCACCCTTGGCTTATTTAGATATACGGTTCCACCGAACGATGCAGTTCGATGTTGTAGGGGGATGCAAAGTCGAGCCTGAGCCATCAGGCGCAGGCTGTGCAGCATGTGTAAGCGGCGCGTCAGAACCGGAAGAGATAAGCAGGCCTGCAGAATGCCCCCGGCGACCTCAACGTGGTGCCAGCGGTGTTTTTCGGTGTATTCTACTCGAAGGAAAGGGGCTTTCATGGCAAAGGCTGAAGTGTATATCGAAAGGCGTGAGCAGGGAGATTATGCAGTAAGAAAACCAGGTTCGGAAAGGGCCAGCGCAATCCTTCCGACCCAAGAAAAGGCCATTGAGCGGGCTCGCGAGATGAACCCGGATGCGGCAGTTCACGTTGAGCGCGTCCGTGACACCAATGTCGGCGGCAGGGACAGGTGGCGGAAACTCTAAAAAGCCAAATGCGCTTCCGCATCATTTTAAAGAACCGCCCTGCCGCTCCGCAGTCTCTCAGTTTGATTATCCGCCTTTGGCGGTTCGCAAAGTAGTTTTCAGCCGATGTCCCACTTCTTCTAGTACTGATTCTTGATCCGGGCTGCAGCCTTGTCGAACTCGGGGTAAAGTGTGCTCTCGTTGATGCCAAGATTTGCAAGCGCCTTTCGAATAGGTTCCTTTGCTTTCTGAGGAACAAGCAAGTGTGTTTCTTCAATCTTGTACGGCCAAAATATTTTCTTGAATGGAGCTATGCCGTAGAGGATGAAGGCACCGGATTGCGCCAGGATTCGCCTATTGCTCATTTTGGGATGGACATAATATGGCAGAAGCAAATCTATTGGTCTGATAATTGGCTGAAAATATGATTTCTCTGACCTGATGAATTGATAAAGTCGTTTTACAACGCCATCTTCATTGAATTTCGCGATTTGTTCGTCTTCAGGTAGTCCTATTAGTGACTCTTCCAATCGATAGATCTCGTCCTTCTCGTCGGAAGTCATATTGGCCAAATTGGCAATGCAACTTACTGAATCGCTGTCAAAGTACTTCTCGCATTCCCGCGGAATTGAAAAAATTATGACCTTGCCGTTACTCGGTTTAGGTCCTGGATCGGTTGCAACATATAGCGCGACCAGCGCATTCCGCGAAACATCCAGTAATCGAGTCGGTAGTCCAAAATGCTGCATTCGGACGAGTTTATCGAACATGGTTTCGTCGGTTGCAAACTCGCTTGGATGAACTGAGATCAGATCCCGAACCGCCCATTTCTCATTCTTAAGGAGCCCTTTGAACTCACGACGGAATATGCCCGCTTCAATCGGCCAAGAGGCATCACGCTGGCCGCGATAGCAATTCAATAAATATTTAGGACTCGACGAGTATTGCGGCGGCTCCGTTTGTTTG
>PLKY01000050.1 GCA_003140785.1 Acidobacteriaceae bacterium | reverse complement strand
GGGGTAATGGGGTAGATCGCGACAACTTCGGAAAGCCGATAGGCAACGGAGGCCGCAGCCTCGTTCCCATCCAAAATCACCATCTTCTGTTCACTCATTCGCAGTGCTCCACAGCGCGGCCAGAGGAGAAAAGCCCGCTATCGGAAGTCTCGCCGCTGAGGGTACGTGCGGCTGTGATGCGAGACACACGGAGGGATGGCGGATTCATAATGCGGTATGGAGTGGCGGATTGCGGTGATTGAGTGGCTCGATCATCGATAGAAGTTTTCTGAGGTCAAGACAGCTGANNCGGTCGCCTGCAGAGTTGTCGATCCGATCGCGGGGATCTTCGGGCCGGGGTCGATCAGCTGGCGCATCAATCGCGAGTCGGCGCTGTTTCTTGGAGCGGGGCGCGCGGCATTGTTGCAGCTGGCGCATCCGTGGGTTGCGACGGCGCTCGATCAACACTCATCGCTGATGAACAATCCGATTGCGCGCTTTCACAATACGTTTCGGATTGTGTTCACGATGATCTTCGGATCGGCGGGGCAGGCCTTCGCGGCTTCGCGTTCGTTGTATCAATTACACACGCGGGTTCGCGGCGAGCTGCCCTCGGCTGTTGCGGGCTACGCGCGAAGGTCGCACTACGAGGCGAATTCCCTTCCTGCTTTGATATGGGTGTATGCCACGCTGGTGGAGTCTGCGGTGTTGGCCTACGAGTGGGTGTTGCCGGCGTTGAATGATGCAGACCGCGAGGCATATTACGCGGAGAGCAAGGTGCTGGCGGGGCTGTTCGGGATTCCTGCGGATGCGTTGCCGGCGGATTGGCGTGCATTCGGCGACTACATGCGCGAGATGTGCGCCTCGGATGCACTTGGAGTGGACGAGCGCGCGCGGGCGATGGCACAGGGACTGCTGTCCGGAGCAGGATCGTGGGTGAAGCCGCCGCGCTGGTACCGGGCGCTGACGACGGCGTGGATGCCGCAGAAATTTAGCGAGGGGTTCGGGCTGGAGTTCGGCGACGCGGAAGAGCGGGCAGTTGAGAAGGCGCGGCGCTTGTTGCCGCGTATCTATCGATCCCTTCCCTCTTCTATCCGGTTTACGGGGCCGTATCACGAAGCGCGTGCGCGGCTGGAGGGGCGTGGACCGGGAATGCTTGCGCGGGCGAGCAATCGATTCTGGATGGGCGAGACGAGGATGCCGTTCGGGGAGTAGACGTGCTGTGGTTGGAGGCGCCGGAATGTTATTGAATGAGTTACTGACGAATAAGCGGTAAACCTCTCGGAATCGAATCTTCTGACACTCTGGTCGCGAATATAGCGTTCGAGGAGCGCATTGGCGATTTGCGTTGGTTGAATTGTTAGAAGGGAGCAATCGCGCCTAATCTCAGTGCGGACGATCCGTCGTAGGCTGCGCCTGGCTGCCATCCATCACCTCAAGGCCCGGCAGAATGCGCGACTCAGAACCGAACTTGTGATAGTCGCTAAACGCGATATCGTCCATGGTCGTCTCGTAGGGCCCGTAGACTGCAGATCGGTTGCCCCCAAAGTCAATGTCTCTCACTACTCTGTTTCGCAAGGCGATGACGCTGCGCACCGGACAGATGAAAGTTTTTTCCCCAAGTTGCACGGGGCCATACTCCAGCATCATTCCTGTCGCCTTTACCGGTTGGATCGGAGTGAGGTTTGGCTCCCCAATCCATCCCGGCGCAGATTCCATCGTCAAACGAAGAACGGCTCCGGTTTCCGGATCGATGGTCAATTCGCCGTGATATTCGGGCCTGTACGAAAAACATTGCTATTCCTGAGACAGCAAGACACGACCTCGTAACTCGGATCGTCCATATGCACGGAATACTGAAAGACCGCATCGTCGCCCTCCGCGCCATGTTCCCATCGGCTCCACGCGAGGCCGTTGGCGCTGGACCCTGCATCGTGAAGCACACGGTTGAGGACCGGACCGAAGATTCCGATAAAGCTGAGGTCCTTTGTTGAGCCGGCTTTGTCCTTCCGCTTGTGAATTATTTGTTCCTCATGGCCGTTGCGATAAAAAAGTGTCGCTTTCTCAGTGATCGACTCGTGCAGAGATTGATCTGCAGACGCAGTTTTCCAAGCGATCTTTTCCGGCATGCGCTGGTCATATTGGGCAAGCGTTCGCATGGCATAGAAGTCAGGCAACATGGGAAGAACCTTGACAAGATACTGAACCGTTCTTTTCAACATCTGTGCCTGAGACTCGAAATCAGGCGAGGGAGTATGTAAGATCTCGCTGTCTGGTGGGGCCAGGTAGACTGACATATCTGCAAGCACGGTTAATGCACCCTTTGATTGCCTCCCGTGCAACCGATGCAGCCACGATGCGAGTTTGCTGTTGCTCATGCGTTCGCTCAGTTCCATACCTTTCAGTCGCTGCGCGAGTTCCTCGTCGCCCTCTTCGGAGGCACGCTGAAGGATTTCGTCCAATTGCTCAACGGTGACGCGTTGCGCTGGAATGCGAGGCTGGTCGTAGAAGACAGGCTGATTGTAGTAGCCGGTGGTGGTCCGGGCAGCGGCTCCGGGCGTTCCAATCTGGACCTTCAAGTCATGGTATTCGTCGATTCGGTCTGCGGGCGGCGGATCGAATGAAAGCGTGTAGAACGTACCCGCGTCCTGGACAGAGCGCTCAATGTCGCGAACGACATCGCCTCCTCCATTGCGCAGCAGGCCACCGCTTTGTGCGGCGAGGACTTGAAGCGAAAAGTGCGGAAGGCAGTTCCCCATTTGAGAGGCAGATTGCACGCCCTTGGCATAATCCACGTAGCCAAATTCGCTCACGCGCAATTCCGGCCGGGGCGAGACCTGGTAGACGACCATTCTCGCGTCACGAATCCGTGAGGTCAGTTCAACCAGAAAACCAAAGTAAGCACCGAGAGCAGATTCGGGAACAAGCCCGTCAACGGGCCAGCCCGGCCCGATCCACACGAGAGCTTTGCGGCCGGGCCCTTCCCTCCACCTCACCGCCAGCGAATAAACGGAGCTAAGCGCCGTGTTCCAATCGGCGATCGGACTGCCGTTCCGATTTTCCCGCGCCGCCATCACGTCCGCGGCCAATTCATAGCCGTCGCGGCCCGGCCCGGCCAACATGTAGAATCCGGTACTCGTGAGCTGATAGACCGATATCGGCTGAGCGAGGTCCCGATTCTGCCGAAGGTACTTGATCACATCCTTTCTTGCCTCGCCAACCAGTTTGTCGCGCATATCGAGATCGTCGAGAACTATTGCGACTTCGTTTAGGCGCTCGTTTTCATCAGCCGCATCCGAAGCTCGCAAAGAGAGAATCTTTCTTGGCAAGCCATTGTCCAATAACCTTAGGTCCGACTGGGCTAGGTCGCTGATGGCCTTTCCCGTTTGGTCAGCAATTCTGACGTCGAGATGAACGAGCCCTTCGCGTGTCTTACTCGTCGTGGTTATTGAGACGTCTGATTCTGATGTGACCGGGGGTCCAAAGGCCGGTGATTCGGCCTGTCCTGAGGCAAGCTGCGGAATTCGCAGGATGATCCAGAACAGTGCCAAACATGCGTAAGCTTCCGTCCGAACTGCACTCTGTGCAGTCATGGCCCTCCCGAGATCGTCACTCGCACTTGAGACACATCAGTTTACGCCGATGCACCAGAACGCGACGGTCTGCGAGAGCTCCCACTGAGCTCGCGCTGTTGCATTTGAACGGTGTGTTTAATCCATCTTGACCGGATGGTGGCCAACTCGGAATGTATGGTCCGC
>PLKY01000241.1:635-20644 GCA_003140785.1 Acidobacteriaceae bacterium | reverse complement strand
GCGCCTGCGGCTTCGTTCTTACGTTCCACCTGGCCGAGAACAAGCGCGACCCGGACTATCCCTTTGCGTTTCTCGCCACCTATGTGACGCGGTTATCCGCCCAGGGCAAGGCGCAGAATTTGCCTTTGGGCCGTGCTCTCCAGGAGTACGCTGGCGCCAGGAACCGTCCGGCTCTGTTAACCCTACTTGAGCCGATCCAACGCGCGTGCGAATCGATTACCTGGGTGAAAGAGCTCGCCGATTCAGGCGAGATCTATCAACCTCTTGCCTGGACGCCCAAAGAAGCCTATCAGTTTCTGCAAGGCATCCCCGGCCTAGAGGCAAGCGGCCTCATTGTCCGCGTGCCCGACTGGTGGAAGGCGGCGCGTCCTCCACGGCCCAATGTAAGCGTAAAAGTCGGGGAGCACGCAACAGGAAAACTCGGCGCGACTGCTTTGCTCGATTTTTCAGTGCAGATGGTTCTGGACGGCGAACCGCTTGATGAGAGCGAGCTGCAGCAGATTTTTGGTTCTTCCGACGGGCTGGTTCTTCTCCGTGGCAAGTGGGTGGAGGTGGATCGCGATAAGCTGGGCGAGGCTCTGAAGCACTGGAAGCAGGTGGAGCGGCAGTTGCGGGATGGCGGCCTTTCGTTCTTTGATGGAATGCGCCTGCTCGCCGGCATCAGACCGGGGACGGACACGGCTTCTGAACAGGCCGAGGCGGCACGCGAGTGGGCAGGAATCTCCGCCGGGAGGGATTTGGAGGTGCTCCTCCGCGAACTGCACGAGCCGCAGGCTGGGCGCGACGCCGTTCCGCCTGGCCTGCACGGAGAACTGCGACCGTACCAGAAGGTCGGCGTCCACTGGATGCGGTTTGTTACCAGGCTGGGATTTGGCGGGTGCCTCGCCGACGATATGGGGCTTGGCAAGACTGTCCAGGTGATCGCCCTGCTTCTGCATCTGCAAGCGGAAGCAATCAACTGCCCCAGCCTCCTGGTGGTTCCGGCCACTCTCATCGCTAATTGGAAAGCCGAGATCGAGCGCTTTTCGCCGTCGTTATCTCTGCTCATCGCGCATCCATCTGAGGGAGTGCTTGAAGCCGGAGATGCAGTGGGTGGACGCGACCTGGTCATCACCACCTACACGATGTTGACCCGGCTCGAGTGGCTGCGCCAGCGCGAATGGCGACTGGTCATCCTTGACGAGGCGCAGGCGATTCGCAATTCCGGAACACGCCAAAGCAGAGCGGTGAAGGAACTCCGTGCCCAGGGACGTATCGCCCTGACAGGTACTCCGGTCGAGAACCGACTCTCCGATCTATGGTCGATCTTCGACTTCCTCAACCCAGGTCTGCTGGGCGGCGCCCAGGCATTTGTCCGCTTCGCAAAGCAACTGGAGGCGGTCACGACCGGTGGGTCGAATCCGTACCGTGCTCTTCGCGCGCTGGTCCAGCCCTACATGCTGCGCCGTCTGAAGACCGACAAGCGCGTTATCGCCGACCTCCCGGAGAAGACCGAGGTGAACGCCTTTTGTGGATTAAGCCGGCAGCAGGCCGCCCTTTACGAACAGGCGGTACTAGAATTGGCAGCAGCCATTCAGCGGGCCGACGGGATCCAACGTCGCGGGATCGTGCTCGCTTTTCTGATGCGCCTGAAACAGATCTGCAATCATCCTTCTCAATGGACCGGAGACAACCGTTACGAAGCGGAGCATAGCGGCAAATTCGTCCGACTGAAGGAAATATGCGAGGAGCTTGCGGAACGCCAGGAGAAGGTCCTGATCTTCACGCAATTCCGGACAATCACTTCGCCTCTCGCCGAATTTCTCGCCCGCGTATTCGGGCGTCCGGGGCTGGTTTTGCACGGAGAAACGGCTGTTGCCAGGCGGCGCGAACAGGTGGAATCTTTTCAGCGCGACGATGGGCCGCCCTTTTTCGTCTTGTCTCTCAAGGCCGGCGGAACGGGCTTGAACCTGACCGCTGCATCGCACGTGATTCACTTTGACCGCTGGTGGAACCCCGCCGTCGAGAACCAGGCCACGGACCGCGCCTTCCGTATCGGTCAGAAGCACAACGTACTTGTTCACAAATTCATCTGCCGCGGAACGGTGGAGGATAAGATCGACGAGTTGATCGCCCAGAAGACCGGGCTGGCGCGCGATCTTCTGGACGGTGCAGGAGACGCGCTGCTCACCGAGATGAGCAACGACGAATTGTTGCGTTTTGTGGCGCTGGACATTGGGAAGGCAATGGAAAAGTAACATTACGCGCTATGGCCGCCTCCGGCGCGCGAATCCCCACAATTGTTTCAACTCTTCGATGACTTCATAGACGATCAGGCAGGTGGATGTTCTCTCGATCATGGCCATGGTGCGAAATGCGAATTCCGGTTCGTATAAATACGGATACCCTCTGCAATCGGCAGGGCGGTCTTCATAAACACTGCACCGGCTGTCTCTCAAAAACGGGCAGGGAGTAGTGCGCGTTTCCCATGGGTTTGTTTCGTCTTCGATCGGCTGCAGATAATCATCGATGAACTGTTGCTGCGACATTCCCAGGCGGATGGCTAACCGGCTCACTTCCTCTTCGCTGAACGTGGGCCTGACTTCACGGCAACAATTCGCGCAGGCAGTGCAATCGATGTGGGCCCAAACGCGCCTGGTTGTTTCAAAGACCTGCCGGTCCATGCCGTCAGGATCGAGGTCGCACTCGGATTTCACAAACCGGCGGAATCTCCAGTTCTCGTCTTCCTTTTCTTTTGCTAGCGCGCGAATCTGAACAAGATCGGGAGCCATACACATTGAGGATGGTGTCTGGCACGCCGGAATGCAAGCCGGTCGATTTTCGGCCGCGTTTTCCCCATACGTGCGCGTGCTATGGTGTGTGTGAACTTTCAAGCGAGGGCTTCATGGATTGGGGTTATTACGGACCGTACATTCCGGTGGTCAGGCGACGGGCCAATGCTTTGCGCGAGGCGCGGCGACTGGCCGGGAAAGGTACGCAGCTATCGCCGGTGACGGTCTCCGGCCGCGCGATCGCCACCACGTTCTGGGGCAAAGCCTGGTGCGAAAACCTGGAATCGTACAGCGATTTCAGCAACCGGCTGCCGCGGGGACGGACATATGTACGCAACGGCTCAGTCATCAATCTGCAAATCGAGCCGGGGAAAGTAACCTCCCTGGTGAGCGGCTCACACCTGTATCGCATTGCCATCTCCATCCGGCCACTGGCTACGCCGAGATGGAAAGCTATCAAACAACAATGCAGCGCGCAGATCGGCTCTGTCGTAGAGCTTTTGCATGGCAGGCTCTCAAAGAATGTTATGGAGATCGTGACAAATCGCGAAAACGGTCTCTTCCCGGCGCCCGCCGAGATCGAGATGTCCTGCTCCTGCCCTGACTGGGCGGGCATGTGCAAGCATGTCGCCGCCACCTTGTACGGAGTGGCCAGTCGTCTCGATCAAGATCCCGCACTGCTGTTCAGGTTACGGCAGGTGGATCACGTGGATCTGATCGAACAGGCTGGCCGTCCTGCCGCGAGCCTGAAAACCAGAAGTAGAAAGACAATCGGAAATGACCAATTGGCGGATGTGTTCGGCATCGAATTGGACACGGACGGCGCGATTGCCGTCTCCGCTTCAGTTCAGCACGCCGAACCGAAGCGCGATGGAAGGCCTCTTGCGCCTGAAGAAAAGAAGGTGAATCGCACTCGGAAGGCGCAAGACAGCGCGGCCCTGGCGTCCGGGAGATCCGCTAATGCAAGACGCAGAGCGCTCACTTCTCAGGAGCGGAAGCAAATCGCTGAGGCGCAAAGAAAGCGGTGGGAGGCCGTTCGGCAGAAACGGCTGCCCCAGAACGGCAACCGGAGTCCACTTTCTCCGTCGTCCGCAAAGAAGAATGCAAAAGCTAAACCGGCGCAATCCGCACGCAGCAAATTCACGCGCCCGGCTGGCGCTGTTTGATGGGTTGCGGTCAAACTTTCGCCGTGCTTGCCCATCGCCAGCGCGCCCTGTCGAAGAAAGATGGCTCTACTTGCACTCTGTCTAGGAGCCGGTGATTACTACGAGAGCTGTCCCTGTCCTCGAAATGATTCGCATCGCGCGCATCTTCGGTCATGCCGATGTACAACGCTCCGCCGGACTTTACGATGTCCGGAACCGGTGCAGTCGAGCTGAAACTATTCGGTGTTCTATGAGGCTGGAGGAAACAACCGTTCGATCGTCACCATAGGCAGGAACAGCCGTTTCTTCGAGTTGGGAAACGAAATGAACCCAAAGTCCTGATAGAAGTTGTGCGCCTTATTGTCTTTGGCATCCACCACGACCGCGGCCGAGGCAATATCCCGGCTCATCGCGAGAGCCCGTTTTAGGGCATCTAGCAGGAGCAGTTCCCCTAGGCCCTGCCCTTTGCAGGTCAAATCGCGGGCAAGTCTGCCAAGGAGCGTGGCTCCGATCCGATCGTATCGCGGCAGATTCAATTGCCTAATCAATTCCGTCGGAATGTCTTCGGCGTCAATGCTGTCCTGAGTGAGGGTGTAATAGCCTACCAGCCGACCGTCGTCCGACATGAGCACGTAAACGATGCAGGCTCGCCGAGCAATGTCTTGTGTGGCCTGCTCCTTGATATAGCGGGTGAGCTCTTCGGATTCACAGGAAAAAGCCGTCCGGAGCTTCTTGTGGTGTGCTCCGAACGGCTGGATCGGCTTAAACTTGGGATTAGAGATTGTCTACCTCCCAAATACCTGCGCGTGCCGTGCGGCGGCGTTCCGCAGTCTTGCATTGGGAGATGGGGGATTCAGAAGGGCTTCAACGAATGCGATCTTGTCGCGCCGTGTCAGATCCGCCAGCTCACTTTCGCGCAGAACGCGGTGAGCGGCCTCCACAGCGCTATTGACCACAAACTCGGTCACCTTTCTTCCCTGAACCGCAGCCGCTCTCTCCCAGAGCGCTTTGGTCTCGCGGGAAACCCGAGCTTCTAGACGCGCGTCACGGATAGATTGTGTTTTGGTTGCAACGGCTGGCATAGTGACTCCTTCGTTACCTTGTCCGACTGTCACTAAGTGTACGGCAATTTGCCGTACACATCAAGCAGTTGCACGATTTCCACTAGTAATTGTTTAGACACTAATCAAGCCGATGGGCGGCGAGGGCGGCGGTTCGATCTTCGGCGAGTCAATTGAACGCGGTTTTGCCAAACGGGTTTCGGGACCAGTTCGGGACCACAAAACGGGTCGTTACGATCGCTAAAATGTGTTCGGATGCGTTTTGAGCTGCTTTAGAATGTTGGAGTTGCGATTTGCACCCGTTCTTTCACGGCGATAACACGGGTTCAAATCCCGTCGGGGACGCCAAATAGAATCAGAAGTTTACCTCTAATTCCTTCCCTTCCGGTTCTGGTGCCGGTAACTCTGTGGTAACGATAGCAATTATTGCGAACCGGCTAACCCACTCAGCGAACGTGCATTACGCGGTGAGGACCGGATGGGTAACGGTAAACGCCGTAGCATCCAGAAATGCGGTGGTTCCATGGTGGCATGCCAGCAAGAAGCTGGCCCACCCTATTCACTACTGTTACCAGCTCTGAAGAACTCTCCCGATCAGATCCAAGCTCCTCTTGATGGGGCGATGCCTCCCGGCTTCCCAGTCCTGAATCGTGGCCGGGTCAACACCCAACTTCTCGGCCATCTTCCGCTGCGACAGGCCAAGCGCCCTGCGCACGGTGACAAGACGTTCCGGCAATGCGTTGGCAGAGGGCTGAGATTCATACCCGAGTGAATCCGCTCCATGGCGAGTATCCGATAGAACTCCATTTCCTCTTCCCATGCGTCTGTGGACGTTTGCCTAGCGATGGTTTATCTGGATCCTTACTGCATGTGTCGAGCACGAGATGCAGGGATCGTAATTGCGAACGAGCTTCTCACATGCATCCACAATTTCCGCATCAGGACGATCAAGAATGCCATGAACCATCAGGCGCAGATCGTCTTCGATCCGGCGGCAGTTCTGGCACGTGGGCGGCACGATCCTGGCACTCTGCACGATCCCCTGATCGTTGATGCGGTAGCGGTGATAGAGCAAACCTCTTGGCGCCTCGGTTGCAGCGCACCCCTCGCCCGCACGGATGGCATATTCCACGTTCGCTGGCTCGGGTTCTCTATATGTATCGATCAGTCGAAGGCTCTCTTCGCTTGCCATCACGAGTTCCACAGCCCGGGCGACAATTCCGGCATAGGGGTTAGGGCATGGCCACGCGATCCCGCATTCATTTGCGGCTTGCCGGGCCGCTGGAGGCAGTTGACTTCGATTCAGGTTCATGCGCGCGAGCGGCCCTACAAGGTAGCTCGATCCATGTTCAGCGCGTACGGTGTGCAGGGCTGTTGAATGCGCGACGTGTTCCTCGAGAAATACCTGGTCGAAGTCCCGGACCGGGATATTGAGTCCCGCGGAAGAGACAATAGCGCCGTCGTTCATCGCGTATTCCCGCGGGTGCGAGAGAGAGACACACTCGTAGTCCGCCGCGAATGCCGGAAGTTTCAGACCGGAGACGAATTTCACCGTGTCGAGGGAAGCCTGAAGCGCCCATTCGAGTCGTGTCCGGAGTTTAAGCAGTTCCTGCCGCTGCGGAGCTTTCCAGAAACCTCCGACGCAAACGGAGACAGGATGCACGGATCGGCCGCCGACAATCGTCATGACCTCGTTGCCGATTTTCTTCAGTTCGAGCCCTCGTTTCACCAGTTCAGGCTGCTCCTTGCTTAGCGTCAGTGCGCTTTCCATTCCAAAAAAATCTGGGGCCTGCAGCAGGTAGATGTGCAGTGCGTGGCTCTCAATCCATTCGCCGCAATAGAGCAGTCGCCGCAGAGCGCGAATCTCCTGCCCGGGCATGATCCCCAGCGCGGTTTCGATGGCCTGCACTGCGCTCATTTGGTGTGCAGCCGGACAGATGCCGCAGATGCGCGCCGTAAAATCGGGTACTTCGCGAAGCGAGCGCCCGCGCAGGAACGCTTCGAAGAAACGAGGCGCCTCGTAGATGTCGAAGTTCACATCCTGGACTCGCCCGTCGCGAATCTCGATGCGCAGTCCGCCCTCCCCTTCCACACGTGTCATTGATTCCAGCCGGATGGTGCGAGTCTCATTGGTCGCGATCATGTCGTTGCCCTTTCCAGCCTCTCCGCGGCGGAACGGAATTCCTCAGCCCAACCGGTGAACCCATTCAGCAGCCGCAAAATTTCGGGGCGCGGAACGCCGCGCGCCGCCAGGCCCTGGCAGAGCGAATCCGCATTGGCGCTTTCCATGGGACCGTAACAGGCAAAGCAACCACGGCCGAAACCAGGACAGACTGCACCACATCCGGCGTGCGTTACGGGGCCGAGACAGGCGATGCCTTTCGATACCAGCACACAAACGGTTCCCTTGCGCTTGCACTCCACGCAGACTGAATGCGCCGGGAGTTGAGGAGACCGGCCAATGAGCAGCGACGTCAGCACCTCAAGCAACTGCTCCCTGGAAATCGGGCAGCCATTGATGGCGAAATCCACCGTCACATGAGCGGCGATGGGAGTCGATTGCGCAAGAGCGTGGATGTATGCAGGGTTGGCGTAAATGGCACGCGTGTACTCGTCCACATCCTGCATGTTGCGGAGCGCCTGAATCCCGCCGGTGTTCGCGCAGGCGCCAAGCGTGACCAGCGTCTGCGACTTGCGTCGGATGTCGCGCACGCGTTCGAGATCGTGCTCGGTGGTGACCGATCCTTCGACCAGCGCGACATCGTAGGGGCCATCGAGAACCTGAGATCGTGCTTCAAGGAAATAGCAGATCTCCATCTGGCCGGCAAGGTCGAGGAGTTCGTCTTCGAGATTGAGCATCTGAAGCTGGCAACCGTCGCAGGATGCCAGCTTGAATACGGCGACGCGTGGCTTTCCGTTTGCCGGCATCAGAACTCCTCCCTTCCGAAGAATGATTCGACCTGCGAGAAGCGGAAGATCGGGCCATTTTTGCAGATGAAGACAGGCCCAAGCTGGCAATGCCCGCAGAAGCCGATCGCACATTTCATATTGCGCTCCATCGAGACATAAATCGCCTCTTTGGGAATACGACGCGCCATCGCTTCGTAAATCACGAAGCGCATCATGATTTCCGGGCCGCAGGAGAAGACCAGCGTGTTGCGGTGGTCGAGCCGCGTGCGGTAAAAGGCCATGGGGATGACGCCCACCTGCCCTTTCCAGGTTTCGTCCGCGCGATCGACACTGACGTACATTTCGATTCCGCCGTTCTGCCACTTCTCGAACTCGTCCGTATACAGAAGATCTTGCGGCGTGCGTCCTCCATACAGAACCAGGACCCGGCCGAAGCTGCTGCGCCGGTGGAGCGCCTCGAGAATGACCGGCCGCAGCGGCGCGAGACCAATACCGCCGGAGACGATCATCAGATCCTTGCCTTCGGCCAGTTGCATCGGCCAGGGGGTGCCGTATGGTCCGCGCATGCCCACCGAATCTCCAACCCGGAGGCGGCCGATGGCGCGCGTCACGCTGCCTGCATAACGAATGGTGTGTTCCATGATCTTCGGCGAATTGGGATCGGAGCAGATTGATATCGCGACCTCGCCGAATCCAGGCAGGCAGATCATGTTGAATTGTCCGGGTGCAAATCCTAGCGGCACACTCGCATCGTCATATTCGAGCGAGAACGTAGAGATGCCATAAGCTTCTGGCCGAATGGCGCGGACCGTTGCCATGTACGGCAGCATAGGATCGGCTGTCGCCGCTCGGTCGAGCAGGACTGTCGTGCTCATCGTGCCCCCAGTGAGCGCAGGGTGCTCAGTTCTTCGGTGATATCAATTCCCATCGGACACCAGGCGATGCAGCGTCCGCATCCCACGCAGCCCGAACGTCCGAACTGATCGATCCACGCGCCAAGCTTGTGTGTCATCCACTGGCGAAAGCGCGATTTAATTGTCGGCCGGCTGTTGCCTCCATGGAGGTGCGAAAAGTCTAGGATGAAACAGGAATCCCATACGCGCGTTCGTTTGGTGTCGGAGCCAGTCAGATCACTGTGGTCTTCTACCGTCGAGCAGAAGCACGTGGGACAAACCAAAGTGCAGTTGGCGCAGGAAAGGCATCGCATGGCGATGACATCCCAGTGCGGATGGTCGATGGTGTCGTACAGGAGCTTCGGCAAATCGCTCGTCGTGAGCTGGCGCTGGATTTGCCGCTCGGTACGCTGGATCAGCTGCGACACTCGGCCAAGATCGAAAGCGCTGGCGGGCTGCCAGTCAACGCCTGCCAACACGTCGGAGCCGGCTTCCGAACCAATCTCGATGACAAAGCATTCTGGCAGTTCAGTCAGTGCAAGATCAAATCCGGAGTGGACCCGTGGCCCCGTTTTCATCGACGTGCAGAAACAGGTGGATGCCGCCGTATTGCAGTTCGTGGCCATGATGAAGGCCCGCTCGCGACGGTGAGCATAATGCGGATCTCTGATGTTTCCGTTGACGAATACGTCATCCTGAATTGCGATAGCATGCAAGTCGCACGACCTCACTCCAATAAACGCGAAGGGCGGCGCATCGTCCGGCGAAGGCTCGAAAACCCAGCCCTTGCCGTTGCGATGCGCGGTCAGCAGATCCGTCTGCGGCGGGAATAGATACCGCTTCCACGAATGTGGGCCGACGGTGCAGCCAAAGTAGTCCGTCGAATTGATACGGAGCAGACGTGAACTTCCTGGCTTTTGTTCGAGCGCCCAGCCGACCGGAAGTTCGGAGATGTTCCCTATGCCAGCAAGAACTAGCGTTCCATCCCGTACCGTCGGCCCGATGAGCTGAAATCCGCTGTTGCCCAGGTTGTCGAGAACGCGCTGCAAGGCAGGTTTAGAGAGGACAACAGTAGCGGAAACACGGGGTGTGGCGGAGCCGACCATGTCGCCTCCTGGCAAAGACCAGACGTGGCGATGTGTCGGAAACTCGGCAGGAAACTACGGAACGGTTCGGAACCAGGAGAGAACCGCCGCAGGTTCAGCGAACTAAGAGGCGTTGCAAAGGATAGACAAAGCTTCTATCTAATTGGACCCAGTCAGCTCGCTCCCGAAAGAGGGGCACATCCCGTCCTCTCTGCTTAAATCTGCGAAGATGATACACCCAAAGGATCGCACGTCAAGTGCGTGCGCCCACGCAATAACTCAAGGCTCGGACTATCGTGCCGTACCTTTGGTTCACTGGGCGCGCGTCTGGACGGGGACCCCACCAGCCACACTGCCACCTGAGACCGAAACAGGCCGAGCGCCAAAACGCGTGGCGGCCGATCGATCATGTAGACCCTCCGTGACTGGAATCACCTGACCATTGACCCAGGCACCATCCGGCCCGGCGAGAAAAGAGACAACGCGGGCAATNNGGCAATATCATCGGGCCCGCCTAAATATTCCAGCGAAGCCAACCTGCTCATTTGAGCGATCTCCTCCTCGCTCTTGCCTTCAAGGGAAAGCCCGGTCGCAACAGGCCCGAGACCAATGGCATTGACCGCGATCCCACGCCGCCGAGTCTCGTTGGCCAGAACGCGGACAAGACCTTCGACACCCGCTTTTGAAGCGATATAGGCACCGAACGAAGGGAGGTTGTTTCCCAAGGCGCTGCTCGAAAATGCAATGATTCGACCTCCTTCGCTGATATGCGATGCTGCCTGTGCAAAGAGCAGGAACGTGCCACGAAGATTAATTCTGATTGTTTCGTCGAAGGTCTCGACATCTCCTCTTGCGATAGGCGAAAGAGGCATGATTCCGGCGCTGCACACAACGACGTCAACCCCGCCAAATTCCTTAAGTGAGTTCTCAAAGAGCCGTTTAACGTCATCTTCCTTGGATGAGTCGGCCTGGATGGCGACTGCCCGGCCGCCCGATTCGGTGATCTCGGCGACTACTTCCTGCGCGTCGTGCACGCTCCTGGTGAAGTTCACAGCAACGGCAAACCCGTCCGCGGCAAGACGTTTTGCAATTGCGCAACCTATCCCCCTCGCGGCCCCTGCAACAATGGCTGTTTTCATAGCGGTTCTCCTTCCAGACGGAATGGCAACGGGCCAAAGGCTCAGTCTCCGGTGCCGTGTTCTCTAGTTTTTGTTCGAGCGCCGATTGTGCGATCTTCGTTTGCCGTGTGGGTCGTGGCCTTTCAAAACCAACAGGCCTTAAGAGACGAGCCCGCTTGAACACGCCCGCAAACGCAGTGACCTTGGATCATTCGGGACGCTGTTCCATATCAGCGGTGATGCCTCGGAGTTTTCCGCCAGAAAGCCCGAACCGATCGCAGATCAACTCCGCTTCGAAATTCCCCACCGCGCCTGAGGTGCGCTCGGACAAAGTTCCAAGCATAGACCCCAACATCGGCAATGGACACCGTGCAGAAGCTCATGTCAGTGCGCTTCATCACGATGGAATGTGATTGCATAGATGAAAAGGACACCCGGTACAAACTGCATTCAGATCGCCCGATTGCCGTGCCTCATGTCGATGTTTCGAATAGCTGCATATACTCCAGAGGGGTGAACCCCAATGCCCAGCTCGCGGCCCAACAATCGTTTGCCCACGGAGACCGCATCCGCATCAGGTATAGAGTGCTCCGGTTTGGTGGCACTCGCGGTTCCTACCGCCGTTGGATTCACCGCGATGGCTGGCCAAATCATCGTCATGCGGGAAGTCATCGTTCTATTCAGCGGGAACGAGCTTTCCGTGGGAATTGTCCTGGCTGCCTGGCTGTTGTGGACCTCGATTGGCAGTGGCCTTACCGGCAGGTTGATGCATGGCTCGGCGCACGTTCGCGGCTCAATCGCCGCAGTCGAATGTCTGTGCGGACTCAGTCTGGCGCCGACGATATTTATCCTTCGCAGCGCAAGAGCGTATTTGCAGATCGTGCCGGGTGAGTCGCTTGGCCCCGTACCAATGGCTCTCGTGTCACTGGCGACTCTAAGTGTGTTTTGCGGTCTCTCCGGATGCCTCTTCGCACTTGCGGTCCGGTTATATCGCCAAACGTGGGCTCTGCCGGGACATTTGGCTGTCAGTTATGCCTACTTAATCGAGACTGTGGGCTCGGCACTCGGCGGGATTCTTACCAGCATCCTTCTGCTTCGATTCTTCGGTTCGTTCCAGATTGCAATAATCGCTGCGCTGCTGAATTTGTATGTGGCATGCTTTCTGATTTTCAGGATGCGGCGGTGGCAAGCTGCAACTGCGATTGCCGCAACAGCACTGGCCCTTCCGATGACTATGTACATGGCGCCGCACCTGGAAGAGACGACCCAACAGAAGATGTGGAGTGGGTTCCAGTTGATCGGCTCACAGGATTCGATCTACGGCAAACTCACAATTCTCAGTGCACGCGGCTTGCGCAGCATCTATGACAACGGCTCGATTCTCGCCAACGTGCCGGACGTGGCCGCGGCAGAAGAGACGGTCCACTACGCGTTGCTCGAGCATCCCGCTCCCAAGATCGTTCTGCTTATCGGCGGCGGCACAAACGGCAGCATTGCGGAAGCGCTCAAGCATCCAACGCTGGCTCGCCTGGACTATTTCGAACTCGACTCCGCGCTTATTGGAATGTACCGGAAGTTTTTCCCCGCAGAGTCGTCACCTGTGCTCTCCGATGCGCGTGTGCACGTCCATAGCATGGATGGGCGGCTTTATCTGAAAGCGACTCACGAGCGGTTCGACGAAATCATCCTCAGCGTTCCAGATCCGGAGAATGCACAACTGAACCGCTTTTACACGGCGGAGTTCTTTGCGTCAGCACGCGATCACCTCGCCCCGGGTGGTGTATTCGCTCTGCAACTGCGTTCCTCGGAGGACTCCATCGGTCCCCAGCTCGCGGATTTTTTGCGGTGCATCTATCACAGCCTTCAAGGCGTGTTTCCCTCCGTTGCTGTGATTCCTGGCGAGACCATCCACATGTTTGGGGCCGTCCAGAGTGGCCTTCTCACCGAGGATCCTCATGTTTTAGTCGCGAGACTTCACGAACGCCGCCTTCAAACGCTCTTTGTCCGTGAATACTTCATTCCCTTTCGCATGATGCCGGATCGCATGGAGCAAATTCACACGCTGTTACGCCCGCTCGTTCAGACTCCGACGAATCGCGATTTTCATCCGGTTGCCTATTACTTCAGCGCTATATTGTGGAGCGCGCAATTCAAGTCCACTTACGCCCGCATGCTGGAATCCGTAGCTCGGGTTCCGTTTCGCACACTGCTCGCTGGAGTTGCCGCTTGTTCCCTCGTGCTGCTTCTTCTCTGGATGACCATCTCAGATAAGCGCGGGCAAAGAACAGCGGTGTGGTCTGTTGTCGCAACAGGTTACACACTGATGACGCTCCAAATCCTCATGCTTCTGACGTTTCAGTCCGTCTACGGCTACGTCTATCAGGAACTCGCAACGCTGATCGGGATGTTCATGGCCGGCATCGCCCTGGGAAGCTGGTTTGGCATTGCCCGCGTCCGCGCTGGCAATGGGAGATCGCTGCTTCGGGCAGCGGCAATCAATCAGTTATTGGTAGCTTTCTCCGCGCCGCTCCTGCTTTTTCTGGTGAGCCTGCTCGCCAACGCTTCGAGCTCCGTGAGCGCAATGTTGACAACCAGGATTGCCTTTCCCGTGCTTGCCGTGTTGTGCGGGATTCCGGGAGGCTATCAATTTCCCATCGCCTCGGCGATCTATCAACAAGCCCGTCCGGCACAGGCCAGCATCAGTGCGCTTTACGCAAGTGATCTGGTGGGCGGCTGTGCCGGCGCGCTCGCGCTGGCCGGATTTCTCATTCCCGTGTTTGGTTGCTGGAGTACCGCATGGCTGACCGCTGCAATCAGTATTACGCCGGCGATTATTCTTTTTCTGGCAAACCAGGATTCTTTGGCTGGTTCGCATGAGTGGGTTCATGTTCTTCGAATACCACCGCGGTAAACCGGAAGATGTCGGTATCCTCTTCGCGCCAGCACTCTGGCGGCATCCCGGCCTTGAAGCACGTTTCCTGCAGAAACCGAATGCGGTCCCAGTGCTGTTCGACAGGAACCTGCGGCAGCAGAATGCCCTCGCGATCGCCCTTTTTGATAAGAAGCCCATGTTCACCCACATGAATCTCTCGAACGTCCATGACTCGCCGCAGGGACGAAAGCACGGAGATCTCGTAGTGCAAGCGGGGCAGTTCCGGCGTTGAGACAGGCCGAAATCGAGGATCGCGCAATGCCGCTAACATCGCAGTATCCCGCACGGTCAAGGAAAGGGGTTCGCTGGCAGCGGTGTTGCCAATGCATCCACGCAAATCGCCCTCTTCTTTTATTGTCACAAAAGCGCCGCGCTCCCGGTTCAGCAAATCGTCCTTCGTAGCTTCTGGTTCATAGCGCTTGTGCTGCTTCACAGCACTCTCTACTGAGTTGCGCGCCAGGGTAAGTAGATCTTCCTTTTCCTCTTCATTCAACGAAAACGGCGACTCCTCTGCTGCTTCGGGCTGAGCTTTTACAAAGACGTCCGCGCTGTATCCAACCACCCGTGAGTGATCGCCGGAAGTGTCGCCGCTGTTCGCGTATTTTAGAACGTTGGCCTTGTTGGCGCCCAGTCGCTCCGCGGCGATCATGGCGGCGACGATCGGACCTCCGCCGCACGCTTCCCATACACGCATTTCAAAATTGCGCGACATGCTCAGGTAGTCCCAGGATTGCAGAGCACCCAGTGTTTTATGGTCGATCCTTTCCGCGTCGTCATAGGTGTGATAGTGCGACAAGTCGGAGCTGGCGACTATGAGTGTGGCTCCGGCGCTTTCTTGGGAGTCTTTCCCTTGCGGGGATTTGCTCTCGCGCTGGATCAGCTTGGCCAGCGAAACTCCAAGCGCGCGGCTGTTTTCGTAGCTCTGATCTCCCATAATAATCGGGACAAGAGTGAAGCTGCCCACGACATGCTGCAGCCAGGGCAGCTGTACTTCCAGTGCGTGTTCCGCCCCCTGCGAGGTTGGCGCGTGACCGCGTTCTGACAGCCGGATTGATGAGTTCATCTTCGACAGCTGCTGGACAAATATCTTGTCGACTGGCACCGTCCCAAGCGGGGTTACATAGCCGTCGCCGTCGTACACTGACGTGAAATCGAAGCTCTCGAAGTGCGACGGAGCGATGACGACGATGCGCGAGAATCGCAGTCCCTTCAGCGAAGCATAGGTGTAGGCCGCCACCGGTCCGGAATAGGGGTAACCCGCATGCGGTGCGACCACCGCAAGAATCTGTCCATCGATCTGCTGGGCCGGCACCTGGGCCAACATGCTATCCATCGTGGCCGCCAGCGCAGCCGGATCGGCAGGATAAAAACTTCCCGCCACTCCCGCAGAGCGCAACTTCTGTTGCCCGGCATTTTCCGTCTGGCCGTGCACCACGCTCGCCGTAAGACTGATGAATAAGGCAGCCATAACGCATCTTCCTAAACGCATTCCGTACCTCGCGCCTGAATCCCGCTTCTCCGCCATCATGCGTGCCACATCCCAGGAATCGTCTCCTTGCAATACGGGCAGGCACCCTTGAGAATCAGCATTTGCCTGATCTCGAATCCAACGCGCTCAACCAACACGCGCTGGCACCGTGGGCAGTAGGTGTTTTCCGCTGGATGCCCAGGCACATTGCCGATATAGACAAAGTGCAGGCCCTCCGCACGTGCAATCTCCCGGGCTCGCTCCAGGGTCGGGACGGGCGTGATCGGCAGATTCTTCAAAAGGTAGTCTGGGTGAAACTGAGTGAAGTGCAGCGGAACGTCCGTTCCGAGATTCTGCTTCACCCACCGCGCAAGACCGCCGATTTCACCGTCGCCGTCGTTTAAAGTCGGCACCACAAGGTAGACAATCTCGGTCCACTTCCCCATCTTGCGCAGCGCGACTAAAGTATCCAGAACCGGCTTCAACTGCCCCGTAACGACTTTCTGGTAATAAGAATCGGAGAATGCCTTCAGGTCGATCTTGACTGCGTCCATCTTCCCGTAAGCCGCTCGAAGAGCGTCGTCCTGGATGTATCCATTGGAGACGACGATGCTGCGGATGCCGGCTTCGTGCCCTGCGTCTGCTGCATCCATGAGGAACTCGCTGAAGACCACAGGCTCGCTGTAGGTGTACGCGATGCTTGGGCAGTGCCATTGCGCCGCAAGTTCGGCCACTCGCTTGGGTGGAATATACTCTGCGGGAACCTGCTCAGGACGCGCCTGCGAGATATCCCAATTTTGACAGAATTTGCAGTTCACATTGCAGCCCGCTGTGGCCAGTGAGAACGCCAGAGACCCGGGCAGATAATGGAAGAGCGGCTTCTTTTCGACCGGATCCACATGCGCCGCGCACACCCGCGAGTGCACGAGCGTGTAATAAACCCCGCTACGATTCTCGCGAACGCCGCAGTATCCGCGTTCTCGGTCGCCGACTGTGCACTCCCGCGGGCACAGCTTGCATTTGATCCTCTTGTTCGGCAGCTTCTGATAGAACCTCGCCTCGGCGGTGAAGAGCGCATCGTCCTGAGCGCGCGGAGTATCCAACTCCGGCGATGCCGCGGAACGCCGTGCGGCGTGAAGGATGTCTCCTGCTATCCCGGCAGATGCAGCACACATCAGAAACGATCTGCGGCTGAGCGTGGACGAAGATATTGCAGCAGCTCCGGTCTCTATCGGATTCTCCGGATTGGTTCTGTCCAATGCCGGCCTGTTCACTGTTTGTAAGCCACCGTTGAGCTGCATTGCGCACCTCCATCACGCCACGTGTTTCTCGCTGACCACGATGCGGCGCTGATCGTTGTTCCCCAGACGGTGCTCCGCGTCGGCCGCCGTTTCGATGTAGCGTGGAGCACGGTCTTCGGCAGCGAGTGTCTTCAACCCCTGCTCGGCCCGCTTGCGTTCGATCATTTGCCAGCCGATTTGGTCCAGAGCCACTGGATCTTCTGAGACAATTAGCGCGTTCGGCCGCCATGTAAATTCAGGTTTGAAGGCCGGCCCGCCGTCAAAGCATGCGGTCGTCGCATCGCAAATGTGTAGGCGCAGTTTGGCGCGGAGCTCCTGCAGCATGTTCACGTCGGCAACATAGGGATCGCAACCATTGGGATGGTACTTGTTCGGATTGTGGATGGCGCCATACATATTCTTGAGCGCGATCGACACCCCGGCGCCGTCGTGGTCCTTCAGAACCGGCACGTTAATGAGTACATCGCAGCGCTGGGTCAGAATCCTTGAGAGCTGGCTACCGACGCTTCCAAACGTCACGAGATCCGCCTCAAATCCCACGCGGTCTGTGCCGAAACACTGCACCTGGCTACCACCGGTCCGAATGCGAAAACCAGCGCGCTCCAGCTCCGTGCTGTCCCTATCCCAGATCACGATGTCCTGCGGCCTTATTCCCGCCTCCTGCAGACGCGCGCAGATCTCCTCCACAAGCTGCACGTTGCTGGAAAGGCCGCGTCCTCCTAGGGTGTTTACTTTCACACCTATTAATTGTCCAGGCCGCACCAGCTTCTCCCAGATGCGACCTCGATCGGCGGAATCGAAGAGGCCTTGCATTGCCTGGTCGAGCAGATTGGAAACCCTGTCGGAATCGAGTGTCTTGGAATCATGTCGGATTGCCGCTGTGCCGTGCGCATCGGGAAGGGGCCCGCGCAACAGCGAATCGTAGGCAATGGAGACTCTGGATTTGGCAGGCTGTTCGATGCTTCTTGCCGATTCAAGTGAGGACAAGTTTTGGACAGCGTTGAAACCAACGGCTCCAACGAGACTGGTCGTCAGGAATTCCCGCCGGCTCGTGGTGCGCTCGTTGCGCATGATCTCTACCTCTGCATGCGCGCTGTAACAACTCGCTCAACCCTTTAATAGATCGCGCGGCCTCGAATCTCAGTGACGTGCACCACACATCCTTTTGCGCTCTACTCGGCTGGTCACTTCAACCACTCGATTTTCAGCTCTGCGGCTCTTAAGAAAACATATAACCATCCTGAAATCTGAAGATTAAATACGTCAGACAACCGCGCTTACTACCTGAACGGTCGACGCGAGCCGCTTCATAGATTCACTGGTTCAGGTAAGTCCGACCAAAGAACTATCCCACGTACACGCAATTCGGTGAGTTGATTCTGTTTGCATGCTGGTTTCGCAGTGTGGCGGGCTCAACGGAGTTTGAACTGTTGGGAATCGCCATCAGAACGACGGACACGCTTGTCGAAGAATGTTCCCGGTAAAAGTCTTGAGCAAAGGGTGTTGTGTTTTCCCTTGCTAACTCCGACTTGATCATTGAGCAACCGGTTCGCCCAGATCGGATCAGAGGTCTTGGCGCAGGCAGATCTTTGCCCAGTCCGAATGCTCGATGATTCTTTGCATCGCTTTTCTTGAGGACGTTCATGACAGCTCCCGTTGCACGGTTCTTTACTTGAACGATGCCTGTCTGGGGTTGTGCGTGCATGGTCCCGGACGAGAGGAGTAATTCGTGCCTTTCGTAGTCAGCCAGTCAGGCTGCGGTTTCGGTGCATTCGCCCCGGGGTTCTTTCCGCGCGACTCGAGGCAGAGTTACATTCACGGAGGCTGTAGGCTGCTCGAGGACGGAGACGCATACCGACCGGTGCTCTTCCAGTTCGTTCTTTGCGCGCTCCAACTCCACACTTCTATAGGCCGCGAATTTCCTGCTGAACCGATAATAAGGAGAGGCAATAGCTTCGATGTACTCGCTTTGCCTGACCTCAAGTGCTCGTTCCAGATTCTGACAGCTTAGGCAACTCATTTTGCCACCAGTTCTTCCGCTCGTTCTGCGCTGAATCGACGCAGTTTCGTGTTAGTGGGCTTGGTGTCCCCCCTTTCGACAAGCAACCAATGTGGCTAGCAGGCGGGGAGGGAACCCTGCTTCTGAGTGTCTGACGGACAACGCGTCCCATGGAGAACTTGGGCCTTACGCCTCTGGGGGTGTTGCGCCGGAACCGGCGGGAACTGCTCTTCGCGGAGGCGGGGACGTAATTTACGTTGACAGCCCTCGCAGTGCCACGTCTGTGCGCCACGTCACATTTCGACGGGAAGCTTGCCTTTGGAACCGACCACCAAACCCTCCCACCGTGTACTGCGTTGGACAATGCCTCTGATCAGGGAGTAGCATCCGGTCGACTTTGCGAGGGGATGCGCAGGTACCTATTGTGGCGAACTCTCCCCGGACTCTTCACTTCTGGATTGGGAGGCAACCATGAAAAGAATGAAGCGAGTATCTTTAGCCATATTGGCGCTGGGAGTTGTTTTCACGTCCGGGTGCAACAGGCACTCGACCAAAGAGGTCTATTACCTGATTGCAACAAACATGCGACTGCCCTACTGGCAGACAGCGGCGAGCGGCTTTAACAAAGCGGCGGCACAGTACAAAGTGACCGCAAAGGTGGTTGGACCTGACACCTACGATCCGGCGGCCGAAAGAGTTGTACTGCACAGTGCGATCGCGACGAAGCCTGCCGGCATTCTCATATCCGTCGCGGACATTTCTGAGTTGCAGTCGGAAATTGATGCGGCCATCAATGCCGGGATTCCCGTAATCACGATGGACTCCGACGCGCCAGGCAGCCGCAGGCTTTACTTTATCGGCACCAATAATCTGGAAGCTGGACGGTTGGGAGGAAGGCGAGTCATTGAGAGACTAGGCGGCAAGGGCAACGTGGTCTTCTTTACCCTCAGTAGTCAGCCCAATACGGTGGAGCGCCTGCAGGGTTTCAAGGACGTTATCGCTACACGGCCTGATATTCACATTGCAGATGTGGTGGACATCAAGGGCGACGCGCGCTATGCCTTCGATTGGGTGCAGGAATCCATGGCGCTGACCGGCCCCAAGAAGATCGATGCTTTCATCTGCCTCGAGGCATCGTCAGGCAAAGTCGTTGCCGATGCGGTTAAGCGGACCGGTGGCGGTCGACTGGTGGTGGCCTGGGATGTGGACCGGGAAACGCTGGAGGCGATCAAGGCCGGCACGATCGACGCGACGATCGTTCAGAAGCCCTACACCATGGGTTACTACGGACTCAAGGCACTGGACGAGGTGTTTCACGCGCCACCG
>PLKY01000241.1:0-614 GCA_003140785.1 Acidobacteriaceae bacterium | reverse complement strand
GGCGAATCTCAGATTTGCTGCACTGGCTGCAGCAAAAGGGCAGACCATCTCCGTGCGGAGAGCACAAGTGTAATAAATTAGTGATGGGCAACGGATATCGAGTCTCTGTTGAAGAGAACAAGGTATTGCACTCAGGAACAGAGCTTCACCGGTGCGGAATTCCAGTGTGTGGTTTCGTTCTACGACTGNNAATCCGTCGAGGCGATCATTCGACCGCAATCCTTATGCGCGCTCCCAGACCATCCGGGCGTGTGGTTAGTTCTGTGGAAATGACATGTGACTAACGACACATAAAGGCGGGCTATTTCAGGAACTGACTCTGCTCAGTGGTGAGGTCACCAAGATGGAACTCTCCACACTGATCGAGAAGCTGATTCAGCTCGAACGAGCCACTGCTCGAGAGTCGGCCGCGACACTCCGGGCGCAGATCGCTGGCAAGGAAGTGCAAATCCAATCGATGCGCACTTTCGCGACCGGTGAAAACGCGCAGTTGATACAGGCTGAGCAGGAGTTGGACGGCCTGCGCACGCAATTGGCAAGGCTGGGAGGATCAGAGAACATTGACGCCGGCCTGATGGTGCCAAAGGGTCAAGTGCCCGAGGCAGGCCTGGAGT
>PLKY01000134.1:297-13788 GCA_003140785.1 Acidobacteriaceae bacterium | reverse complement strand
GCGGCCCTGACGGCTTCGCTGACGGCCGTCGCACAGACGCCCGCAACACCCGCACCCGCGCCGGATCAAGCTCCGGCTTCAGCACCAGCAACACCCGCGCAAGCACCGGCTCCTCCTGCCGCGCCGGCAGCGGCGTCCACGTGGAGCGTCGGGCCAATGGATATCAGCGGCCTCATCGACGGGTATTACAGCTACAACGCCAATCGCCCGAGCGATTCCGCGAATGGGCAAATCAACGACCTGTACAACTTCAACGACAAGACGGACCAGTTCAATTTGAGCGAAGCTCGACTGACGTTGAACCACGATCCGGACCCGGTTGGCGCGCACGTCGATGTCTTCTATGGCCGCACCAACACGCTGGTCAACGGGGGTTCGCACGATCAGGGCGACTACATCGAACAAGCGTTTATCAGCCTTAAGCCGGCAAAGGCAAAGGGCCTGGAGTTGGATTTTGGAAAGTTCGTGACTTCGGCGGGAGCGGAGGTGATTGAGTCCAAGGACAACTGGAATTATTCGCGTTCGATCCTGTTCGCCTGGGCAATTCCTTATTACCATTTCGGTCTGCGCTCGTCGTTGCCTGTATCGAAGGTGGACACAATTGGCGTGCAGGTGGTGAACGGATGGAATAACGTAACCACCAACAATGGCGGCGTGACGATTGGCCTTACCAATGCGCTGGTAAAGCCCAAGTACACGTGGAACGTGAACTACTACACCGGCCCATCGAACGCAGAAACCGAGAAGGGTTACAGAAACCTGATCGATACGACACTTTTGCTGACGCCTAACGCTAAGTTCAATGCGTACCTGAACTACGACTACGGCCAGAATCGCGATGCGATCACGGGAAGTGGGACGACGGCGACAGGCGACACCAATCTGAATCACTGGCAGGGTATTGCGTTGGCAGTACACGAGCAATTGAATGGAACATCGGCACTTGCAGGCCGTTTTGAGTACTTCCACGACATGAACGGTTATTCGACAGGCGTCGCTCAGGAAGTCAAGGAGTTCACCGGAACGTATGAATACAAATGGGCCGAGGGGCTTCTGACGCGCGTAGAGTATCGGCGCGATTGGTCGGATGAGCCCTACTTCCACAAGGGTGACACCAGTTTTGTCGATGCGCAATCGACGGCCACAATTGGGTTTGTCGCATTCTTCGGTCCCAAGCGTTAACGAATTGAGATCGCGGCTTCGATTGGCAACCTTGACGCAGCCGCGATTCTCGCAAAAAGATCCATGGGGCTGGAGTTGAGTTTCTTCATTTCATCTTTATCAAAGCAACTCTAGCCTTTCAGTTGTCCAGAGAACCGTTCCTGAATCAGCCCGCGTAGGAAATTGGAGACGGGCGAGCCAATCGAAAACGCCGGGAATCCCTACCCCGGAGCAGACCCACGAATTTCAAATTTCCAGGAGAATGCTCATGGCAGACCAAAAAGCACCGCAGATGCAGGCCACCCTAGGTCTTACCGGGCTGACCAGCAACGCAATGGCGCTCATCGCCCCCGGCGCCTTCCTATGGCTCACCTTCGCCATCCAAGCCGGTACAGGAGTCGCCGGCCAACCATCAACCGCGCCCGCCATGTGGCTTGGCATCTTCGCCGCCTTGCTCTTGTGTCTGGCCACTGCCGTTGCCTACGCTGAGATTTCCAAGCTCTATCCCGGCACCGGTTCCAGTTACTACTACGCGGAGCAGGCCATGCTCTCCAAGGACAAGGCCTTCAAGTATGCCCGCATCGCAAAGTTCATCGTCGGCTGGGGCTCGCACCTCTACTACTGGGTCTATCCCGGCGTGATGGTGGCTGTCACCGGCGTCTTCTGTGGCTACATCGTTGGCTTTCTCTACCCCAACGTCATGAGCGGGTCGAATCCGGGCCCGGTTTTCATGGGACTTGTTGCGGTGGTCTTTTCATTCTTCGTCGCGTGGATCGCGTCGAAGGGCGCAGGCGCCTCAACCGCAGTGAACCTGGCGATTAATATCGTGCAGATCTCCGCGCTGATTGTCTTCAGCGTGCTGGCGCTCGGCTATCGCGTTAACCATCCCGCGGGCTCACCTGCATTCAACTACGATGGGCAAACGCTCTCGACCTACACGTATCAGTTCGCCACAGCCAAGGACGGTTCAACGGTCCGTGACGCAAGCGGGAACCCACTCCCGCTGCTGGATAAAGCCGGCAAGCCCGTTCCGTTCACGATTGACTATACCGAGACAGATGCAAGCGGCAACTTCCTCGCGCACCCCAACGCTGCATCGGTCATTGCGCCACACAAATTCAGTTACATGTTCATTCAGGCAACCGTCGCGATTCTTATTCTGGTGGGTTTTGAATCCGTGACCTCGATGGGAGGCGAGGCGAAGAATCCAACCAAACACATCCCCATCGCGGTCATTTCGTCGTTGCTGATCCAGGGGTTGGTCTGTTACCTGATCGAGTACTTTGCGGCCAACTACTTCCTCAACTCCGGCTATACCATGGCGAGCGCCACGGGGTCCGCCGCTCCCATCGGAGACATGATGATCATGGTCGGCGATGCGCTGCTCGGCCAGGGCCACGGCAAGTACTTCATGCTTGCTGAAGCCGTCACCGTCTTCTTTGCGTTGATTGGCACCACGCTGAGTTGCATGAACACCGGCGCCCGCGTGACATACGCCATGGGCAAGGACGATGAAGCTCCGGAACACTTCGGTATTCTGCATGCCGGGTCTCTGTCCCCACGGAGGGCCATCTGGACGCTGGCCATTATCTCCGCGATCATCGGCGTTGTTGCCGTTTCGCTGGTTTTTGCCGATGCCACCGCACCGACGGACGCTACCATCGCCGCTCTGCCGCATGGACTGTTCTCGAGCTTTGGGTATACGACGCACGATAAGTTGGCGGCGCTGCCTAACTCGCTGTTGATGATCACCCTAACCTCGAACTTCGGAACATTCATCCTTTATGCGTTGAGCTGCTTCTTGTGCATGGTGGCTTACCATAAGCGGCCAGACCACAACTTCCTGGTTCACACGCTGATCCCTGGGTTTGGCCTGCTGGCCAATCTGGTCTGCATGGGCTTCTACGTGGCGGGTCCGTTCTTTAACCTCGGCACTAAGATGGAGCCGCTGGGAGCGCTGGCCATCTCGGGGATCTGGGGGTTGTATGGTGCAATCTACTTCCTGCGTTCATCCAAAGCAAAGGGAAAGACGGTTCTGCTCGAATCAAAGAACGTTCTCAGTTAGCCGTTAGGTAGACCGGAAACTGTAACAGAAATACTGGGTGGCATCTTCGAGGGCCGCTTCGGCAAAGGCGGTTGCGGGGTGCCACCCAGTAAACTTTTGAACGTATTTGCTTAAGGACATTAGAAATCCCCCGCGAAATCGCGGAAGAACCTTCAGGCGGCGCCGCTCATGTTAGAGGTACAGTTCGGCCAGGCCAGCGATCCGGGCAAAGTCCGAACCAATAACGAAGACTCGATGGGATCGTTCATTCCCTCTTCGCGCCAGCAGGCTCGATCGCACGGCTACCTTTTTACCGTGGCAGACGGAGTAGGTGGATTGGATCTGGGCGAAGTGGCTTCGGCCACTGCCGTTTCCGTAATCACCGAGGAGTTTGCGAAAGCGCAATCGGGAGCGATGCTGATCAGTCTGCTGCCGAGACTGATCCACTTTGCCAACGCGGCGGTGCATGATCGCACCCTGGCTCCCCAGTATCGCGGCAAGCGGATGGCAACGACCGTGGTGGCGTGTGCACTGCGACACGACCAAGCCATCGTTTCGCATGTGGGCGATTCGCGATGCTACCTCGTGCGCAATGGCAAGGCAAAGCAAATTACTCAGGATCATACTTGGGTGAATGAACAAAGGAAGCTTGGCTTGATTTCAGCGAGCGATATCGCGGACTCGGACGCGCGCCACGTCTTGATTCGTTCGCTTGGGCCGGAGATGTTTGTATCCCCCGACACGACAGCGTTGACTCTGCAGCCTGGGGATTTGCTGGTGCTGTGCACCGATGGGCTGCACGACGAGATGAGCAGCGCGATGATCGCGGAGATCGTGTCGCAGCAGAAGAATATCGATGAGATCGCGCGCGAGCTGGTGGCGCGTGCCGTGGAGATCGATGGCAACGATAACACGACGGCACAAGTGATTCGTGTGCGGTCAGTAGAGCAAGTTGGAATGTATCGCGGCCGGCCCTACAGTTTGCCCTCGTAGGCACCGGGCGACCCGGTCTCAAGTTGGTAGCGAATTCGACGGGCCCAGCCTGTAGAGTGGTGAAGGCATTGCTTGGAGTAAGAACGCACGATGGGATTTCTTGACAGCGTCGAAGCTGGAACGCAAATTGATTCCTACCGCATTGACGCTCTCGTTGCGCGCAGCGGAATGGCTTCAATTTTTCGCGCTACCGACTTACGCAACAACCGCGTAGTTGCGCTGAAGATACCACACCCTGACATGGAAGCAGACCCGATTCTTTTCGATCGGTTCCAACGTGAGGCCGGCATTGGCGAGCGGCTAAGTCACCCCGGAGTTATGAGGGTGTTTGCCGTCGAAAAACGCTCGCGGGTCTACATGGTGATGGAGTGGTGCGATGGGAGGCTCCTGCGCGAGATTCTAAGCGGAGGAAAGATGTCTCAGGACCGGGCGATACGAATCGCGATCGAAGTGCTGGAGGCTCTCGAATACATCCATGAAAACGGTGTGGTCCACCGCGACCTGAAGCCGGAAAACATCATGGTGGATGCCAATGACAATATCAAGCTGATCGATTTCGGGATTGCCGGCGACTCGGCGGCACGACGTCTGACTTATGCCAACTTTACGGCGACTCTCGGCACCGCGGACTACATTTCGCCGGAACAGGCGAAGGGTAAGCGAGGGGATGGGCGTTCGGACGTTTACGCGATGGGCATCATCTTGTACGAGATGCTGACGGGCAAGCAGCCATTCACCGGCTCATCGCCGCTGGAAGTAATGAACGACCGTCTGTTGAACTATCCAACGCCGCCGTCCGTAGTAGATCCGTCCATTTCGCCACAGGTGCAGGAAGTGTTGTACCGTGCGCTCGAGCGCGATCCGAAAAACAGATATGCGCGGGCGAAGGATTTTGCACACGATTTGCAGCATCTGGACCAGGTCGGGGTCGAAGATCGGCCCGAAATCCGCAACTGGAGCAAACGGAAAGCCCAGTTGCCGCGGGCGATTCTGTATTATTCCGCGCTCGCTCTGATCCCGGTTGTGATCCTCCTGCTGATGATGCTGGTTGCGCATCGCAAGTAGAGCTGTCTCGCTGAAAAATCCTCACGGATTCCTTATGGCACAAGCTCTACGATTTGAATGCAAACCCACATCTTTTCCTGCACGAAGGAGATTCATGGCAAAGTACAAACTGGAGTACATCTGGCTCGATGGCAAGAAGCCGATTCCTGAACTTCGCGGCAAAACCCAGCTCAAGGATTTTGAGAAGCCGCCCACTCTTGCGGATCTGCCTCTTTGGGGATTTGACGGCAGTTCGACGATGCAGGCAGAGGGCAGCAAGTCAGACTGCATTCTGAAGCCTGTGAAACTGTATCCGGATGCAAGCCGCAACAGCGCCTACATCGTTCTGAGCGAAGTGATGCACCCGGACGGCACCCCGCACTCCACCAACTATCGGGCTACCATCGAGAACGACCCTGACTTGTGGGTTGGTCTCGAGCAGGAGTACTTCCTCTACAAGGATGGCCGCCCGCTCGGGTTCCCGAAAGACGGCCACCCGACTACGCCCCAGGGCCCGTACTACTGCGGCGTCGGCTATAAGTACATGGGCAGCCTGGCCCGCACCATCGTCGAGGAGCACCTTGAGCTCTGTCTGGCCGCCGGTATCAATCACGAAGGCATCAATGCCGAAGTGGCCAAGGGCCAGTGGGAGTTCCAGATTTTCGCTAAAGGCTCTGCCAAAGCCGCTGACGACACTTGGGTCGCTCGCTACTTGATGGCGCGCCTCTGCGAGAAATACGAGGTGGATCTGGTCCTGCATTGCAAACCCATCAAGGGCGACTGGAATGGATCCGGCATGCACACCAACTTCTCGACAAAATATCTCCGCGAAGTCGGTGGAAAGGAATATCTCGAAGCGCTGATGAAGGCGTTCGAGGCAAACATTGGCGCGCACATCGCCGTGTATGGTCCGGACAACCATCTACGTTTGACAGGGCTGCACGAAACGCAAGCCATCGACAAGTTCAGCTACGGTCTTTCCGATCGCGGCGCGTCAATCCGGCTGCCTGTGAACTTCATTAAACACGGGTACAAGGGCTATCTTGAAGATCGCCGCCCGAACTCCGAAGCTGATCCCTACCAGATCGTTTCGCAGATACTGAAGACGATCAACAGCGTCCCGAAGCCTTAGCGTTTGCGAAGCATCGCATTCGATCAAGTACTATCTGGCAGTCTTAAATGGGGAAGTGGGAAGCGCCTGGCTTTCCTCTTCTCCATTTCTCCTTTTGAATTCGGGCTGCTTTGCTTTCGGCGCTGGCCTTCACTTTCGTTGAACGGATTCGCTTTTTCCCGCCGAAAGAAGATTTAGGTCGGCTGGGTATCGTAACCTTTCAGCTTTTTTCCTCGAGAATCTGTGCACTAGCCTCACAACGTAGCTGTTTCTCTGAGTAGAATGGGACACATTCCAGTCGCAGCTTCTTAGTCACTGCACTTGCTTGAGAGGCCGCTGCCCCCCCCCGCAGCCGACCCGATGCGAAGGAGACACTATGGCGGAAAAGAAGAAGAAGAAAAAGCACAAGCATGCACATGCAAACGGAAAGGCAGCCAACAGCGTCGACCACCACTCTAACGGCATGGCTTCTGTGCCCGCGGTTTCCATGCGCCTTGGCAAAGACTGCGAATACGAAAGCGAGATGGCCCTTCTGCAGATCGAATTGGTCAAGCTTCAGGAGTGGATCAAGCACGAAAAGTTGCGCGTCGTGGTCCTTTTTGAAGGGCGCGACGCCGCAGGCAAGGGCGGCTCCATCAAGTGCGTCACTGAGTCGCTCAATCCCCGCGTATGCCGAATCGTTGCCCTCGGTACTCCTACCGAACGCGAAAAATCCCAGTGGTACTTCCAGCGCTACGTCCCCCATCTGCCTGCCGCCGGTGAGCTGGTCCTCTTCGACCGTAGCTGGTACAACCGCGCCGGCGTCGAACGCGTAATGGGCTTCTGCACCGAACCCGAGCATCAGGAGTTTATGCACAGCTGCCCGGAGTTTGAACGCATGTTGATCCGCTCCGGCATCCTGCTCGTCAAGTACTGGTTCTCTGTCAGCGACGAAGAGCAGGAACGCCGATTCCAGGAGCGCATGAACAATCCCACCAAGCGCTGGAAGATCAGCCCAATGGACCTGGAATCTCGCAAGCACTGGGGCGATTATTCCCGCGCCAAAGATGAGATGTTCGCCGTCACCGACACCAAAGAGTCCCCTTGGTTCGTCGTCAACTCCGAGGACAAGAAGTCTGCCCGTCTCAACGTAATCCGTCACCTGCTTTCACTCATCCCCTATCGCGATCTAACTCCGGAGTCGCTCAAATTGCCCAAGCTCGTCAAATCGGACTACGTGCGCCCTCCAATGCGGAATCAGCACTTCATCCCGGTGATCTACGAGCGTAAGGTCAAAGAGCCAAAGTCCCAAAACTCAGGTCCGAGACCAGAAACCGCCATCGTCTGATTTATGCACGACAGCGAGCGGTGAAGGACGGTTTGCCGAACGGAGTATTCTTTTCCATCCCGCCGCAATCGAGGACGTCCGATTGTTGGCGGCCCCGCTTCCAGGCTTACGCGGACAAAAAAACTCGCGGTTGGCGATTGAGTTGGAATTCGATGGAGGAATGGAGAGCGAAGTTTGCTTTTCCAGTTCCCCCGGCGCGGTGGGATCCCGGTTTGATCTCCTTTTGTGGCTGGTGGTAGATTCATGGGTTACCACTTTCATTGCAAGCAAGAGGAGATGTATGTCGACTGAGTTACGTAATTTTCTCGCCCTTTCCTACGAAGAGCTGGAAGACCTGAATTTGCAAGCCAAAGGGGATCGCCTGAACCGGGTGGCGATCGAGGAGATTCGCGAGAAGCGGCTCAAATACCTGACCGATGAGAAACGGATCAAGGCGGTCACGGTGCTCTTCAGCGATCTCGAAGGCCGCCTGCATCTCCTTGACTACGACAAGAAGTTTTTGATCGGCGCGTACGAGAATCTGACTTTTGATGGCTCTTCTATACGCGGATTTACAGCCCAGAAAGAGAGCGATCTGCGGCTGGGTATTGACTGGAGCGCCTTCTACTGGGTGCCTGCCGATGTGTTCGGCACTGGGAAAGTGCTGGTGTTCGGTAACGTGATCGACAAGGACGGAACGGCCTACGCCGGAGATCTTCGTGGCGTACTGAAGGGCTACTCCGAGAAGCTATTCAAGGAGAAGGAGTACACCCTAAATGCGGCCACTGAGATCGAAGGCTTCCTGTTCGCCGGGCGCGACGCGGAGCAGACTTACCACCAGACGGGCAAGTTCGAGTTCATCAGTACAGGCGGTTACTATCACTCGCTGCCGCTCGATCCGCTTCGCCAGTTCATCGATACTGCGGCTGAAGTGCAGCGGGCGATGGGCTTCCAGAACGAGAAGGACCATCCTGAGGTGGCGCCGAGCCAATTCGAAATCAACTATGGCTACGCCGAGGTGGTCGCGGCCGCCGATCAAATCCAGATCTACAAGTTGATCTGCCGTCAGATCGCCACCAAGATGGGGCTAACCGCGTGCTTTCTGCCTAAGCCGATCGTGGGAGTGAACGGCACCGGCATGCACACCAACGTGTCGATCACCAAGGATGGGAAGAACCTGTTCTGGGATCCGGAAGGACTGGAGAAAATGAGCGCGTTCTCCTGGGAGTTCGTCGACCGGATCCTGACGCACGGCAACGACCTCTGCCTGTTGATGAATGCCAGCGTGAATGCGTACCGCCGGCTCGACCCGCACTTCGAAGCGCCCAACCAGCTTAAGGCGTCGGCGACGGATCGCGGGTCGATGATCCGGATCCCGATTGGTAATTCACGCAGCGCCCGGGTGGAAGTCCGCTCCGTCGCGCCGGATGCGAATCCTTATATGGTGCTGTATGGGATCTTCAAGACCGGCATCGAAGGTGACATCGCGCAGATCGACAATCTTCGGAACGCGCCCCGGTACCTGCCGGACAACATTTACGATGCGATCGAGAACTTCCGTAAATCGGAGTGGACCACGAAGCTACTGGGCGAGGACGTGAAAGGCCGGTACGCCGATTTGAAGCAGTCCGCCGCGGACCGCTGCCCGCGTGCGCTCGGCACGGTGGTGAAGGCGCCGGAAGTGCAGTATCACCACGAGGTTTATACACAGTACCTTTGGAACATGTTCTAGGACGGGAAACTACCTCCTCACGCGCGGCTCGGGGGCATCCGGGCCGCCGTCAGGATGAGGGGGCGACGTCAGGATTAAGAGCTTTCTGGGGTCGGGCGATTACCTGAGCGGGAAGAAATGAGCCCCTGGCCCTGCCCGGTCACAGATGTTAACTAAGGTAATGGTACGGAGCCTGTGGTACGCGATTAACGGTACTATCCTATCTTTGGCCAGCGTTGTTACTGCCGCCCGGCATGCTAATACTACAGGCTACCGGAGGCAACTATGACTGGGTATCAAGATCGCGTCCTAGGTGTTTTGGCGACGGTATTCCTGCTGGGAACTCTGTCGTCTTGTTCACGTCCCGCGCCCGTGCAGACGGAATCGGCGGCGTCTTATTGGTCGGATGCCAAAGAGCGGTATGTGGCAGGCGACTATTTGAAGGCAATAGGCAATCTGGACCATCTGCTGGACAACAGCGAGTACAACTCGCGGGCGCTGCCCTTCTCGCTGGTCCTGACCTCGGGCGTCGCCTCGGGGTACATGGAGTTGGCGGATTATTACGCGGCTGGCGCCAAGGCAAACAAGGGTAAGACCTTGGTATTCCAGCGCAAGGCATCGGACTACCGTGCCCTGGCGAACCATATGGTCCTGCACTTCGCGGAGAATACCAAGAAGCTGAACCAGGTAGACGGCGATTCCATGCAACTGGCATTCGGGCCGCCGAAGGGTAACGCCACGGAACCCAAGCTGCTGACTCAGATCTCGCACGGCATCGAGCTGTCAAAGGAAGATGAGGAGTCGGCGTTGGAACTGGCGGTGGATCGCGGAGTGCTGATGGCAGTCTGCGATACCGTGGGTGCGCCAAACAACCTGGCTAAGGCGTCGGAAATCCTCCAGCGGGGCGAGTTTCTGGTGCGTCGGGCCAAGTACACGAAGGCGGTGGCGGAACAACTGGAGCAGGCCGCGCAGCTTTACAGCCGCAGCAAGCTGGACGACACGGCAAAGCTGGCCTTGTTGAAGCAAATGGCACAGGATGCGATCAAGGACGCCGAGGGCCCCCACACGGCGATGGTCATGCAAGTGGCCGGCCGGTAGACCGGAACCTTACAACAGTGCCGTGAACACTTTCATCATGTCGCGGTGCGCCAGCACCGCTGCCGGATCGCGTTGCAGGGCTTCGAAATAGCGTCTTTTGAAGCCCACACCGCCTTCCGATGGGGACACCAGATCGCGGGCTTGGGCGATCAGCCGGCCGGCATCCTCGGCCGTGGCCGGCTCCTCCAAATCCAGGGTTTCGTCGACCATCACGATGAATTGGGAAAGGTCGTGAAGCCAGGAGAACCATGGGTCATTCAGCACCAGGCCAAGATACTGTCCGGTAGACGTGATTCGGGCTACGTCCCGCTCGTAAGAGGCTCGTTCGGAATCGAGCAGGCTCTTGTGGAGGCGGAGTAGCCCGTTTCGCAGTTGGGTCAGACGCTCGCGCGCGGAATCGGTCATTGGCTCCATCGTACCGTGACTGCCGCTTATTTTAATTGGTGGGGAGGACCCCCCGGTCCGCGGCCGANNGGTCCAGGGGGACCCGCGCGGACCAGAGGGTCCGCCCCACTACTGCGCTGGGTACACGAGGTATTGCGCGATCTTGCCGTCCGGAGTGAAGAACGTCGAGAGCCGTAAGGATTTATCCCCGGCATGAATGGCGAACGAGCGGCTGGTCATGCCCCCGCGGTCGGACTTGGCTGTTTGCGTAAAGCTGGACGGCGTTCCGAAACCCTTCAGGCTGGATGTGTAATCCGCGACGACTTCCGGGGTGAAGTAGGCGTTGGCGTCGGAATCGAGCATCGACCGGTCGAGTTTGCCATTCTGAAGTCCGCTGAAAAGTCTGCGCACGCTGTCGAGGGCAGGCGCGGCTCCAGGATCCTCCGCCGGGGCCATCACCAGTTTTTCAATCTCCCGCCGGATGAGCGAGGACGCGTTTCCTTCACTACTGGTGAAGACCGTAATGGCGACCCGATCGTCGGGGTAAGTAGTGTTGGAACTGGTGAAACCCGAGGTGCCTCCGCCGTGAGACCAGACCCGGCGCCCATTGGTATTGGACACGCCGAGTCCCAGGGCGTAGCCGGTGCGGGCGCCGTTCTTCAGGTTGACTTCGGTGGTGAGGGCACGCAGCGACTCCGGTTTCAGGATGCTGCCCTGGATTAGCGAGATGTCCCACAGCGCCAGGTCGCTGGCGGTCATCGCCAATTCCCCGGCGGCGTTCAGCCAACCGGTGCCTTCCGGAAGGGCGGTGCGCGGCGGTCCCAGTGCGTAGTGCTGGTAGCCAACAGGGTCGGCGTCGCTCCACTTTTCGTGGTCGGAGTCTATGGCGGAGTGCATGCCGAGGGGGGTGAGAATGCGTTCGCGCAGGAACTCAAAGAACGGCTTGCCTGCGGCCTTCTCGATGATCAATCCGGCGATGGTGTAGTTGGTATTGCTGTACTGCCATTCGGTTCCGGGTTCGAAGTCGAGCGGCTTCCTGGCCCAGACGTCGAGGATCCCTTGCAGGGTGGTGGCGTGTGTCATGAACGGCGCGACATAGTCGAGGGGGTAGTAGTCCTGGTAGCCGGAGGTGTGGGAGAGCAACTGGCGGATGGAGACGTCATTACCGCGGGTCAAACCGGGGATAAACTTCGACACGCGGTCGTCGAGTGAGAGCTTGCCCTGCTCGGCGAGCAGGAGGATGGCGGTGGCGACGAACTGCTTGGTGTTCGACCCGATCTTGTACCGCATGCCGGAGGTCGCGGGCGTTTTGGGATCGAGCCGGGCGTCGCCGTAGGCCTGCACATAGGCGACTTTGGCGTCCTTGACGACGGCGATGGAGGCACTGGTGGAGCCGGTCTCGGCGAGCACTTTACGGGCGGCCTGGTCGACGGCCGTTTGGGTGGCCGCGGGGAGTTGGGCGAAGGCGGCCGGAATAGCGAGGGCGAATACGAGGGCACAGGTCTTCATAGGAGAATGCGCCTATTCTACTAAGGAGTGGCACAGGCATTCTTGCCTGTGTTGGTTTCCATGGCAGGAAGATCCAACACAGACAAGAATGTCTGTGCCACGCTTGGGCGCGGCATGCGTCAAAATAGAAGAGCATGAGTTTCCTCGACAACTTGGAAAATAACCTCAAGAGCCTGGAATCCCAGGAGGACGGTAAGGACGATGCGGAACGGCAGCGGCGCGATCGGGAGAGCCGGCGCGCCAGTGCGCAGGCCGCGGCCCCGTTTGCGGAGGAATTGAAGAAGGGGCCTTACACGGCGGAGTTGTTCAAGCAGGCGGCGCGCGTGGGCCACGGAATGCGGATGAAGGTGCACATCGCGTGGCTGGGTTCTACGCTTCGGCTGGAAGCCCGCGAGCGGCGGCTGGAACTGCGGCCGACGCCGGACGGGATTATCGCCGCCTACCTGGAGAACAACCAGGAAACCCGCACCCATCCTCTGGACCTGAAAGGCAATCCCGAAGAACTGGTCCGGGAGTGGCTGTCCGGGGCGGCTTGAATGCTGTGCATCCGTATCGGATCCCTTAAGATCTGATACATATGCGAAAACCGACCTTCGATCCGGGGTTGACCCAACAATTCACGGCGCCTTTCCGGCGGGCCATCAACAAGGATGGCACCTTCAACGTGCACCGGCNNATCCCTACCTGCACCTCATCAACATGGGCTGGCCGAAGTTCCTGGCCACGCTGTTTCTAGGCTACGTGTTGATCAATTTCGTGTTTGCCGGCATCTATTTCGCCATGGGGCCGGGTCAATTGGAGGGCGGCGAATCGTCCACGTTGTCCGGCCGCTTCCTGAACGGATTCTTCTTCAGCGCCCACACCCTCAGCACGGTCGGCTATGGCAACATCTCGCCGAAAGGTATGGCCGCCAACGTGGTGTCGTCGTTCGAAGCCCTGGTCGGAGTCCTGGGGTTCGCGGTGGCCACCGGCCTGCTGTTTGGGCGGGTGTCGCGGCCCTCGGCACGGATCGGCTTCAGCGAGAACATGGTGGTGGCTCCATACCAGGACGGCACGAGCCTGCAGTTCCGCGTGGTCAACCGGCGCCCCAATTCGCTGATGGAACTGGAGGTGCGGCCGATGCTGATGAC
>PLKY01000134.1:0-277 GCA_003140785.1 Acidobacteriaceae bacterium | reverse complement strand
GAGGTTCTGATCCTGGTGAAGGCTTATGACGACACTTTTAGCCAGACCGTGCTGGCACGTTACTCGTACCGGCACGACGAGATCGTATGGGGCAAGCGCTTCGCTCCGGCATTCTACGTGGATGCGGAGGGCGACCTGGTGCTGGAGGTTCGGAAAGTGGGCGAACTGGCGGAGTCGACGGTTAGCGCGGGGTGAAGTGGACTGGTGCGCCACATCGCGATGCGAATCACATCGCAATCACTGCTTGTCCACGGCCTTCTCGAGAATGCTCTCCTGA
>PLKY01000028.1 GCA_003140785.1 Acidobacteriaceae bacterium | reverse complement strand
GTGTGCGGTTGAGGCAAAATCGTGAGATGTGCGTAACAAACCCAGCCCCGGCACCGGCGAAATCTATACGGGATCATTCCGCCTTCAGTAACCTGTGCCAGGCAGCACCTATGAAGGGATCAAACGAAGTTTCCCGCAACGCCTGCAGATATAGGTATGCTCCCAGCTCCAATGGAGGCGAGGATAGACATCTCGGTTGTATCGGGCAATCCTGCGAAAACTCAAAAGCATCCCTCCAAGGCAAACCATGCCTAGAAGCAGCAGAATTGCAACCGCGTCGGCCAGTGTTGCCGCGGATTTCGGATGCTCAAGAATCCTGCCGAACCCGGCGAGGCCCCAGAAGATCGTAAAGCAAATTGGCACTCCCCAAAGCACGAGAGGTCGCCCGTATCCACGAGGGCTAGGCGGTGCAGCCACTTGAGCAGAGTAGGACTGGCTCGTCCCCGAACTGAACGTGCCCGAATAGGCGCGTGTTCCCTGTTGATAAAGGACGGGCGCAGCCACGATGTTCGTGGTTCCGCATTGGTCGCATTGATACGGATTCAGTTGCGATACGGATGCCATTCCGTTCTCCCTGACCTGGCGACAGCTTGCGACACCGGCCCCTCCGATTGAGATTTTAGCCCGATTGGTTCAATTTGGGCTACAAACCCATGAGGGCTGAGAAGCGACCGGCATCTCGCCTTCTGCAAAAGTCGCACATACGAATGGAGATAGAGTGGAATTCCATTCTGAACCTCTGTAGGCCAATTGACCGAGTTTTGGTTCCAGCCGATTCTCCGCCTGGACACGGAGGCCACGAGCAACCGCGTCCTGGAGAGTGAAACATGAGAATCGCATTGGCCTTCTGCAAAGGCTCGACAGCACTCGCAGCATCACAATCAAACCGACTGCGCCAACTCCTCAAGAGGTGCTGCATGATGAGCGCAGCCGTCCTCTGCCTTTCCGCCTTTCAGCATGAAGTGCAAGCGCAGACTGTCATCTCGCAATGCACCAACCCTGTTTGCAAACCGGGCAAAGCATGCGCGTTGTACCGGTGTGCAAATCCTCGTCCCTGCCTGGATTGCACCCCACCGCCTTCGAGCGGCACAAACTGTNNGACTTCGCGGGCGGCAACGTCCCGGATGTACTTATTGAATCCACGGATTACTGGACGATCGACGACTCGGGCGACGTCTGGTATGACGGGAGTTCGACAACGGGCCCAGTCCAGGAAACCACGCTTACCTTGCCTCCGAGTTGCATTCAAACAAGCGGATCGTTTGTTCTCGAAGATCCACTTGAGGAATACGAGGGTTCGATCACGGTAGGAACCTTCACCTACGAAGGCCTCAATACCCAGTTTTACGCATGGCCGCAAGTGTTCTACGACGATGGCGACCGGTCATTCATCGACGTCGTCGATCCCGATGGCAACATCGACTTCTATCAATACCCATGGCTTTCCTTGGGCGCTTATGTTGTCACCGGAGTCGATGCATCAAACGGAGATTTGTTCGAAGGAAACGGGACCGTCGAACTTCTCATAGTGGCCGATGTGGCTTACTGAGATAGTCGGGGTCCATCCATGTCTTACGTGAAGCTCTCACCAAATTCAAGCAGCACAACCCATTGACAAGGAGATAACTATGCATGTGATGAAACGGCTCACACTCACTTTCGTTGCAATGACAGGCCTGGGAATCGCACCGTTGATCGGTCAAACCCCATCGCTTCAGACAGTTCCCCTGAGCGCCGATATCGATGTTGTCAGCGTGCGTACTCTTCCTGATGGCAACACGCTCCGCCAGGAGAGAAAGATGAAATTCTATCGGCGCGCGGACGGCAGCACGAGGGTCGAAGAACCAAACCGAGTGGTCATTGTAGACAACGGTTCTCACACCCTCACCGTGCTCGACACGGTTGGGAAGGTTGCGCAGGTGCAGGCGACTCCGCCGGCGGCGGGGGCGAACGGGACGAAGCCACTCGCGGCCCTATCCAAAAATCAGGCTTCCAGGAGTAGCCTGAGCGAATCGAACAGTTCTGGGAAGACCGATCTCGGGGTCAAGGTGATTGGCGGCTACAGTGTTCACGGCATTCAGCAATCGACAACGATACCAGCCAATTCAGCACTCGGAAACACCGCTCCAATTACCAAAACGATTCAGGTGTGGAAATCCTCCGATCTCCGACTCCCGTTGCTCACAGTCATCAGCGATCCACTCNNTTACGAGAATGTCTCAACAGCAACCCCGGACAACAATCTCTTCACGATTCCCGCCGGGTACAAAGCCCAACCGGCTCAGCAGTCGCGCGTGATTGCATCGCAAACGAACTGAGGAGCAATTCGTCCAAGCAGTTGGAGAAACGAACCGGTATGAGTAACTCACGCATACTACTTTCGATGCCTATTCTGGCCGCCGCACTGATGCTTTCCCCGCATCCGTGCGGCGCTCAAGCAAGCACTGGCTGCCCAGTGCAGATTCGTCACACCAATTGGAAGGCGGCAAGTTCCGGATTTTCTCCCTACAAAATTAAAGGTGTAGCCCTCTATCTCCAGTACATGAATGTCACCAATGAGGAGATCAAAGAAGTGGTCTTCGATGCCGCAACGTCCTACAGAGAACACGGCGCGATGGGCCAAAGCATGGTGGACAACTCGAATAAGGCGCCTATTACATCGACAGCGCCGCCGGGAAAATGGAAAAAGGCCGAAATCGATGTCGGGTTGAGTGAGCCGGGGCGAACAAGATTGAGAGTTGCTGAAGTGACTTTTTCGAGCGGTCGCCGCTGGGTGAATTCAACTCCCGACGAGTGTGAGTGGACCATTGCGCCATAAACAATCGAGGAACCTCTGCGTAAGCTATTTTGATGCCGACCTCGGCTGAGACCTGATCGCATGACAATCTTGGCCTTGCTCCTTCTGCTCTCCTCCTTCCCTCATTGGCTCGCATCCCCCCCAAAACCCTCTTCATTGTCTGAGTCGATGTCTGTCCCGCTGCCATAGACAAATTCCTTCCACGATTCTGTGAAGTCGGATTGTGTGGCTTGCGAAGCTCCTTACCAGCCACATGGGGATAGCGTTGCACCTGCGATTATCTAGGCCCGCAACCTCCGTGCGGACGGTCGCTTCGGAACGCCGGCCAGCGGCGGTCCGGGAATTTGACCGAATTCCGATTCTGCCCCAAGGTTTCTTCTGACACGGATGCCCCGAGCAGCCGGGTCCAGGAGAGAAAACGTATGAGAACCGCACCGACCTATTGGGGGCGCTCCCAGGCGTCCGCTCGAACATCCACACTCGTCATCCACCGTCCCGACCAAATCAACTGGGTTCGTGTCGCTCTCCAGTTCGTGTTGGGCCTCATCCTGATGGGCAATCTCCTTGCACCGTTTGCAGCGAGAGCCCAGAACCTCGGAACGTCGCCACAGTTCGGCCAGGCTGTTCAGGGCCAGCAGGCGACCACGGTCGAGGGCACTGTCCTCAATATCGTCAACTGGAGCTGCAACGTAATCGCGCCGGTCATCGCAGTGGCCTGCCTTGGCATCGCAGGCTGGCACTTCAAGAGCGGACGCGGCTACATGGGCTGGGGAGTCACCGGCGTAGCTCTCATGGTGATCTCCGGTCTCGGGCGCATGGCCGAGGGCTTNNAATTCCTCCTCGACCTGTTGCAACTGCTGTTCGATCTGGCGGTTCCCGCGGCGTTCTGCACTCTGGCCGCCGCGGGCGTCAGCCTCCGGCAGGAGGGTGGAATCAATTTCCACATCAACGGCCGGGCGGGCAAATGGATTCTGTGGACGGTTGTTCTTCTCACAATCCCACAGCTTCTCTCATGGATTGCAGCGCAGGGCATTCATGTTCCTTCAGCCAGCGGGTCGGTTGGAACAAGCTGGCTCGCCAGTATGGAAACGGTCTTCAAGAACTTCGTGAACCAGATTGTTGTCGC
>PLKY01000283.1 GCA_003140785.1 Acidobacteriaceae bacterium | reverse complement strand
TGATCCACTGGCGGCGCTCGTGTACAGAAAGGTTCGTCGCATCCACATAATTCCACGGCATGCGCGCAATGAGCCTTGCGCGGAGCAGCGAGCGCAGCGTGGAAAAGACCAGCCCCTGATAGCGCTGCTCTTCCACATCGTCAAAAAGGATGTTGCGCAGCAGGTCGCTCGAGAGCGGAGTCACACCGCGCCTGCGAAACCAAGTCGTCTTGCCCGAACCGGGCAGCCCGATGGCCAGCACGACATAGCCTTTGGGCGCCTGGGAAGAGCGCTCCGCCGTAGGGGCCTCGGGCGGTGGCAGCGAGGGCGATTCGGGCTGGGTTTCCATCTCCAGGCGGCCGGAATCCGCGGGCTCAGTCCATTGCGGGCTCGCAGCCGCCTCAATTTTTACGCGGCGCTCGGGCGCAGGAGCGTGCCGAGCGGCGGCCTGAGTCGGCGCTGCCTGCGTTTGTTGAGACGGTTGAGCTGGTTGAGCCGTCTGCGCGCGGGCGGGCGCTGCCGAAGACTCCTCCGGATAGAGCGGCACCAGCGGGCGCGGTTGATTCGAAGGGATCTCCTGGCCAATTTTGCCTGTGGATTCCGAAGTGTTCGGGGGACGTCTGGAACGTCTTCTCATGCTGCGTTCTACACCTGCATTCTGATACGGAGATACCACATCGGCTTGGTGCACTGCAAATACCGCCGATCAACTCATGAGACCTGCAATGCTGAATCCCTTCGGCAAAGACAGCTCTAAATACACCCGTTCCAGGTCCGCGCGATCTCCTGTGCAGCCCGTCACATACCACGTGCCGCTGCGGCCTCCACACTATGAAGGACGGGACCGCGTTTCGAAGTGACAAACACGAGTTTTCATTTCAGCAGCGTAGTCCAGGATGGTACGATCAAGGGTTTGGTGGAATCGCCTGCTGGAGCATATTTTAGCTCCGAACGCCTCTCGATCCGAACTTCAGCCTCACACAAACCAAGGAGAAGAAACATGGCAGTTAAGGTTGGCATCAACGGCTTCGGCCGCATTGGCCGCAACGTTTTGCGCGCCGCTCTCGGAAACACCGAGATCGATTTTGTTGCTGTGAACGATTTGACCAGTCCAGCAACGCTGGCGCACCTGCTCAAGTACGACTCGATTCTCGGCAACCTGCCCAACAAGATCGAGGCCGGCGATGATTTCATTTCCGTGGATGGAAAGAAAATCAAGGTATGGGCCGAGCGCGACCCCGCCAAGCTGCCCTGGGCCGACGTAGGCGCGCAGGTGGTGATCGAGTCCACCGGTCACTTTACCGACGCGACAAAGGCGAAAGCGCACCTGGGCTCAACCGTGAAGAAAGTCATCATCTCCGCGCCGGCAACCAACGAAGACATCACCATCGTGCTCGGCGTGAATGAGAACAAGTACGATCCGGCGAAGCACAACATCATCTCAAACGCCAGTTGCACCACCAACTGCCTCGCCCCGGTCGTCAAGGTGATCCTTGAGACTGTCGGCCTCGTCAGCGGCATCATGACTACAATTCATAGCTACACCAACGACCAGGTCATCCTCGACTTCCCGCACAAGGACCTCCGCCGCGCCCGCGCGGCCGCATTGAACATGATTCCCAGCTCGACCGGCGCCGCAAAGGCCCTCAAGCTCGTTATCCCCGAGACTGCGGGTAAGCTCGACGGCTTCGCCATCCGCGTCCCAACGCCCAACGTCTCCATCGTTGACCTCACCTTCATCAGCGAAAAGACCACCGACGTCAAGACTCTGAATGGCTACTTCAAGGCTGCTTCGGAAGGTGAGCTGAAGGGCATCCTGGGCTATGACACGAACGAACTGGTCAGCTCCGACTTCAAAGGCGACAAGCGCAGCTCGATTTTGGATGCGCCGCTCACCAAGGTGGTCGGCCAAAGCGTCAAGGTGCTGAGCTGGTACGACAACGAGTGGGGCTATTCCAACCGCGTCGTCGACCTCATCGGCTTCCTTGCCAAGAAGGGGCTGTAACAACAGGGATCAGGGAATAGGGAACAGGGATCAGTCGCATCATGCCGACACAGGCGCATTCAACTGAAACTCACCTTATTTTCTGACTTCCTAACCGTAGTAGTCAGGGTTCAGGTTCTTCAGGGGCAGTCGATTCCGCTCGCACACGCACATCGCATCTGTTCCCTGATCCCTGGTCCCTGATCCCTGGTCTCCCCATGCGCCAAAACATCAGCGGCGGTTCTCCCTACGAGCCCATCATCGGCTTCTCGCGCGCCGTGCGTGTGGGCAAGGCCGTTCATGTCGCCGGCACAGGCCCGGTTGGCGCGGAGAATGAAGACGCCGCCGGCCAAACCCGGCGTATCTTCGCCATCGCGGAAAAAGCATTGAAAGAAGCCGGTGCATCATTTCAAGATGTCGTCCGCACCCGCATGTTTCTCACCCACGTTGAAGACTGGGAAGCCATCGGCCGCGTCCACGGCGAGTTTTTCTCCAACATCCGCCCCGCCGCTACAATGGTGGTTGTCGCGCAGTTGCTCAACCCCGCATGGCGCATCGAAATCGAATTCGACGCCGTCCTATCCTGCTCGGAATAGCAGCGTCGCGCTCGGAACCGTGCAGTACAAACTATGAACCGCGAACTAACAACTGTGAACTGAGGAACTCCATGGCAAAGCTCTCCATCCGCGACATCGAACTAGCCAACAAGCGAGTCTTCATCCGCGTCGACTTCAACGTGCCGCTCACCGAAGACGGCAAGGAAATCACCGACGACACCCGCATCGTGGCCACTCTGCCCACCATCGAGTACGCCCTGCGCCACAAGGCCAAGGTTATCCTTGCCTCGCATCTCGGTCGCCCCAAGGGCAAGCCCAACCCAAAGTATTCTCTGCGCCCGGTAGTGGACCGGCTCCGCGAGCTGCTCGACAAGAAGCTGGGCGAATCGGTCAACGTGGCCTTCTCACCAGACTGCGTCGGCGAAATCGCCAGCGAGCTTGCGCGTCAGCTCGAATCGGGCCAGGTCCTCCTGCTTGAAAACCTCCGCTACCACGCGGAGGAAGAGGCCAACGATCCAGGCTTCTCGAAGGCCCTTGCCTTGCTCGCCGAGGTCTACGTCAACGACGCCTTTGGCTCCGCGCATCGCGCTCACGCATCCACTGAAGGCATCACGCACTTCCTCAAGCCCGCCGTGGCCGGCCTTCTGATGGAAAAGGAAATCACCTATCTCGGCAAGGCGCTCGAAGCGCCCGAGAAGCCCTTCGTCGCCATCATCGGCGGATCAAAAATCTCCGGCAAGATCGACGTCATTGACAATCTGCTCGACAAGGTCGACACACTGGTCATCGTCGGCGGCATGGCCTACACATTCCAGCGCGCCCTCGGTGTCACCACCGGCAAGTCGTTAGTGGAAGAAGACAAGATCGACATGGCGAAAGCCGCGCTCGAAAAGGCAAAGGCCAAGGGCGTCAATCTTCTCCTGCCTGTCGATAACATCCTCGCCGACAACTTCGCGGCCGACGCCAAAACCCAGCCGTGGGACACGTCGAAGAACTTCCCAGCGGACTGGCAAGGCCTCGACATCGGCCCCAAATCCATCAAGGCAATTGAAGAAGTAGTCTCAACCGCACGCACCATCGTGTGGAACGGCCCCGCGGGCGTCTTCGAATTCCCGCGCTTCGCCGTAGGCACCAACGCCATCGCCAAAGCTGTCGCAGCCAACAAAGCAGCCACCTCCATCATCGGCGGCGGTGACTCAGTCAGCGCCATCAATCAAGCTGGCGTAGCCGATCAGATCACGCACATCTCCACCGGCGGCGGCGCCAGCCTCGAATTCCTAGAAGGCAAAAAACTGCCCGGCGTCGAAGCGCTGACGAATAAATGAGAAAAACTTCTCAGAGACCAGATAGCCTCGCATTCCGCGAAAATCTCAAGCTGATGCGGGGCTTCTCTTACTAATTGCGAATTGATGACCGATTCCGCGGCCTTCTCTTCAGAGCTCGTTGAGCCGCCATTCTTTTGGGAAAATCATCATCCCAAAGAGAGTGAACCTGTACATTCTCGAAGAGCACTGTCTCATTCCCGACTTGCATGAGCGCGCGAATGTCACCATCCTGCGAGACCACAAAACCGATAGACTTGGGGTTCTTCGCGCAAAAACGCGCCATCGAGCGATGTCTTGTGCCGTAGGAGTTCGCCCTTACCTTTCGACTGACTTTCAAGTCTGCGGAACTAGTGGCAGTCAACTCTTCAAGGTCCTGTTGAGCGATGATCTCAACACCAAATCCGCAGATCGAGAAGTCTGGGGACGCGAGGATGAGGCCATCGACCCCTGCCATTGAAGAAATGAATCGAACTGCACCGGTCAATGATTCTTGAGCATCTTCCACATCGCCGTCAGAGACGGCATCGTCGAGAAGGAGGCCGGTGAGCATTTCATTCGCATCTTTCTCGTCCATAAAGAAATCGATCATTTCTCGAGCGTGGCTCCCCGAAATCCTATTTCTTAAACCTTGCAGCATGGCCTCGGGGATCCTTCGGTAATCGAGAGCATATTTAATTGAAAACTCAGAATCCTCGGTAGCTGGGCAAAACAAAATAGCCCCTCCATGGCGTTGACGTTGGATATAGATCAGAATCCTCGACAAAGTTTGTGTCCAAAGCTCCTTTGCCACCCGCCAAAAATCGCGCCATCCCGTCAATGCCTCTCGGCGCACCAATTTGAATGCCCCCCGCCAAAGAGGCTCAACCCAACTTACGAGTCGTTCGCTGATGGGCCCTTCCCAAAGACAGTCGTTTTGCGTATCGATAGGTTGTATCTTGCGAGAGTCTTGCGATGAAAGAGTTCTGTTTGAATACGGAAATATCCGCAGCACCATTTATCATGGCGTGAAATATTCCGGGGGGCGGATAGCTCCCGGAATTCTCCTGCACAAGCGCCATACTTATATGCACCACTTGATCGACCATTCCCCAAACGAACAAACCGCCTCCATTGTGATGGAACACAGCGAGGCCGGAGGCCCAGGGGTCAGCGGCCTTCGCGAGTTTGACGAGATTTGCTACAGTAAGCGGGACGGGCTGGGACAGCCGGAAGATCCTCCAACGATCGATCCGAATTCTCGGTGGGGCGGCGGGATCAGGATCCTGTGGATCAACGTAAAAGACACGTACCGACACCGGACGGGCTTCCTCGGTTTTAATGCTCGCGAAAAAAAGCAAATCGAAGAGTTCAGTTAAGACATCCATGGTTGGGATGTCCGCGCGACGCGTGCGGTTTCGATCACGAGCGCCCGAGGCAGCAAGTTTTCGTGCAACGACCCTCGCAAACTCTTCTGTCGGTGACACCACGTAAGCTCTCCGATGGACAATTCAAATATACGCAAGCTGGAAAACCGGCCCCGCCGGGTACCCCTCCTTGCCGCAGTTCTGTCGCAGCAAGTGTGGGAACCACAGAATTCAATCCACCGCATCCATCCCCACAAAATGCCCCTGTCTCGCAAATTCCAGCAGCGCCCGATCCGCAGTAACAAGCGTCGCGCCCAAATGCCGCACCGTCGACACCAGAATCCGGTCCGCCGGGTCGGGGTGCATCTCAAAAGGCAGCCGTGTGCTCTCCACCGCAATCTCCGGCTCCAGAGGCACAAGATGCACGCCGGGCAGCGCCAGCGCGTCGCGCATCCACGCCATCACATCGCGCTGGAGATCGATTCGTTTCTTGCTGACGAGCAGCGCAATCTCCCATGGCGTAATCGCGCTGATCGCAATGCGATCCTCTCGGGCGGCCCGATTCAGAGCCCTCCCAGTCCCAGCCCCTAATCGCGGATGATCTTCAACCATCCAAAGGAACGTGTGCGTGTCAAGCAACAACCGGGCGGACCGGTCCCCCTCCGCAACGGTCATTTCATCGCGTCCCATTCAACATCGATCGGAGAAATGATGTCGCCAAGAATGGTGACGCTACCCTTCATCGAACCGACAATATCCGTCTGCTTCACTGGCATCGGCACCACCTGTGCCACCGGTTTCCCATGCTTGGTGATCACCAGCGTCTCGCGCTTCTCCGCAACTTCATCCAGAAGTTTCAAGCATTTAGCCTTAAATTCTCCGGCCGGAATCGTGGCAGCCATCGTACTCCTCCCATAGTCACAGACTATGGTCATATTCTAGCACGACCGCTCTACGGACTCTTCCTGGCTCCCCGCATCGGATTAAACTCAGATACTGAACCACCCGGAATCCTGCGAGGAGTCCCCATGCCCTACTACACGCGAGTCCTCTCAAAAGACTCCGAATTCCCGCCGTTTGACGAACTCGCGCAATGGGTTCGCGCCGAACACCCCGAATTCAAGCTGACCATCGAAGACGGTGAAGAAGAGGAATGGGAAACGCTCCTGCTCTCGGGCAACGACGATGTCGAGGTCGCGCTGATCGAGCGCGTTTCTGTCTTCGATGAGAGCGAGCTCTCCGATTTCACAGAGGACCTCGAGGATTGTAAGCCGGAAACCGGCCTCGCATGGCTCAAGGAGTATCTGGCCGAGGTGAAGACGGTCTACGCCTTCCAGCACCTGCAGGGAGCGGATACGGAGGACGGCAGCAGTGTCCTGCATGCGCTGCGCGCCTTTCTCTGGCAGCGCGGCGACGCGATTATCCAGGCCGACAACGAGGGGTTCACCAACGAGGACGGCTA
>PLKY01000171.1 GCA_003140785.1 Acidobacteriaceae bacterium | reverse complement strand
TCAGCGCCTCCTGCCCGATCGCGGCCACATCGACATACTCGACGCTGGCATATGTGGTCTTCTTCGGCGAGTAGAGATCTGAGAGCTTGTCCAGCCGCTCATCCGGCACGCGCGCCACGCCAATGTGCGCCTCGCGCGGATTCGAATACCCGCGTTCTTCCAATTTGGCCTTGGTCAGGATTTTGAACAGCGAGGTCTTGCCCACCTGCGGCAGGCCGATAATGCCAGTCTTCATTTGTCTTCCATCGCGGTCCCCATCAGGATGAACAGCGCTCAAGGACCTTTTCGATGATACAAGACGGGTGCGGAAGCGAACCGCGCTCAAAAAGTCGCTTCCGGCGCCTTTGCACGCGTGCCAATGCGAATTAATCACCGCACCGGCGCGCATGAATGGGAGACAATTGGGAATCCCGACAAGCGGTGAGGATACGAATGGACGCTTCGCTTCAGCAGGGCGAATTAGCCGCGTCTCAACGGCACGGCTCAATCGCGGACCTGCGCTGGTACTTCGCGTTTTTTGTCGTGAGTGGATTTTGTGGCCTGGTCTACGAGATTGTCTGGCTGCGCTTGGCCATGGCCAGTTTCGGTGTCACTACGGCTCTGGCTTCTATCGTGATTTCGATGTTCATGGCCGGTTTGGGCCTGGGTTCGTGGGGTGCGGGAGCGTTGACGCGCCGGGTTCTCGCCACGAACGTCCCGCTCATTCTGCGGCTCTATTCCGTTGCCGAACTGTGTGTCGGAATCTCGTCTCTGGCAGTTCCGCTCGAATTGAAACTCGGACGCCAACTGCTGCTTCACATGGGAAGCTACGGAGCTTGGCAGAGCTGGCGTTACTACCTGCTGGCGGGAATCTGGATTGCCGTCACTCTCTTGCCCTGGTGCACATGCATGGGCGCGACCTTCCCCCTTCTCATGGCGGCCATTCGGCAAACGGCGCGGTCTGCGTCCGAGCGCTCGTTCAGTTATTTGTACGTTGCGAATGTATTGGGCGCCCTGCTCGGAACCCTCTCGTCAGCTTTTGTTCTGATTGAGTTGCTGGGGTTCCGGGGTACGCTCGCTGTCGCGGGAAGTTTCAACGCAGCCCTCGCATTGTCTGCCTTTGCGATGAGCTTCACTGCGGTTTCGGCCGCGTCGGTCGTGAAGCCTATCCGTGCGGAAGCGCCGGCGCCCCGGCTCTATGGACTTCCGCCGAAGGCAATTCTCATCTTCCTCTTCACAACCGGACTGGTCAGCATGGGCATGGAGGTCGTCTGGATCCGCGAGTTCACTCCCTATCTCGGACCGTTCGTCTATGCCTTCGCAAGCATCCTCGTGGTCTACCTGCTGGCGACTCTTCTGGGATCGCGCCGCTATCGCCTCAGAGCGCATTCCCTTCCTGCCGTGGGAAATCCCTCCGCGTGGAGCTTCCTCGCGCTGTTTGCCATTCTTCCTGTCGTTGCGGCTGATCCCCTTCTGCCCGTGGGGGGAACGGAATCCGCCGGCCTCCGTCTCATCGTGATTGCGTTCTTCTGCGCCGTCGCAGGCTTTCTTACGCCGCTCCTGGTAGATGCCTGGTCCTCAGGTGATCCCGATCGAGCCGGAACTGCGTACGCCGTCAATATTGTGGGATCGATCATCGGACCCCTGATTGCCGGTTTCTGGCTTCTGCCCTGGCTCGGGGAGCGCAAAGCAGTGATGGCCCTGGCCCTCCCCTTGTTTGCAGTCGCCGCCGTAACGGCGTTTCGAAAATCAACGGGCTCGGCGCAGCCTCAGTCCATCCGTAAACAGCGGCTCACGTTTGCCGCTTCAGTCCTGGCTGCCATTCTCCTCTTCAGCGTGAGCCACGACTACGAAACCAAGTATCCAGTGCGGGAGGTCCGAAGAGACTACGCCGCCACGGTCATTGCAACCGGAAGAGGCTTTGACCGGAAGCTCATGGTGAATGGGGTCAATATGACCGTCCTGAGTCCGGACAACAAATACATGGTTGACCTGCCGCTTGCATTCCTCGGCAGAACCCCGCAGAACGGGCTGATTATCTGCTTCGGAATGGGAACCGGCTTCCGCTCCATGCTTTCCTGGGGCATTCCGACAACGGCGGTCGATCTGATCCCGAGCGTTCCCAAGTTGTTTGGGTATTTCCACGAGGACGCGCCGAAATTGATGAGTTCGCCCCTGACGCGCATGGTCACAGATGATGGCCGCCGTTTCCTCGACGGTTCAAATGAGACTTACGATGTCATCGTCATCGATCCGCCGCCGCCGCCGCAATCTCCCGGCACAAGCCTGCTTTACTCGGGCGAGTTCTACGAAGTGATCAAGAAGCATTTGCGCAAAGGCGGCATTCTGCAGGAGTGGTTCTTCGATGACAAAACCGATCCTGCCATCAAGGCTTCGACGACCCGATCGTTAACGCAGTCATTCCCCTATGTCCGAGCCTTTCAGTACTATCATCAGGCCGCCGGGATTTACTTCCTCGCCAGCATGGACCCGATCCCCGTCACCTCAAGTTCTGAGCTGGCGGCGCGCCTACCGCCTGCAGCGGCTTCCGATTTCGTCGAATGGGGTCCGGCCAAAACCGCCAAAGAACAATATGACCTTGCTCTCTCCAACGAACTTGACCTGAAGCAGCTCATCGCCCAGTCTCCGCGAACGCCGGCAATCACAGATGACGCTCCGATCAACGAGTACTTTTTGCTTCGCCGGTGGTTTCATTACTACAAATAACCACCTCGCAAATGAGACCTATTCGGATGGTTCGTTTGCGCCAATCGAACACTCCGCATCCTTCACTACTCGGTGAATTCGCTCTGCTATTGTTTGGAGGAATCCGGAGCCAGCTCAACCATGAAGCCTTCATGTTCGTTTCCACTCGCAGCGATCGTCGCAATCTTCGTTGGACCTCTGACAGGCTTCGCGCAGGAAACGATTGCTTCAAAACCAGCGACGATCTGGTACAGCGAGCAATTCACGGTTCATTCAAACGCTGTGGGGCGCGACTTTCTGATTCAAGTTGCCAGGCCCGTCAAGCCGCAGACCGGCAAAGTACCGGTGATTTACGTACTCGACGGCAACACTCTCTTCGGAGAAGTCGCGGACATGGTTACGAGTTTTGGCTACTTTGGTGACACCGCGCCGGCCTATGTTGTCGGTATCGGCTATCCAACTGAGGAGTTCGGCCAATGGCTAAGCCTGCGCAACCGCGATCTTGTCCACGCGCACATACCGGACGATATCAAGCTAGCGGCCGGTTCCGGCGAGGGCGCGAAGTTCGAGAAGTTTCTGCTGGAGGAACTGCGCCCGTTGATCGAGCACCGCTATCCGGTCGATGCGCATCGATCTCTGCTTGCCGGGCACTCCTTCGGTGGTCTGTTTACCTTGCATATGCTGCTCGCAGACCCAGGCGCCTTTGCTGGGTACCTCATCTGCAGTCCATCCATCTGGGCAGAACCACAGTTGCTGGAACAGGCGTCCGCGTTCCATGCGCCGGCGCCTTTGAAAGTCTTTATCGGTGTCGGGTCGAAGGAAGAGGCGCAGTTCGGCGAAAGCCTTCGCATGGTAAAGAATGCAGAAGATCTCGCTGTGAGCCTGCGTGGCCACGCTTCGGGGGCCGATGTGAGTTTCATCGAATTCGAAGGCCAGACCCACGGCACTGTGATCCCCGCATTTTTCTCGCAGGCACTCCAGTTTGTATTACCGCTTCCGGCGGCATCCAGTCACTGAAGTGAGTACGGAATGAGCCAATCAATACGGCGGAAGAGTGCCATCTCGCACGGCTCGCATCCGCAGACGGGTATTGATTGCTGTCGAAACTGTGTTCCAAATAGCCCTTGGCTGTTGCGGCACCCTCGCCCGCTTATCGATTGCTGTGCCCTCCTAAAATGAGTTCAAATCAAGAACGATATGTTCCAGGCATCGAGCCTTCCAACGATCTCGTTCTTTGGAGGAGAGTCCGAGAAGACTCTCGATCTATCGCGAAGCGGCAGTCAAATTCAGCATGTTTCGCAGATCATCACGAAGCTTGCCCCTGCTTCGAGCAGTGTTGGGCTCATCTTCCGTACGGGCCCGGAACTTGTGATCTCCTGGCTCGGCGTACTCGCGTCTCGAAGAGTTCCAATCATTCTGCAGTACCCCACTTCGAAAATCAGCAAAGTCTATTGGCGTGACTCGATTCGCGATTCGGTCTCCAGGTGCAGCATTAACGCACTTTTGTGCGACCCTGAGGTTTCAATTTATGCCCCGGAGGAACTGGCGCCGTGCCACATCGTCGACTCTCTCGATGATTCGGGAACGGGTGACGATGACCTTGTCTTCCCATCGCAGGACGAAATTCTGCAGTTGTCCTCCGGAACTACGGGGTTCAAGAAGCCGATTCGGTTCAGCTTTGAAGCGCTGCGAGAACATGCGTCACTCTATAACCAAGTTCTGCAGTTGAGCCGCAACGATTGCATCGTTTCCTGGCTTCCGCTCTATCACGACATGGGCTTCATCGCATGCTTTGTCATGCCGCTGCTGCTGGGTGTCCATGTGGTCTTGATCGATCCGATTACCTGGGTCCATCGCCCCCAGTTACTCTTCGAAGCCATCCAGGATCATCGTGGAACTGTTTGTTATATGCCGAATTTCGGCTTTGAAGTGATGGCTAAGTTGGGCCGTTCGGGCCCGTTTCCAACGATGCGTCATTGGATTAGTTGCTCGGAACCGACTTACCCGGACACGCTGGAACGGTTCATGCAAGCTACCGGAGCCAGCCCGGCGGCTGTTTCAACCTGCTACGGCATGGCCGAGAATGTTTTCGCGGTTACCCAAAGTTCCGGCCTCAAGATTGTGGAGCGGGACCAGCATCGCTACGTGAGTTGCGGGCGCCCGATCCCCGGAACGGAGATCAAGGAGAAATCCGGAGAGTTCTTTGTGCGCAGCTCGCATTCGATAGCAGCCTATGTGGGAGGCGCCGATATTCGGGACGAAGAGGGCTACTACGCGACAGGTGACATTGGCTTCCTCGATGATGGCGAAGTCGTAATCACGGGTCGCAAACAGGATCTCGCCAACATTGGCGGACGCAAGGTTCTGCTCAACGATTTGGATTTCGCTCTTGGCGAAATATTCCCCGCATCCAAGGGCCGCATCGCTTCGATGGCTGTTTTTGATCCAAGCCTTGGGACCGAGAAGGCCGTGTTCTTAATTGAAGACCCGCGTTTCTGGGAATGGGAACGATCTCCCGAGCCAACTCGGCTGATCCGCGAATCAACCGGACTGGAATGGATGGAAGTTCACTTTGTTCCGCCGCAATTCATCAGCAAAACTTCCTCTGGAAAGATCAATCGTAAGAAATGTATTGAAGATTGGCGCGCCACTCGGTCAGCTGAATGCGTTTCGCAGACCTCCGGTGGAGAACGAGAACTCGCCCAGGAGTTGGCCGAAAAATTCCCCGGCATTCCGTGGGACAGGCCCATTGGGAATGTATGGTCCGCCGCCGTTTTGCAAGCGAAAAATGAGGATGACAGAATTGGTCTGCGCGAATGTATTCGGCCTTTATTGGAGTAGCGAACTCCTGGCCTGAATGGAATGCGCTGCGCCCTCGTCCTTTTTAGTAACGCTGCCTTTAAAGGCATTTTCCCAATACAGGTTCTCGAGAGCGCCGGGATCGACCGTTGTGCCATCTCATGTTTTCGCCAGCAAACCTGGCAGGAATCTCAAACTCGGATCAGTCGTCGTCGTTGGCTGCAGATGTGGGAATCGCTTGAGCGATTTCCAAGCCTGGCGCTTACGCCAGGCGTCATATGCAGGCCATCAAGCTGCGATCACTTGCGGTGCTGTTGGCGGCCGATAAGCCTCTCCTTTGAACAGGA
>PLKY01000096.1 GCA_003140785.1 Acidobacteriaceae bacterium | reverse complement strand
GTATGGTGGTTCGCGGTCGTGGCCACGTCATCAACATGGGCTCCACGGCTGGGGAACTTACTTATCCCAACGGCGCCGTCTATTGTGCAACCAAGGCCGCCGAGCGATCGATCAACGATGGGCTGCGTATGGATGTGTTGGGAACGCCTGTGCGCGTGACAAGCGTCGATCCCGGGATGGTGGAGACCGACTTCAGCCTGGTACGCTTTCATGGCGACAGCGAACGGGCAGAGAAGGTTTACAAGGGAGTAAAGCCGCTCACGGCAGAAGATGTCGCTGACGTCATAGTCTGGGCTGCGAGCCGCCCTGCGCACGTCAACATAGCGCGCGTAACTCTTACTCCGGTGCAGCAGGCCAATTCGCTCCTGTTTCACCGCGACGCGTAGTCTTGCGCCAATTCCCAAATCGAGTTCAGCTATCCCAATGTAGCGAGTTGTGCTTCGATCTGTTTGAGAGCCGCCTCAAGAGCAGATCGGCGTCCCGGATTCGAGGTGCGCTGCGAAAGGATGCTCTCCCGCTGCAAGTCGAGGGACTGTTTGCGGCGCTCGCGTTGCGCGCGTACCTGCTCGGCGAGTCGTCGCTGCTCTTCCGTGACGAACCCTGGTTCAGCCTTCGCCGACCTCTGCTCTGAGGCAATTGCCATCTGTTCCTCCACCGATTTACTTTCCCATCCACGAGCCATATCTTCATTCTACGGGCGGAGCGCATCTTTTGCGTCCCAAAACTTGGCCTGTGAACGATTTCTATTCTTGGAGTCCATCGATGCAAGCATGGCAGATTTCGACGTTTGGCATTGATTCGTTAGAGTTTGCAGAGCGATCGGGACACGAGCCCGGGCCCGGCGAAGTGCAGATCAGAATTCGTGCTGTTTCTTTCAATTATCGCGATCTGATGATGGTGAAAGGCCTTTACAACCCCAAAATGAAGCTGCCGCGCATTCCTTGCTCAGACGGCGCTGGCGAAGTGACCGCCGTCGGCGAGGGCGTATCCGCGTGGAAACCGGGTGATCGCGTCGCCGGAATCTTTATGCAAAATTGGGCAGATGGCCCCCCGACTCCAGCCAAGACCAAAGGCGCTCTAGGCGGCGATATCGACGGGGTTCTGGCCGAATCTGTGGTTCTGAGCGAAGCGGGGCTGGTTGCCGTGCCCGCACATCTGAGCTTTGAGGAGGCCGCGACGCTGCCCTGCGCCGCAGTCACCGCGTGGAACGCTCTCGCAGTCGCAGGCCTGAAGCCAGGAGCCACTGTACTCGTCCAGGGAACCGGAGGCGTCTCCATCTTTGCGCTTCAATTTGCGCAATTGATGGGAATGCGAGTCCTGGGTATTTCAAGCAGCGACGAGAAACTCGAGCGCGCCCGTACTCTCGGGCTCCACGACGGACTGAACTATCGCCAAATGCCGGATTGGGATCGATGGGTGTTGGACCAAACCGGTGGCGAGGGGGTCGACCTTGTAGTGGAAGTCGGCGGCGTCGGCACGTTGCCTCGCTCACTTCGCGCTTTGAAAATGGGCGGCACCATCGCACAAATAGGCATTCTTTCAGGTCATGGAGAACAACTTCCGTTGCCGCTCATCCTTCACAAACAGGCACGCATACGGGGAATCTATGTAGGATCTCGGCGAGACTTCGAAGAGATGAACTCCTGCATCACCCTTGCTGCTCTCAAACCCGTCGTCGAATGCTGTTCCTGGCTCCAGGTGCGTGACGTCCTAAAGAAAATGGAAGCCGGGGCTCACTTCGGAAAATTGGCAGTGACAGTAGATCATTAAGCGTCCAGGCCGTTGGTCAGCCCATTCCATCCTGTCGCCCCAACTCATCAAGTCCGGTCCGCTTATGCGGCGGCTCTCTCTCGTCCGGAGAGTTCCTGGAAGAATTGCTCCAAACTGCGCGGCTCTCGCCCAAGGATGGCTTCGAGCACAAGAGAATTTCCACCCGGAAATCCGTATTCGTTATAGTCGATATACATACGTTTGAGCCCATCGCGCACAGGTCCCGCCGGAATGTGCGACTTATCCGCCCAATCCTCGAAAAAGGGATCACAGGGTTCCACAGCATGGCCGAGAATCTTCGTCATTAGAAGAGTAAGCTCAATCCGGTTGATCATGCCGGGCGCGCTCAATTCATAAGTTCCGTAGTCAAGTTTGTCGCTCGTGAAGGCCAACGCGGCTACCTCAGCCACATCGCGATAATCCACATAGGAAACTCTCATTTGCTTAGAGTAGGGCACTGAGAATTTCCCTTCGTCGATCACTTCGTCCCATCCATTCTCGATTGTCTGCATGAACATCGTGGGCTGCAGAATAGTGAAGATCATTCCGGACTCGTAGATCGCCTCCTCGACCGGCACCTTTGCTGCGTGGTTGGAAAGTTTCGAAAGAGACGGATGGATTACTCCGGAGAACACGAATTTCGTGACGCCGGCATCTTCCGCGGCCTTCACCATCGCGAGACCCAAATCTGCTTCCCTCGGCGCAAACGCTGGATTGATATGGAAAACGCCGTCGGTCCCGGCAACCGCGGCGCTTAGAGTGCCTGCGTCTTCCAGGTCTCCGATCGCCGTCTCGTCTGCGCCAAGTTCGCTCGCAAGACGTGCGCCATCCTGGTTTCGCACCAGGGCGCGCACAACTGCCCCCCGTTTCTTTAATTCGGGAAGCACCAAACCGGCATATTTTCCTGTGGCCCCAACCATAAGAATCTTCATTTGTGACCTCTGCTTTTGCGGCTCTCTATAGATAGGACGCCCCGGCAGCGCTCGCGGATGTCTGGCCGGGCAAGGATTGCGGGGAGAGGCGTCAGTCCGGCGCTTGAAGCGCTCTAGTTCAACTTGCTAGAAGGCGGGTACAAAAGGCGGGTATAAATCGCGAGAGTCTCTGGATTGAAGCAGACGAAGTGCACAACGGAAACTCCGCTGCGCTCCAGGTGATCGGCCACCGTGCGAACGGCGATCCGCGCCGCGGATTCTGCCGGGAAGCGATAGATACCCGTACTGATGGCCGGAAACGCGATCGAAGTGGCCTTGTGCTCGCGCGCCAGCTCCATGCAACGCCGATAGCAGCTTGCGAGGAGTTCATCTTCGCCACGGCCCCCGCCCTGCCACACTGGCCCGACCGCGTGAAAGACCCATTTCGCCGGCAATCGGAAGCCCGGCGTAGCTTTGGCGTCTCCAGTCGCACAGCCCTTGAGCTTCTCGCAAGCGGCAAGCAGCTCCGGGCCCGCAGCTCTGTGAATCGCGCCATCTACTCCCCCTCCGCCCAGGAGCGAAGCATTGGCCGCGTTGACAATTGCGTCGACTTGAAACCTGGTAATATCCCCTTCACCCACAACCATTTGTGCCATCGACCCAATGCCCTCGATCTCGGATTGAGAATACAACCTGACGCCCAATGAGAACCCTCCGAAAATCATCCTATGTTCCGAAGAGCGATAATCGCGCACGCGAGGCCGCTCACCCTGCCGCGCGACGCCATATTGGGCGATATACACCAAAAATGTATCGCCCGGCCTCTGTGGGATACGGCTGTAAAGCGCACTTAGGTTTGGAAAACTGAAGTCCCTGATCCCTACAACTTGGCGTAATGGAGCGATGATGGCGGATGGAGACTCCGGGCGGCCGATTCATCCGGACTTAATCGCCCATCGTTTACCCTTGAGGGTGGACTCCGTCGAAAGAGCGTGGTATTCCCAGGTTGAATTGAGCGGAAGATTTTGAGGATTTCTAAACAACTTTTGAGAAATCAGCAGATTGCAGACGTGAAGCGAACCGCTCCGCGCGGCCCGCTAATGCGATTCGCCGCCCCCGCATTGGCCTGCGCGCTGGTGTCCCTAGCCGGGTGCGGTGGCATCGCTGTAACTGCNNTACCCAACGAATGACGTTTTTGCCCTCAACCCCGCCACAACCCAAATCGATACCAATTGCACAGGTTGCAACGCGACCGACATTCGCGGCAATCCCGTTCATCAGTTCACGGCAACACTGAACAGCGGTGGAGCAGCGGACGTCACATGGTCAGTATCCAATGGCGATCTGAATGCCGGTGCGGGCGCGATCACAAAAACCGGACAGTATTCCCCACCGGGCTATTTGACTGCCGATCGTGCCCAGGTTGTTGTCACCGCAACCCTGAACAGCGATCCCGGCGTCAAAGCGACCTCCGTGCTGACATTGACGCCGGGCTTTCTCCAGCCGCTTACACCCGAGAATGTAGCCCTCGCGGCGAATGATTCCGTGACTATCACCGGCGTCCTCGCCGAGGCAGGCGGCGGCACGGGAATCCATTTCGCCTTGGCGGATTCGCCCACCGGAACCGGCAGTGGGATGGGCTCTTTGGGTCCTCCGAGCTGCCAGCGGATCGAGCGGGCCTTCACATCCTGCGCGGTCACCTATACCGCACCAACGACCGTGCAGACCACGGGTGTCATCTACGTCGTCGCCACCGCTGGAGATTCGCCCGCGAGGACCGAGGCCGCAATCCTTCTCAATACCGCGGCCGTTTCAAGCAATCCCGCCGGCCATCAGATTCAATTCGCGACTCCCATGTTGCTAGGCAGCTCCGGCGGCAACAACAACGATTTCGACGCGCACGGCAACACGATTGTGGACTGCTGCAGCGGAACGTTGGGCTCGCTCATCCAGGACGACAGCGGCAAGCAATACCTGCTCAGCAATAACCATGTGCTGGCACGCAGCGATCATGCCGCTGTGGGTGACGCCATCGTCCAACCGGGCCTGATCGACAACAACTGCACGCCGAGTGGCGAGGGCGGAGGCACACAGCCCGTCGCGGCCCTCACAGGATGGTTGCCGCTGAATTCAAAAGCGACAAATGCGGACGCAGCCATCGCAGAAGTTGGCTCCCACACAGTCGATCCGTCCGGCAGTATTCAGGAGCTGGGCGCGCGGCAGGCTGACGGCACGCTCGCAGCCGCACCCCTCGGCATCTCCTCGACGGACGGCAAGGGCGAAACCGCGACACTTGCCCTGCGCGTTGCGAAGAGCGGACGGACGACCGGCCTCACCTGCGGGGGCGTCTCTGCCATCGACGTAGATGTGCTGGTGGATTACTACAAGGACTGCGCCGAGACTCGACCCTACCTGACGAAGACATTCACCAATCAGGTGGGCGTGAGCGGCAATCGCTTGAGTGATGCCGGCGATTCAGGCGCAGTTCTGGTCGACGCGGACAACGCCGAGCCGGTAGGGCTCTATTTCGCTGGCGGGACCGACGCTTCTGGCGTGGGGCAGGGAATGGCGAACCCGGTAAACGACGTTTTGAGCGAGCTCAGCGCGCAAGTCGGCAATCGCGCAAACTATACGTTTGTGGGCGGTGCAGATCATCCGGTGAGCTGCGTCAGCTATGGTGATAGCACCGTATCCGCCGCACAATCGCGCTCGCTGAATGATGAAGAAATTACGCGCGTCCAACGCGGTTTGAATGCAGTACGCCTCCTGGTGAATCCGACCGCCGGAATTCTGGGAGTCGCTTCTGGGAAGAGCACCGACCATCCAGGCGAGGCCGCTGTGATTGTTTACGTTGCTGACAATGCGCGGATAGCGGTGCCGGCAACAGTTGGCGGAGTGCGGACCCTCGTTATTCCCACGACTGCGCATGCAGTGGCTTTTGGATCCGCTCCCACCGTCGTCTCCCTCTCCGACGAGCCCACTCTGCCGCCTCCGATCCTCAATCAGGCAGTGGCCATTAAGCAGCAGATCGCGCACGGGCTAATGCAACAACACCCGGAGTTCTTCGGTGTCGGTGTGGGGCAGAGTCTCGACAATCCGCGAGAAGCAGCTCTCGTGGTCTATGTGGATCGCAAGCGCGTTCCCGCAGAGCTTCCACAAACCGTGGGCGGGCTCCGGACGCGCTACATTGTGATGGACCGGTTGCACGTCACCCGATCTTTCGCTGCTCCATTTGCGCCGAAGAGTCACTGCACACCCCATCCTGCGCCATCGCAACACGACGGATTTGATCCGGTGACCGCATTGAAGCCGCGCAGCCTCGGATTGTTCTGACCCCGCCTTGCTTTGAAAGCATCGTACCCTGAATAGGGACGCGTCCATGTATCGACTCCGCTCCATCCTCACCATCGTTTTTGCAGCTCTGATCGCCACCGTGGCTGCATCTCCGCAGCCGGCTCCGCCCGTGATCGTCGGATATGTTTTCCCGCAAAATGGAGCTCTGCAACATGGCCAGATCGATCCCCGTGGAATGACGCGGATCAACTATGCCTTCGCCGCCATTCAGAACGGCCGAATGGTGATCGCCTCTGCGGGCGATTCCGCAAATCTTCATCAATTGACAGCTCTCCGTAAACAGAATCCATTGCTCCAAGTGCTGATATCAGTGGGCGGATGGAGCGGTTCCGCCGCGTTCTCCGACGTCGCGCTGACGGCTCAAAGCAGAGCAGGCTTCATTCAAAGCGCTCTGGAGTTCCTCAAATCCTACGACCTCGACGGCCTCGATGTGGATTGGGAGTATCCCGGTCTGCCCGGAGCAGGGAATCGTTTCCGAAGTGAGGACAAACGCAACTTCACCCTTTTGCTGAAAGGGCTGCATGAGCGCTTTGCTCAAGAGTCCTCGCATTCCCACAAGAAGCTGCTTCTCACCATCGCCGCAGGCGCATTCGACGACTTTCTGGCCCACACCGAGATGGCGCAGGTCCAGCAGTATGTCGATGCCGTCAATCTCATGGCATTTGACTACTACGAGGCCGGTCCCGACGCCATCACCGGCAATCATGCGCCGTTGTTCACCGATCCGGCTGACCCGAAGAAGGACTCGGCCGACGCGACCGTGCGAGCTTTTGAAACAGCCGGCGTCCCCGCAGCGAAGATCGTCCTCGGCGTCCCCTTTTACGGACGCATGTGGCAACAGGTGCTCAACGCAAACCACGGCCTGTTCCAAGCGGGAAAGCCCGCACCGAACGGAGAGCCGCCCTACAGCGTAATCAAAGTGACGTTCCTCGATCATAGCTTCACGCGTTACTGGGACGCCAAGTCAAACGCGCCGTATCTCTACAGCGAGGAGAAGCATGTTTTCGTATCGTATGAGGATCCCGAGTCGCTCGCGGCCAAGGGCAAATATGTGCGGTCACACAAACTCGGCGGAATGATGTTCTGGAGCTACTTCAACGACTCATCGGGAGAGCTTCTCGGAGCCATCGACCGGGCCCTGGATGTGCCCGACACAGGTCAGACAATTTCCAAATAAGGTTAATTCGCCGCCGGAGGCTCAAGATAGATCCGGCTGAATTTCCGTCTATTCCTGGGGGAATCGGACGCCGATTTGCTTCCGCGCGGCTTCGAGCAGTCGCGCCATTCCCAGAGAGCGCGCGTGCGTGATTATCGGACTCTCTCTTTTTCCCCAGCGAACGAGCTCGCAGAAGTGATCGGTCTCGTAATTGAATCCGGTCGATTGGAACGGCGCATCGAGCTCGACGATTCGTCCGTCGATATACCGAACCGTTGCCCGCACGGGATTCCACCAGTTTTCGTGAATGGTGACATAACCGCGCTCGCCGCACAGCAGAGCATCGCCGCGGCTCAGCATGTCGAGACCAGTGTGAAGCTGCGCCATCCCACGCTCGTGTTCTGTTTGGAAGAGGGCGAAGTTGTCGACGCCGCCCGCGCTGAGCCTCCCCATCGATTGCACGCGCTTCAGCGGTCCCAGCCAGTCGAGAGCAAGAAACGCCTCGTACGGGCCGATTCCCATGATGCTTCCACCGCCCAGTTCGCGAAAATGCAAGGGGTAGTCCGGAGCCAGTGTGGCGTCTGCATGGCCGGCGCGAACAAATCCGATGTTTCCCACCGGATCGATTCCGAGATGTTCGCGGAGTTGCGTGTACAGCGGAAAGAAGGGTGGCTTCATCGCCTCCATAAAGAGCCGGTCGTATCGAGCGGCGGCCTTGAGCACCTTCTTCAACTGCCGCTCGTTCAGCGCGGCAGGCTTCTCGCACATCACATGCTTCCCGGCGGCGAGTGCGCGCATGCACAGCTCGGCGTGGGTATCGGGATGCGTGGCCACATAGACTGCGTCGACTGCCGTCGATAACAGCTGGTCAAACGTGTCGCAAATCGTATCGACTCGGAAGCGCTGTGCGAACGCATGCGTCTTATCGGGGTTCCGGCCCCAAACCGCAGTCAGCCAGGCCCCGACAACGGCATCCAGGCCCTCTGCAAAGCGCGCGGCGGCCCGGCCTGGCCCGGCAACGCCCCAACGGATGAATTGCAGTTTTGCTTCGGTTTCGAGGGGATCCACGAACGGCCTCACTGAGCAGAGTGTTCGCCGGGTTGGAATCGCAAGGTGAAGCACGTTATAGCATTTTCGGAATTGCTGTAGACCGAAAGCACACACTCAAGTGGCTTTTTCCTTAAGAAAAAGCCACCTTTTATGGTCCTTAAAAAGTCTACGTGTATTCCAAAAATGCTCTGAACCATAAGGTTTACCGTAACAACTCCTCGAGGGTCGTGCTCAGGTCGGTCTTCTCATCCCGATACTTGACGATGACCGGGGCATACAGGCTGAGTCCCCATTCCTGGCCCTTGCCTTTTGAAACAGTGCGCGATCCCGGAACCACCACCGCGTTTTCTGGAATAACGAGCGGCTGTGCCTCGCTGGCGCGCAGAATCGTGCCGTTCACCAGGTCGAACACGGGTGTACCGCGCGTCAAAATGGTCCCCGCCGCGAGAACCGCGCCCTTGCGCACAATAGTGCCTTCGTAGACACCTGCATTGCCGCCCACCAGCACGTCGTCCTCAATCACAACAGGACTGGCATTGATCGGCTCCAGCACCCCCCCGATCTGGGCTGCTGCACTCAGGTGGACACGTTTCCCGATCTGTGCGCACGACCCGACCAGGGCATGCGAATCGACCATGCTGCCCTCGTCCACCCATGCCCCCGTGTTGATGTACATGGGGGGCATGCATACAACGCCGCGTGCCACGTACGCGCCTGCACGCACCGAAGACCCCCCCGGAACTAGGCGCACTCCGTCTGCGGCCGTAAATTGCCGGGCCGGGTAGGTGTTCTTATCCACATAGGAGAAAACCGATCCGGGAATTTCCTTCAGCGCCCCGATGCGAAAACCGAGCAGGATTCCTTGCTTCACCCAGGCGTTGACAGCCCAGCCAAGGGGTAGGGACGGATCCGGCGAAGCGGCTCGAATCTCCCCCCGCTCCAGTCCCGCGCGGAATTCGAGGAATGCCGCCATCGCCGACGCATCGCCAATTGCCGACGGTCCGGCAGCAAAATGCTGCGGGATCGCCTTCTGCAATTCTTTTATCGTCATTTCATCCTGAGTTTATCAACTGGGTCCGCCAGATCAGGCTTTGGGCCAGTTGTATGCCGCCCCTGGCGGGGACGCGAAACGGATGGCGTCCCATGCGCGCAGCCTTCGTTGGCTCCAAAGTGCGAGCGGCGCACCCCTTCTAACTCAGTAAGTCGATTTAGTTATCGCAGGAGATAGGATGCTGCCGAAGCACGAACTCAGTCCGTCCTCAGATAGCAACGCAGTAATCGTTTACCAGGAGATTGTCGCAAGGAGGATAGTTCGGTCTGTAACTTCGCAAACCTTCTTGCGGTTCGCGCAGTATCCAATCTCGCATATCTGCTAGACGACGGAGATTCTATGCCGCCGGTTGTGGATGTAGCTTTCCTTTGGGTTGAGTATTGGGCGGGACGAGTCGAAGCCGAAACGAGTTTTTGCCCGAAGGAATCAACGCCAGGGGAATCGGATCCCGGCCGGGGTTTGTATTTAGTTTCTTCGATTCAAGCCATGCGCAAAGGCGGGGATCGAAGATCTCAGGCTGATCTTGCCAGAAAGTGGGCGACAGATCGCATTGGATCTGCAGATGATCCAGCTGCAACTCAACGAAGGAAACACCTCGCGGAAAGTACCGCTGAACGTTGCTGCTGCCTACGTTCAATCCGGTAACTCCGCGGCCTTTGCTTTGTGTTTTGACTACCATGTAGCCTGCTCTCAACGGCGGATGATTGTGAGTTTATGGACCCGGGTAGCCTAAAGCCAATGCGGAACCTTGCATTCCGCTGCAGCATTTCCTGTTTCGAAACTCTCAAAACCGAAATACCGACTTAGCTTGATCGTGCGCCGCTTTTCGTCCCCTGTCAAGGATCATCCCGATAATTCCGATAAAATTGATGTACCTGGCTTGAGATGCAACGCGCCCAAAATTAGTTTGCCGAAATTGCTAAAAACTCGGTAGGTCAGCCAGCGTTTAGGAAGGTGCCGTATATAACTTGTCCCAAGGTTTGGAAAGACGATAGTTATTAACGTTTACATTCTTGCATTGTCAAACTAAGTGTGGCGACTACCTCTTCCTGCTGAGCCAGCGTAATCCGGTTGAAGAATGGTAGAGCCAATGTGCGCTGAGCGATCGTCTCGGTAATCGGAACCTTGGCGGCCACGGAGCTCGGGCGACCGTACCACGCGGGTTGCTGGTGAATGGGGGCGAAATACCGGCCAGTAGCAACACCGCGCCTCGCGAGCTGAACCTGCACTCGATCCCGGAATCCGCTGTCGATTGGGGAGCCCGGCCCGCGCGCCGTGAGGCGAACGACATAAACGAACCAGCTAACGGAACGCCGCGGCAGCGCGATGGGCGGGAGTTCCAGATCGGAAATTGTTTCAAGGAGCGATTGATAGCGCTCGGCAGCGGCTCGGCGCATCGCGAGAATCTCGTCGACCCTGTCAAGCTGCACGCGGCCCAGCGCCGCCGCCAGCTCAGAGAGACGATAGTTGTACCCAATCTCCTCGTGTTCAAACCAGCGTGCCGCCGGATCGCGCTCCATCTCTTGCGCGGCGTCCTTGCGCTTTGAGAGCCGGCCCTGATTGCGTAGGCTACGCAGCCGATCAGCCAACTCCCCATTGCGCACCAGCACACAGCCGCCTTCCCCAGTCGTAATTTGCTTGTTGGGATAAAAGCCAAGCACCGCCAGGTCTCCGAAGCTGCCTGCTTTGCGCGAATCGTATTCGGCTCCAATCGCCTCGCAAGCGTCCTCGATGAGCACCAGATTGTGACGCCGAGCGATTTCCTGAAGCCGATCCATCTCTGCGGGAACGCCGAACGTGTGCACCACCAGAATCGCGCGCGCCCGAGGAGTAATCGCCTCTTCCACGAGCGCAGGATCAAGATTGAGAGTCACAGGGTCAATGTCCACAAACACCGGCGTCGCGCGGACCTGAAGCACGGCGTTCGCTACGGCTACGAATGCAAACGACGGCACGATGACTTCCTGTCCCTCGCCGACGCCCAGAGCTAGCAGGGCCAGATGCAGTCCGGCGGTACCTGAACTGACAGCCACCGCGTCGGGAATCGAGTGATAAGCGGCAACGGCCCGCTCGAAGGCCTCGAGTTCCGGGCCCAGGCTCAACCGGCTCGTGCGCAGCACCGCCGTCACTGCGTCGATCTCAGCGTCTGTAATGTCAGGTGCGGAAAGCGGAATGCGAATCGTCATGCGAACTCCGCACTGCTGGGAATCGGAGCGGGTGCCTTGATCAACAAGCCCTCGAGTGGGACAGTTGCAAGCACATTGGCAATCCTGACAGCAGCAGTGCCGTCCCCGTAAGGATTAGCCATCTCAAGCAGCCCCGCGCGAAATGCAGGGTCGAGTGCCTGAGCCAAAGCTGCGCAAATCTCGCTCGTGTCGGCTGGCGCATCAATAATGTTGGCAGCGCGCTCACGCCCCTGCTGGCGCATGCCCACATTCACCACCGGAAGCGCGAACGAAGCCGCTTCCATGATGCCGCTCGATGAGTTGCCGACCATGCAATCCACCTGGCCAAGCAGGCTCCAATAAGTCACAGCATCCAGGTTGACGAAGATGTGGGTGTCCGCGCGCGTCTCAGCCAATGCGCGCGTGCGCTCAATCAGTGCATGGCTCCCAGCATCCGCGTTGGGATAGACGAACAGGATCTGTCCTCGATTTTGAGCAAGCGCGGCAAACAGGGCATCGGCTTCCGCATTGGTATCGCGCAGAATCGTAACCGGGTGCCAGGCCGCGATCAGCGAGGGTGAAGTGAGTTGCACGCCGAGGCGTTCCTCAAGTGACGTGCGATCGAGCAGTTTCGACCGGCTCAGATGATCGAGCGAAGGCGCACCGGCGCGATGAACGCGCCACGGCTCTTCTCCCATGCCAATAACGCGCCTTCGTGCTGTCTCAGTGGATGTGAAATGCACGTGGGCCATCTTCGTGAGGGCATTGCGTACCTGGTCGTCGATGGCGCCCTGGCTCACTTCGCCGCCTTCAATATGAGCTATCGGTATGCGCAGCGCTAAAGCCGTTGCAGCTGGAGCCAGCATTTCGTAGCGGTCGGCGATCAGCAACAAGAGATCCGGCCGCCACGCAGTCAGCGCGTCCGCCAGGCTCAGAATCGCGAGACCGATCGTCTTCGCCATGCCAGTGTCGGTGTCGGAACTGAGGAGACATTCGATCCGCGCCTGAATGGGAAAGCCGTCGCGCTCGATCTCGTGGACCGTCGTCCCGAATGCCGGAGAGAGGTGCGGCCCAAGCGCAAAAACGGCCAGCTCAATCTCTGGATGCGCCTGAAGCTCGCGCAGCGGCCAATAGAGATGGCTATAGTCGGCGCGCGAGGTGGTGACCACACCGATGCGTCTGCGCTTCGTCGATTCGCTCATGGGGCCATTCGCGACACGTTTCGCTGCGCAAGAGCCAGCAAAGCGGCGCTCGGAGTGAAGTCGGAAACGAGCGAACGCAGGCAGCCAATGGCCGCGGGCAGATCCCGGGCACGCGCGGCGGACTCTAAAGCATCGAGCTCGCGATCGAACGCCGCTCCGGTCATAAAGCTTGAATGGATCGACAACAGACCCTGTGCCCTTGCCGGTACCGCGGTTTCGTCCGGCGACCAAAGCTTCTCCAGTTCCTTGTCCCCCGGTCGAAGCTCGGTGAATTCGATCGAAACTTCCCGCCCCGGAGCAAGCACGCGCGCCATGAAGCGCGCCAAATCTGTGATGTATTGCGGCGATCCCAGATCCGGTGCAAGCAGCAGAGGCCGATTCGCTTCCGCGGAAGCAGCAATCAACAAGTCCACGGCTTCCTCGATGGTGAGAAAGTAGCGTCGAGCCGCTGGATCCGTGACGGCGAGCTGACTTCCGGCCGCAATCTGACGCGCAAACGATTCGACCACGCTGTTGCTCGACGCCAATACGTTGCCAAGCCGCAGCACCGTGCCACCGGCTCCGAGGACAATGCATTCGGCGACCCGCTTGGTCGCGCCCAGGATCGATGCCGGTTCAACTGCCTTGTCGGTGGAAAGCAGAACGACGCGCGCTTGATGCACCGTCGCAGCCGACACAAGCGACCGGGTTCCGAAGACATTGTTTTCGATCGCCGCAAGGGGATGCTCCTCCAGAAGCGGCACATGCTTGAATGCGGCCGCATGAAAAACGATGTCCGGCGCGTGATGCTCGAAAACTTCCTCGAGAAAATTCCTATCGAGGACGCTGCCGAGAATACATTTTGAAATCTGCGGAAGCGTAGCCTCAGCCAGCTTGCAATGGAGTGCGAACAGAGCGCTCTCGGAAGATTCCAGCAGAACCAGCTGCCGTTGTGCGATTCCAGCCAATCGCAACGCAAGCGCAGACCCAATGGAACCACCCGCACCTGTAACAAGGATGCGCTCTCGCTGAAGGTCGTCGACCATTTGAGATGAGGGCTGCGGCAAACGCGGTCGCCCCAAAAAGATCTGCCAATCGATGGCATCCAGCGAAGGGATCACACGAGAAGTATAAATTGGCGATTGCTCGCTCCTATGCCTGCAACTCAATCCCCGAGCTTAGGCTTCCATCAATCAGTCGACGCGGGCCACGCGCTAGCTCGCATACACTGGATGGTTCCGGTAAACCATGAGGCTGCGAAAGCCCAACCCCGTCGGAGCCTCGGAGAGAAATATTGCGGAATATACATTCCCAAATAAGTGCGCTTGGGGCGTTGGTGCTCCTGGCGGCTTCTGGCGCGGCCACAGGAGCCGAAACGCGCTTCGACCCACAGGCGATTCGCCTGAATAACAAGGGTGTCGCCCTCATGGGCCAGCAGTTCACCGACCGCGCAGCCACAAGCTTCGCCGACGCATTCAAGCGCAATCCGAAGTTGGCGCAGGCAGCCATCAATGATGGCATCGCCCTGATGACGCTGCAAAAGCTCGACGACGCGAAGAAGGCATTCAAGGCAGCCCTCACGCTCGACCCGAGCAATCCCCAGGCCTGGTACAACCTCGGTCTTGCGCAGCACGCAGACAACGAGATCGACGCAGCGCTCGCCAGCTTTCGGCAAGCCGTCAAGTTCGATCCGAGAGACGCAGACTCATACTATTTTGAGGGCGTCTGTTATGGCGAACTGAAGCAGTTCGACAAGGAAATCGAAATCCTCAAACAGGCGCTCGCCATTACGCCTCTGCACGCTTCCTCTGAATTCGCAATGGCGCGCGCACTCCAGCGCACCGGTCATACACCCGAAGCCAAGGAGCACTTCAAGGTCTTTCAACACCTCACCAGCACCAAGATCTCAGCTGCCATCGGACTGGCCTATGGCGAGCAGGGACACTACTCGACGGTCACTCCGGTCGAGGAGCCCCAGGCCCTCGAACACGAGATGATTCCGGTGCGCTTTGAGCCGCAACCCATGATCGCGAACGAGGTCACCAGCACGGAAACAGGCGGAGCCTGCATGTTGGACGTGACCGGCTCCGGCCAAACGGACCTCGTCGTGATGCAGTCGGGTCCGCAGGCGATCCGCGTGCTGCACCGCCGCGCCGACGGCGGCTTCGAAGATCTGGACGCTGCGGCCGCCGGCCTGAGCGCTTCGGGACATGCCGTAGCCTGCGCCGTTGGCGATTACGACGCCGACGCCCTGAACGATCTCGCCGTTGCATTCGACGACAAGATCCTGCTGTTCCGCAATCTTGGGAAGGGTAAGTTTCAGGATGTGACGGCGGAGGCCGGCCTCGCGCCACGCAATCATCCCACCGGCATCACTTTTGTCGACTATGACCACGACGGCGATCTCGATCTGCTTCTCACCGGCGAGCCGCTGAAGTCCGGCGACGCGCCCAACGTGCTGTGGCGCAACAACGGCAACAAGACCTTCACAGAATGGACCGATGCAACAGGCTTAGGCGGCCGAGGCAAAACGGCCGCCGCTATTCTGACTGACTTCAACAACGACCGCGCCGTCGATCTCGCAGTCACGGGCGATGGCGCTGCACCAGTCCTGTTCGTGAACCCGCGCGAAGGGAAATATCCCACGCAGCCGCTCTACGACGAGACGCTTCCGCCAACCGAAGGAATCGCCGTTCTCGACTACAACAAAGATGGCTGGATGGATATCGCCGTCACCCATGCCGGTGCGCCCGGCCTTACGCTATGGCGCAATGTTTCCACCCCAGACAATACCGGCCGCCGTTTCGTGCGTGTCGATCTTCCCCTTCATGACGCGCTGCGCGGATGGGGCGTGACCCCCATCGATATTGATAACGACGGCTGGGTAGACCTCGCAGCAATCGTCGAGACAGCCTCCGGCCCGCAAATACGCGTCTTCCGCAATCGTGGTGATGGCAGCTTTGAAGACGTGAGCCATGTGCTCGGCCTCGATGCGATCAAGCTGACTGCGCCGCGCGGGCTCATCGCCGCCGACATCGATGGCGACGGTGCGCCGGACCTGATTGTGACCCAACTGAATGCGCCGCCCGTGCTGCTCCGCAACATAGGGGCGAACAAGAACCACTTCGTTCGAATCGACTTGACCGGCTATGCCGACAACAAAACGGCAATCGGTGCAAAGGTCGAGATCTTCGCCGATGGCCAGTGGCAGAAGTGGGAGTTGGCCGGAGCCTCCGGCTACCAGACGCAAGCGCCCCCACAGATTCTGGTCGGCCTGGGCAAAGCGGAGAATGTCGATCTGCTCAGAATTCTCTGGCCCACCGGCGTCCTCCAAGATGAGATCGATTTGCCGCACACGCAGGTGATCGCCATGAAAGAGGCAGATCGCCGTGGCAGTTCTTGCCCGGTCCTGTTCGCATGGGATGGCCACAAATACAGAATGATCACGGACGTAATTGGCGCGGGCGTTGTGGGCCACTGGTTCACTCCCACGCGTCGCAATATTCCGAACCCCGGCGAATGGATCAAAGTAGACGGCGACCGGCTCGCTGCAGTGAATGGCAAGCTAAGTCTGCGCTTCATCGAGCCGATGGAAGAAGTGAATTACATCGACCAATTGCGCCTCGTTGCCGTCGATCATCCCGAGAACGTCGAAGTCAATCCAGACGAGCGCTTCCTCGACGATCCGCCGGCTAGGCCGGAGTTTCGCCATGTCGGTCCCGGCGACGAGNNGGGACACGCACGATCTGACGCTCGATCTCGGCCATGTCGACACGGCCGCTCCTCTGAAGCTGTTAATGACAGGCTACGTGAACTACTTCAGCGCGACCTCGCTCTATGCCGCGTGGCAAGCGGGCGTAAAGCCGGTTTCTCCCTACGTCGAAGCGCAGCTTCCAAACGGAAGCTGGCAGCGCATTCCGGGCGAAGCAGGGTTTCCCGCAGGGCAGGAGCGCACTATCGTCGTCGACCTCACAGGCAAGTTGCCGGCAGGCGCGCGCCGCATCCGTCTCGTCACGAATCTTGAAATCTACTGGGACCAGGTGCTGATCGACAACGCACCCGAAGCCGAGTCGCGCATAACTGAAATCCCAATGGCACGCGCAAGTGAGCATTTCCGCGGCTACCCGACCCAGATTGAGGGTACAAGTCCCGGCGACCTCGATTACGACTACGACCGCGTCAGCCTCACCGGTCCGTTCCAGCACCAGCGCGGCAATTACACCCACTTCGGCGACGTGACTACCCTCGTTAGAGGCATCGACGATCGCTATGCCATCTTCGGCAGCGGCGAAGAGCTTGCAACGGAATTCGACGCGACCCGATTGCCCGCGCTCCCCGCGCATTGGAAGCGCGATTACTTCTTTTACGCGAATGGCTACGTGAAGGATATGGATTGGTGGGACGCGTCGCCATTCACCGTTGCGCAACTGCCATTCCATCGCATGAGCCAATACCCTTATCCAAAACCGGAAAAATATCCAGACGATGCTTCTGCATTGGATTATCAGCTGAAGTGGAACGATCGTTTCGATTCGGGTGAGCCGGTGCGTTCCTACCGGTTCAACTATCAGGAGCGGCCCTCCACACCGGCAGACGATGCATCGCCGTCGATTCCGGTGTCCAAGCCATGAACGACATCGTGCTTCAGCCGGCGGTGCAGCAGCTCAAACTGTTGCGCTCCGGCGAAATTTCCATCATTGAGCTGGCTGAGGCGCACATCGCGCAGATCGAGCGCCTCAACCCGCAACTGAATGCCTTCGCCGATTTCGACGCCGAGCGGGTCCGAGCACAAGCTCGGCGCCTTGATACATCGAAAGACCGTACCGGCCCATTGCACGGACTCCCCGTCACCGTAAAGTCATCGATCGCCACCGCAGGCTTCAAATGTGAAGTAGGGAGCCTGCTCAACAAAGGCGAAGTTCCGCGCGAGGACGCGGTCGTAGTCAATCGCCTCCGCGCCGCAGGGGCATTGATTCTCGGTACCACCAATTGCCCCGAGTTCCTGATGGCCTACGAGACCGACAACCTGCTCCACGGACGCACTGCCAATCCATGGGACCTCGACCGCACCCCAGGCGGCTCCAGCGGTGGAGAATCGGCTGCCATCGCCGCAGGCATGTCCGCGTTGGGGCTCGGCTCCGACAGCGGCGGGTCGGTCCGCGTTCCCGCCCACTTCACGGGAATCTGCTCTCTGAAGCCCACTCCGGGGCGCATTCCGGGTGCCGGGCACCTGCCATCATGCATCGGTCCCTTTTCCGTCCTCGGCGCAATCGGTCCGATGGCGCGAACCATGGACGATGTCACATTGGCGTTCCGCACTCTGAGTGGCCAGGACCCGCACGATCCGATCAGTCCGCCCATCGTCATGCGCAGCCCGAGTCTCAATGACCTGCGCGCCTACGCTATCGGATTCTTCGAAGACGACGATCTCACTCCCGTCACGCCCGAGACACGCGCTGCCGTACAAGCGGCAGCACAGGCATTGCGTGAGGCAGGCTTCCGCGTCGAGCCTTTCCGGCCACGCACGCTCGAGCAACTACGCAAATTGTGGTGGAAATTCTTCGTGCAATGCGGAGCAATGTTCTACGGGCCAGCCATCGCCTGCAAACGCGCAAAACTCAGTCCGATATTTTCAGAGTTCCTTCAAATCGCCGAGTCTCTTCCACCATTGACAGCGACAGAGTTGCTTAACGCCTGGGCGGAACTCGACGTGCTGCGCGCGAAGACACTTGAAGAGCTGAGCGCGCACCCAGTCCTGCTCTGTCCGGTCGCCAGTATTCCCGCATTCCGCCATGGCGAACGAGAGTGGACCATCGAAGGCCGCGCCGTTGAATACCTCGACGCAGTTCGGCACACGCAGTGGTTCAACACGCTTGCCGCGCCAGCAGCCGTGGTTCCGGTGGGCCGCTCGCCCGAAGGATTGCCGATCGGTGTCCAGATTGTCGCGCGGCCTTTTCAAGACGAGGTCGCTCTCGCCATCGCGGCCATCGTCGATGCCGCATTTGGCTACCGTCTGCCGCCGCTGGCAATTTCAATCTAGGCCCCACCAAGTCAAGTTCATCCATCACAGACAAATGTTTATTCCGCCGCTAAAAACGCAGTGACAGGTGCGGCGCGCAACACCCTCCGCATCTCCACCCTTGGATGGAGGCGTGTGATGAACGATCGCGGTAGTCTGACGCTTCCCCAATTAGTGGAGGCGGACTGGAGCGCACGGTTGCGCGTAAGTTGGCAAGCACGATTTGCCGAAACCCCTGATGTTCTGAAGAGTCCGCAGCACTGCCAAACAGTTGTGCCGGTGCGGGATTTTGAAATCGGCGGGGACGAATTCATCACCATGGCAGGGCCATGCTCGGTTGAGACCGAGGCGCAGGTTATGTCCACCGCCCGCCATGTTCGCAGCGCGGGCGCCCGGATTCTGCGCGGTGGCGCATTCAAGCCCCGAAGCTCTCCTTACGCATTTCAAGGGCACGGCCTCGAGGGCCTCAAGCTCCTGGACCGCGCCCGTGCAGCGACTGGCCTCGCGATCGTGACCGAGGTGATGTCGGAGTGCGACGTCCCCTTGGTCGCCGAGTATGCCGACATCCTCCAAATCGGCTCGCGCAGCATGGAGAACTACACGCTGCTCGAAACCGCGGCAAAATCCGGCCGTCCGATCCTGCTGAAGCGCGGCATGGTGGCCACAGTTGCCGATCTGCTGCGTTCTGCGCAGGTCATTCTCGACAACGGAAATCCCAACGTCATCCTCTGCGAGCGCGGCATCCGCACCTTCGAAACGGCAACACGCAACACATTCGACGTCACTGCAATCGCCCTGCTGAAGCACATCTCGCATCTTCCCGTCATCGCCGATCCCAGTCACGCCGCCGGGCATCGCGACCTGGTTCCCGCACTGGCCCGCATCGCTGTAGTCGCTGGCGCCGACGGCCTGCTGATCGAAGTGCACCCTGATCCCGACAAGGCCTGGAGCGACGGAGAGCAGTCCCTCGACTTCGCCGAATTCAATGACACCATGGCTTCTCTCGAACCCTACATCGCGCTGCGCGGGAATGCACTCCGCAGGGCCGCCGACGTCCGGCCGATGGAGGCAGTGGGATGAGATCCCGGGCCACGGCAATTCAAATTTCAATCTCCTTTGCGATGCTCTTCTTCCTCTGCGGATTCGGTCCCGACCAAGCGGACCAAATCGGCGCGGATTTCATCGTGACCGCAGCACCCGTTTACAAACCGCTCGCCGCATTGCGGGGGCAAGAGCGTTTCCCACACGGCGCGCAGTTGTTGCTCGTTCATGAAGGTAAGCCCGAGCTGCTCGTGTCAGGCTTCGCGGCCACCGCCGACGCCAACGTCTCCTTCGACGGCAAGAGCGTCCTGTTCGCGGGCAAAAGGAATGCAAGCGATCCCTGGCAGGTGTGGGAACTCGCGCTGGCCGATCGGTCGGTACATCAACTCACGTCGAGCACGACCGATGCAATTCGCCCGCTCTATCTGCCGGGTTCACGATTCGTTTATGCCCAACGCACCCTAACCGGCTTCCAGTTGAACGCGGCGTCGATCAATCCCTCTTCCGCATCCGGCGGGTCGGCCAGCGACCGCGAGATTTTGCCGCTGACCTATTCCAATGCCAATTCCATTCCAACCGACGTATTGGCGGACGGCCGCATTTTGTTTGAATCCGGTTTCCCACTCGGTTCCGGCACTACTCCGGAATTGTTCCTCGTCTACTCCGATGGATCGGGCGTTGAGTCCTACCGCTGCGATCACGGCGTGTCCCGCTGGGGCGGAAAGCAATTGGCTTCCGGCGACGTTGTCTTCACGCACGGCTCCTCGCTGGCACGATTCACTTCACCCCTCGCGCACGAAGAGCGCATTCCCTCGCCGCGAGCCGAATTCACCGGCGCGATCGCCGAGACCGAATCGCATGCGTGGCTTGTGAGCGCACGGAATGCATCGGATAAGCATTACGCCCTCAAGCTGTGGAAGCCCGGCGCCGCAACGATGCAATCTATCCTCGCCGAATCCTCGAATGATCTCGTCGAGCCGGTACTCATTGCGCCGCGCAACAGGCCGAAGCGTCATCCTTCGGGACTGCACCCCTGGGACTACGCAAATCTGCTGGCTCTCGATGCTCGACTTTCGCGCGATGGAACTCTGAAGGGCACTCCGGTTTCCGTGCGCCTCGAGACCGAAGACGCCAACGGCCGTGCAACTTCTCTCGGGACTGCGCCAGTAGAACAGGACGGCTCCTATTTCGTACAGGTACCCGGCGACCGTCCCATCCGCTTCGCCCTTCTCGATGCGCACGGCGCTGTCCTGCGTCAGGAACACGGCTGGTTCTGGGCACGCGGCGGGGAGCAGCGCATCTGCGTCGGCTGCCACACCGGCCCGGAACGTGCTTCGGAGAATCGCATCCCCGCAGTGCTGCTGCGCACCACCACGCCGGTCGACTTGACCGCAACCCATCAGGGACAAGCGGCGCCAAATTCCGCAGGAGGCCGCTCAAAATGATTCGCCTCGCTTTGCTTCGCGTGCTTGCCGGAACAATCTTGGGATCGTTTGCAGCACCCTGCGCAATGAGTGCACAGACGCAGCCAGCAGCCTCAGGCGAGCCGGCCACACAAGTCTCCGCTCCGACGCCAGCCGCACCGCAGTCGCCGTCAATTCGTTTCGAAGACGCGACCGACCAGTCCGGCATCGATTACGTTCACAGCTTCGGGTCGGCCCAACTGGGATCGCTGCTCGAAGGCACCGGCGCTGGCTGCGTCTGGTTCGACTACAACAATTCCGGCCTGCCTTCGCTTTACGTCGTCAACGGCCGCCCGCTCGATGATTCCATGCATCCGCATCCGCTGAAGGTGAAGCCAAATCCACCGCCGCACAATCATCTCTATCGCAATGACGGCGGAGGTCACTTCACCGATGTGACGGAAAAGGCCGGCCTCAATCCCGACATGTACGGCATGGCAGTGGCCGCGGCAGACTATGACAACGACGGTCATGTCGATCTGCTCGTGACCGGCTACGGGAAAACCATCCTCTACCACAACGACGGCAACGGACACTTCACCGACGTTACAGAAAAGGCCGGCATTCATGTCGACGGGTGGGCCATCAGTTCAACGTGGTTGGACTACGACAAGGACGGCTGCCTCGATCTCTTCATCGGCCGCTACGTCAAATTCGATCCCAAGTATCGCGCGTACTATGCCGCGGATAACTACCCGGGGCCGCTGGACTACGAAGGCGAAACCAACAAGCTCTATCACAACAACTGCGACGGCACCTTTACCGACGTGACCGAGAAGTCAGGCATCGGTGCCTACGTCGGACGCACCATGGGCGTCACCGCGGCGGATTTCGATGGCGACGGTTGGGATGACATCTATGTGGCGAACGACCGCACCGAGAACTTCCTCTTCCACAACAAGCATGATGGAACCTTCGAAGAAATAGGGAACGATACCGGCACGGCGTTCGGGCAAAACGGCGAATCCACATCCTCCATGGGGCCCGTGTTTGCCGATCTCGAAGGCCGAGGGATCCTCGATCTCTGGGTTACCGACGGCCACTACAATCGGCTCCTGCGTAACACGGGCCAACTTGGTTTCGATGACATCGGCGCCAAGAATGGAGTCTCGCAGGCCAACGCGCAGTACGTGAGCTGGGGAACCGGAGTCTACGACTTCGACAACGACGGTTTGCTCGACATCCTCATCTTTCACGGCGGTCTCATTCACCTCATCCCCCAGGAGCACACCTTATTCCGCGGACTGGGCAACGACAAGTTCGACGATGTCTCGCGTGCAGCGGGCCCGGTGCTCAGCGAGCGGACCGTCGCGCGCGGAGCCTGCTTTGCCGACTACGACAACGACGGCAAAGTCGATGCATTCCTTGTGAATCTCGGCGCAAAGGGCACACTGCTCCACAATGTCTCAACGAACACCGGCCATTGGTTGGCCGTCAAGCTCCAGGGAACGAAGAGCAATCGCGATGGCATCGGCGCGCGCGTTGAAGTGTACGCCGGAGGCAACCGGTGGACGGCGGAGCGTGTGGCGGGCTCGGGCTACTTGTCGCAGAATGAGGCCCGCTTGCACTTCGGGCTTGGTGCGGCAACCAGCGTGGACAAGATTGTTGTGCACTGGCCGAGCGGTCTCGATCAAGTCCTCGGCAAGCAGGATGCAAACCGCGTGCTGACCATCGAGGAGCCGAAATGAACCTGCGGCTTCCATCGGCAAAGGCAAGCGTGGTCGCTGCATTTGTTGCGCTGGGCGTCGCCGTCGTCACCGGAAGCCTGTGGAGCGGACGGCGTGCTCATGCCGACATCAAAGACAGGAGCGGCGAAGTCCTGACNNGCCGGACGGCAAGCGGCTCTACGTGCTCTGTCAGGGCAGCGACCAAGTCAGAATCCTCGATGCGGCCAACTTCGAGGCTATCAAGACAATCTCCGTCGGCCATATTCCCCGCGGATTCTCGTTCTCGCCGGACGGCATGCGCCTCTTCGTAGCCAACACCTGGGATGACACCGTTTCCGTCATCGATACAGCCGCGCTCGAAGTCGTGGCGACATGGCCCGTCAGCGCCGAGCCGTCCAATGTCATCGAGGATCGCGAAGGCAAACACCTCTTCGTGGCCAATCGCATCAGCAACGATGTCGCCGTGCTGAATCCCCAAACCGGTGAAGAAGAGAAGAGGCTCGCGGCAGGACGCGGCGCCAGTTACATCACACCGTCTCCCGATGGCAGCCGGCTTTATGTGACCCATGTCTATCCAAACCCTGCGCCGCAAAGAGCCGCGCCTGAGTCCGAGATCACCGTCATTGATGCGGCGCGAGCTGTCGTGATCGAACGCTTCAAATTGCATAGCGTTGCCCATAGCTTTCATGTGGCCTTTTCAACCGATGGGCGCCTGGGCGTAGCAGCCGGACTCCATCCGAAAAACCTGATTCCTCTCGCGCATTTGGAACACGGCGGCGCCTTTGCTGACACGTTGACGCTCTTCGGATCGGACATTGGTGATAAGCCTGTCGAGATCCCGCTCGACGAATTGGAGCGCTATGCAGCCCGCCCCTTCGGTGTAGCGATTACGCCGGACAAGTCTCACATCTACGTGACCAGCGGCGGATCGGAGATTGTCACGGTCATCGATGTGCCGCGTTTGATGCGCTTTCTCCGCACACACAAGCCGCCCTTTGCGCAGAACCTTTCGGCAAGTGCCAATTACGTCGTCGCACGCATCCCCGTCGGACAAGATCCACGCGGCATCGTGTTCTCCGGCGACGGGCACAACCTGCTCGTGGCAAACCGCCTCGACGATACGATCAGCGTGATCGACACCCACTCCAATCGAGTTGTTTCCACCATTCCTCTGGAAGGCCCAAAACGTCTGTCGGTTCTACGCCACGGAGAGCAGACCTTTTATACCGCGCGCTACTCGTTTCAGGGCCAGATCGGCTGCGCGAACTGCCACATAGATTCGACCTTCGATGGCTTGACGTGGGACCTCGAGCCTGACGGATTTGGCCGCGACATAGTAGATAACAAGCTCCTCGAGGACACCAAAGGCACAGAGCCCTTCAAGTGGAACGGCGGCAATCCGGACATGCCGACCGAATGCGGCCCGCGCACAGAAAAGTATTTCTGGCGATCGGAAAATTACGACGACCTGACGCTGACCGATCTGGTCGTCTACATTCGCAGCCTGCCTCCGCGGCCCAATCGTTGGCGTTTGCCCACCGGCGAGTTGACTCCGGCGCAGGAGCGCGGCAAGGCGATCTTCAGTCGCGCGACTGACAACTTCGGTAAGCCTATCGCGGAGACGAATCGCTGTGCCTACTGCCACAGCGGTCCCAAAGGCACGAGTAAGAAATCCTTTGATGTCGGCACCAGGAGACTCACAGACAACGCGGGCCTGTTTGATACGCCGCAGCTGACGAACATCGCGCTCACGGCGCCTTATTTGCACGATGCTGCAGCGGCGACGCTCGAGGAGATCTGGACGAAATTCAACCCGGACGATCGGCACGGCCGCACCAACGATCTCAAAAAAGATGAGCTGAACGACCTGATCCAGTACCTGAGGACGCGATGAAAACAATGTCTACTTTCGCACTCGCTGCAGCCGCGCTCCTTGTTATATCCGCCCCGCTCGGCAACGCCGCGTCGCCATCGACTCCCGCACCGAAATCACACACCGCTAGCACAAGCACGAATGGCGCGACAGCGCGTGTGGCCCCACCGCAGGTGGTGGCGCGGTATCGTTTCGAAAACTTCACCACTGCAAATGGCCTTCCGGACGATCATGTGTACTCGGTTCTTGTCGACGGCGATCGCATTTGGGCGGGCACCGACAATGGCCTGGGCCTCTATGAAAACGGAAAATGGAAGACCTTCGGCACGAAGGATGGCCTGGCGCATCGCGCCGTCCTGTCCCTCGCGTTGGACAAACGCACCGGCGATGTCTGGGCCGGAACGATGGGCGGTCTGAGCCGCATCTCCGGCGGTCGAATCGATACGTATACGCAACTCAACTCGGGTCTGAGCAACGATGTCGTCTACGGTGTCTCAGTCGAAAACGAAAACGTCTGGGTCGCAACCGCCGCGGGTGGTTGCCGTCTCGACCTCAATACAGGCGAGTGGTCACTCTACAACGAGCGAAACACACCCATGGTCGAGATTTGGGTCTATGGCGTTTCAGCCACGCCGACGAAGGTCTACTACGCTGTATGGGGCAGCGGCGTGCTGGAGTACGACCAGAAGTCGAAAGTCTGGGATAAATACGACGACCCAGACGGCGAAAACGAGATGGTGCTCTTCAAGGATCAGGGCCTGATTCATGAGATCACCACGTCGGTTAGTTATGTGGACAAGGTGCTTTGGGTGGCAACTTACTTCGGTGATAGCCGCTATGACGGGCGCTATTGGCATAACTTCCTCACCAAGGACAGCGGGCTCCCGTCGAACTTTACCAACGTTGTCAAGGGAGTTGACGCCAACCGCGCCTGGTTTGGAACAGACAAGGGCCTCGCCTATTACGACGGCACGAACTGGGCCGTCTATCGCCCTTCGCTCACCACCGGCAAGCCCGAAATGACAGTGCGCGATGCGCAGGGCCATATCACGCAAGTGGCTGTGACCACCGCCCCCGCGCACCATTACATCCTCAATATTGATTTTCAAGGCAATGACATTTGGGTGGCCACTGCAAAAGGATTGAGCCACGGAATTCTTCAACAAGAAAAATAAGGAGACCTCATCATGATTGATTTCACCGAAATTTTGGAGACCATAGCGCACAAGCCGATTGAGAAGCGCGCCATGACCAACCACGGAGTGCTCAACGAAGCGTATGCCTACGCCAAACCAAGCTCGTTCTCGCGCGGCATGCGCATCGACCTTAACGGCCTGACCATTCTGCTTATCTCCGGAACGGCTTCGATCGACGAGCACGGCAAGAGTGTGCACATCGGGGACTTCCGCGCCCAGATGCGACGCACGCTGGACAACATCACGGGGCTACTTGCGAGCGAAGGCTGCACCTGGGACGACATTGTGCGCACCAGTTGCTACCTACGCGACATTGACCGCGATTACGAAGCATTCAACGAGGAGCGCACCTCTTTCTTCAAGGAGCAGGGACTCGATCCGCTGCCGGCATCGACAGGTATTGAGGCCAAACTATGCCGGCCCGAGTTGTTGGTCGAGATCGAAGCGATCGCCATGTTCCGCACAGACAAGACAACCGGTAACAGGGAGCAGTAATCATGCGCAAGAGATGGTTGAGCATCACGGCGTGCTTGCTGGCAGGCGCAGCCTCCACCATCTTCGCAGCGCAGGCGCAAGATGTGCCGCCCAATGCCGGCGCGCATGTCTGCGAATGTGGTGCGCATCCTCCAGGACCGCCGACGGATCGAATGGTCCAGCCCTATGCGGGCGAGCCTTCCGATATGAGCCCCTACTCGAAGTTTGCTGCGCCGTACGATCTCAACTATATTCATCCGAATATCTACACCGGCGCGGGCCGCGATATTCCCGAGCCAAAAAACCTCACAGAAGTGCGCATCGGTTTCTTCGGCCCCATCGAACACACGCCGGACGCCTTATTTGGACAGCGGATGCTCCATGGCGCGCAGTTGGCGATCGACGAAGCCAATGCGCGCGGCGGCTATGGCGGAAAGCCCTTCCGGCTCATGCTCCACAACGACTATGACAATTGGCAAGCCAAGGCTGAGTACGGCGACGATCGTCCGACAGATCCCACAATTTGGGGCTCGCCCTCAAACGAAGCCGTAAAGATGGTCTACGACGATCAGGACTGGGCAATCTTCGGATCAATCAATTCCGAGTCGACGCACATCGTGTTGCGTGTGGCGCTAAAAGCCGAGATCCCCATCGTCAATTCGGCCTCAACCGACCCCACCATTCCGGAGACCTACATCCCCTGGTACTTTACCGATCTGCAGGACGACCGTGTGCAATCGCTCACGCTGGCGCGGCGCATCTACACCGAACTTGGCCTGAAGCGAGTTGCGCTGCTGCGCGTCAACAACCGCTACGGGCGTTTCGGGGTTCCGAAATTCCGCGATGCATCGCGGCGGCTCGGCCATCCCGTGGTGATCGAACAGAAGTTCATGCCCGGCGATACGGATTACACGCGCGAACTCAAGATCATTCAGGCATCGCGCACCGACGCTATTGTGCTTTGGACCGACGAAATTCCAGCGGCAAATATTCTCAAGCAAATGCGCGCCCTCGGCATGAAACAGCGCGTATTCGGCTCGCATCGCACCCTTGGTCGGGAGTTGTTGGCGGAAGCGGGAACCGCAGCCGAAGGGTTTGAAGCCGTCTTTCCCTACGATCCAACCCGAAACGATCCGCGCTGGCTCGAGTTCAACAAGAGCTTCGATGCGAAGTTCCACGAGCAGCCCGAACAGTTTGCATCGCTGGCCTACGACGCCATGAATGCGCTGCTCGACTCCATCTGCAAAGCCGGTCTGAATCGCGCGCGCATCCACGACGCTCTGGCCAACATTGTCGACTACGACGGCGTGACGGGGCACATGGTCTTCGACCCCAATCAAAAGAACGTTGCCCCAATGTTCCTCGGTACCGTCCACAACGGCGCGATCACCTACCGCGTGGCAAAGATGGACAAAGAACCGGCTCCGGCTCAAACGGCCGAAGCGCAACCGGTACCGTACGCGCGCGTAGGTGAAGATGGGGTGAGTTACTCCGGTCCAACGCGACCCGACGTGCCGCAGGGTCCATTGCGCATCGTTCTGTTCGGACCGCAAGCAGACCAGATCGCAACGTCGCCTCCCATTCAAGCTGCGATCACAGCGAAAGGTCCAAACGGCCGGGTCTGGGAATTCTTATCCATCGCGAGCGACCAAAGCTGGGGCGCCGCTTCCACCCAACTCGTGCACGCACTCTGGGATGAACACGCGCTGGCGATTGTCGCCATGGATCGCAATTCCGCACATCTATCGGAGCAACTGGCATTGAAGGCATTTGTTCCGGTACTCGCCCTGAGCGACGACAAAGCGCTCACCTCCACCAACGTCCCGTGGATCTTCCGCCTTCCGTCGAATACCAAGCCCGCAGCTGCGTTGCAGCTCCTTGAGGAGGCCGTCGCGCGCAGTGGACCGAATCCAGAGCGGCTGCGCGACGCATTGGCCTCTGGCGACGAATTCCTCGGCGTCGCCTTCGTGTCGACAGGTGAACCGAAGGCTCCATAGAGATCAGCGCGCGCCCCGAGGATACTCCCCAAAATCCAATCCGAAAATAAAAAGGGCAGCTCCATACCGGAGCTGCCCTGGCTGTTATGCCTCAGTCTACGATCTTCGAACTACGGCAAGTAGTAGCGGAACGAGGTCCAGAACATGTTGTCGATCCCCTTGGCGCCAATTCCAGGACCGCCAGCGGTGGCTGCCGCGCCCGACCACCCTTCACGCACAGCATAGCCGTACTGGATGCTCTGGCGCAGGCGTCCGCGGTCGCCGCGATAGATGTCGTACCAATAGCCGCCCGTGATTTCCTGCACGTTGCGCACTTGCGCACCGCAGGAGCCGCCCGGAGCGTAGCCGGTCGAAGCACCACCGTTGTATCCAGGATTGCTGGTGGTGTTGCAAGCGGAGTTGTTCAACAGATAGGAGCCGTAGCCGACCGGTGCGGTGCTCGGCGCGCCCCAGTGTCCGCCCCACTTTCCACCAGCCGCAATCGCTGCGGCCGAAGCAGAGGTGGCGCATGTCGGTTTTGTTGCCCCTGTGGGGGTATAGCAGAAGTCCGCCGACGGACCACCCAACGTGGTCGTAACTCCAGCAGCGCCCCAGTCGTCGCGACTGGCATAGTCGCCGCCGTAGTCTGCCCAGATGAGCAGGCGAGGAGTTGGATTGGCTTCAATTGTGAAAAGGCCGGAGGCGTTATGGATTGGAGAGAATCCACCCCAACTGGCGGTTGTGAGGTCGGCAAGAGTGGAGTCGCCGTAGCGGCCCAGACCCGTTCCGTACATGCCTTTTGCGCCAACGGTTAGCGCCTTGGTAATCGGCACGCGGAAACTGGCTCCCCCGCCGCCAACCACGATGTTGTCTTCAAATGAACCAGCTACTGTCAGGGCCGGTGCAACTGCCAAGCCGGTGGCAACATCCGTCAGGGCGCCGTACAGGTTCCTGTCGGTTGTTTCACCTGGATACACAGTCTCATGAGCAAACCGGCCGATGCCGAAGATCTCGTAGTGTCCCCAGCCCGGATCGATCGCAACTTTCGCGATGATGTCTGGCGCTTGGTTGAAGGAAAGGTTGGCGATGTTGGCGCAACCGTTGACCGTCTTATAAACGGGAACGGCCACATGTTCGGTGCCGCCTGTCGAGTTCGTTTCCGCTTGGTCGGTGTAGTTCACGATTGAAGTAGCAGGCGTGCACGCACTAATCGCCGCGTTGTAGTTGCCGCCATTATTGCCAGCGCTGCCAATGACTGCGTAAGGGGTATTACCGGCCAAGGACGCCGTGTAAAGGATCTGCGGATTCTCGGCTGCAACGCCGAATGCCACTTTGTCAAAGGTCTTGGTCACGCGGAAGCCGTACTGACGCGTCCAAACAAAGCCCGTCACGTAGTTCGGGTCTATGGTCTGCGGCGTCATGATGTCTCCGGACAGATTCGAGATGCCCTTTTTGTCTTCCGTGGCGAGAGACCACAATTGCCCGCCGGTAAAGGCCCAATGGTTGTTGGTTTCGGCCTGGGCCCAGATCACGCGCTGGCGCAGTACATAGCTGTTCGACTGGTTGTTGTTGGAACTGATACCGGTGCCCAGCCAGTCAGCCTCATAGTAGCCGCGCAGGGTTCCCCAGTTCGTCTTGCCTTCGGCCATCAAAGTGACGCGCGACTGACGTGCGCTTCCGTAGAATTCGCTCAGCGAATACGCGTCGGCATGCTCGTAGGGAATTGCATTGAATGCTGTCGGGATATCGCCGCCGGTCGCCTTGGTGCGGTACACAGTTTCACCCGCCGCGAAGCCGCCCGGTGTCAGGGCGATTCCCTTGTAGTGAAGCGTCGTAGGGTTCGCGATCGACTTCTTGATCGAGGCAGTTTCGTCCGAGACCGTTGTGGCCAGAGAAACGGCATTGTCCTTCAGGTCGGTCACCGTGGTCTGCAACGTTGATACCGCTGCCGCGTTGTCCGTCGTTGCCTGTTGCTGTGCGGTAGCGTCTGCTTCTGCCTTGGCCGCCGCAGCCTGCGCATCCGTCGCAGTCTGCTGAGCCTGCCTCAATTGCTGATCCTTCGCGGCGAGGTCGCCCTTCAGGCCGTCGATCTGACCTTGAAATTCCTGGCGCAGAGCCTGAATCTGATCTTCCACTGTTGGCTTCGGTGGCTTCTTGGTTACATGCTTCTTTGGGGGCGCAGGGGGATCGCCGGCATATGCATTCGAACCGACAAGACTGGCTGCCAGAATTGCGGCGGCAACAGCATTAAACTTGAATTTCATTGGGCCTCTCTTTTTCCTCTTAAACAGGTTGATTCGTGCAGTCACTCACCGACTCCGTAATTGCATAATCGGCATGAGTGCGTCGTTCCATTAAAACTTCGAAGGGAATCCGAACGGCCGCGAGAAGTGGCACTGCAGAAGCAAGCTTTCGCTTAAGCCGTATCTGTTTGAAAGGCTCGCAGACTTTGATGAATATTTGACTAATTCACATATTTTTAACAGTGCCGCTTCTTCAACAAAGCGAAGTAAATGGCAGTTGAATTCATCTTCTATTCACAGAGTTGTCCGAGCACGACGTGCGTGCCCACACGTAGGCCATCTTCAAGCCTAGGCCTGGCAGCCCAGACCCGGCAGTCCCGACCTATTCCGCGCTGCCGGCACTGAGTAGATTCGCCAGGATACGGTACGCTCCTGGGACTAACTCGGGAAGTTGGCGATATAAGGCATAGGCAATATAGATATAAGTGCCCTTGCCTGGATGCGTGATAAGTAATCCCCCCCGCTGAGGATCCTGGCCGGCATCCGCGGTCTCGGTTAGAGCGATGTATCCGGGGTCCCATGTATCCAAAAAGGAGTGCCCGCGCTCCTCAACCCATCCATCGAAGTCTGCCGGCTTGATCGTATTGGGCCAGGTCAGCAGCCGATTTGTAGGATCGAGCAGCTTCACCGGTGCCTGTTCGTCCACCACGCGCTCCGGCATCCGACCCATGGCCATCGGCAGCGGAGCAGGGAAGTTGCCGCTCTGGTACTGAACAATCAGCGTTCCGCCCTGTCGTACAAATTGATCTAGGCGCGACTGCGCAGCGGCAAGTTCCGGCCGGACCGAATAGGCCCGAATGCCGATCACAATCACATTCCATGCGGATAAGTCTCCGCTCGCAACTTCCTCGGCGGTTAATAAGTGCGGCGTCACACCTAACCCTTCAATTGCGCCCGGCACAAGGTCGCCGGTGCCCATCGCGTAACCGACGCGCAATCCCGGTGCAAGCTTCACATCCACTTTTCGCGTCCGCAACACCGCAGGCTGGTACTGGTTATACGGCTGTAACCCCGCATACCCTACGCTCTGCCAACCGGTCTCATAGGTTCGCCCACCGCTGTGCGCCACGGCGTTGATGGAAAATCCGCCCGCCTCGGCTATGGCCGGGGTCACAGAAAATAGAATCGGCTCTGTGTCTCCGGCACTGGCACGATGAAACTTCGCTTGGGATGGCTCTGCGCGCCAACCCGCCGGCAATTTAAGTTCGACTGTCCCCTCGGCGGCTGACTGCGTATGAACCGTAACCCGCACCGGCAGCGCGCTCCCGTCGAGCGGCAGAATGCGCGCTTCGGGTTCCACGCGCACACCAATCGCCGGCGTCACAACAAGCGGCTGATAAATTCCACCGGGCCCCGTAACACGCTCGAGCGTCTGCACCACTTGGCCGAGCCGGATGGGTACACCTTCATACGAGAACTCTGCCCATGCCGCCAAAGGCCACGGCGCAAACGACCGCTCACGCCAGGCAGGATTTGCAATGTCGTAGTAGGGCTGCTCGATCGACGGTCGTGTGAAAAAAGGCTGGGTTGATACGGCATCTTCAGGAACCTTGAGATTGAAAATCGCATCGGAGACTTGACCTTTTCCCGTAGTGCTGATCGCTTCCCCGTGCATCCACGGCTCACCTTTCTCGTTTTCGAACCACGTCTTCAGCAAGCGCGCGTCGCTTGCGGCGTTCGACGTATGCAGGTGAACTTTGAACAACTCGCCGGCAGAAACGCTGCGCGGCGTTTCGTCGGCCGAGGCGCCTCGGAATCCCCCGGACTGCGCGGAAGATTCATTGGTGCGATAGGCAACAAAATCCAGCCCGAGAAGTTCCGCCAGCGCGGCTTGGAATTGCCCGATCTTCGCGTCGAGTTCGAATAGCAGACTCATTTTCGCTTGCGCATTGAGTTCGCTTCCCGCCACTCGTCCTCTGAGATCGAGCGTTTGTCGATAAATCGCTGCCACTTTGTGAGCGGCGGCTCCGTCGCTCTTGCAGGTGCAGACGGATTCAAGCTGCTTCAACGATGCGCCGATCGCCGAGAGTCCACTGGCCAACCAATCCGGCACATAACCCGGCGCAAGATGCGTCAAACCCGCAACGCTCGTATCGACGTTGACTTTGCTGTTGTGGAACAGATCGTCGTCAGTCGCGCGTTCAGGCGCCGACGGTTTCGCTGAGGGTGCGACAGCCCACAAGTGATAGCTCGTGCTCGACGGCCCGCTCAGCGTCGGGTTCGCGCCGCCATTCTGTGACTTCTGTTCTCCCCATCCTTCGCGCGCAATCTGCACATAGCTGCGGCC
>PLKY01000287.1 GCA_003140785.1 Acidobacteriaceae bacterium | reverse complement strand
CCATCAACGGGTAGTGGTCGCGCATCATCGCCACGCAGCTGGTCGAAGGACTCACCACCGCTTCGGACCCGCGAAACTGCTCTACGAAACGTCGCAGAAGCGGCATAGCCTCGTCCTGATAGCCCGTATTCCAATGCATCTGTCCGCAGCACGTCTGGCCTGCCGGGAACTCGACCGTATGCCCCAGCCGTTCCAGCACTCGAACTACCGCCTTCCCTGTCTCCGGGAAGAGTGTGTCGTTATAACAGGTGATAAACAGCGAAACTCGCAAACCCTTTCCCCACTTCCCTGAAACCCATTTGTAGCTCATTCATCGTATCGCCGCAGATCAAGCTGCTTCCGTGTCGGGCGACACTTGCCTAAAGCCTTCAAATCCACCTTAGTCCAATAGACAATCCATTTCCACAATAGAATCGACTCAGGTAGGATTGGTACGCGTTTCATCGAAATTCGTAGCAGGCGAGGTACTGTGGGACCGAATCCATTTCTTGGCGTCATCTTCCATTGGATTGGAGGCTTCTGTTCAGCCACCAACTTCATCCCCTTCCGCGGCATCAAGCGCTGGTCGTGGGAGGTTTATTGGATCATCCAGGGCTTCGCCGCGTGGATCATCGCGCCTACTCTGCTCGCCAGCATCTTCGTCCCGCACCTCTGGTCCATCCTGGGTGAGGCCTGGCGGACACATCCGTCCAGCATTGGATATGCCATCCTCTTCGGCATCCTCTGGGGTGTTGGCGGAATCACCTTCGGTCTCGCCATCCGCTACCTCGGCATCGCTCTCGGTTACGCCATCGCCCTCGGCCTCTGCGCTTTCTTCGGAACCCTCGTTCCTCCAGTTTATAACGGTCAGATCATGACCCTCTTCCACCAGACATCCGGCCGAATCATCCTGCTCGGAGTCGTGATCTGCGTCATCGGCGTCGCGGTCAACGGAGCAGCCGGCTACTCAAAGGAAAAGGAGATCACCCCGGAAGAGAAGGCTGAAGCCGGCGAGCGCGACTACAACTTCGGCAAGGGCATCGCCATCGCCATCCTGGCCGGCTTTATGAGTTCCTTTTTCGCCTTCGGCCTCGCAGCCGGCAAGCCCATCGGCGACCTCGCCAAGGTCCAACTCGTGGCCTCCGGCCGCCTCGACCTGTGGCAGAACCTGCCTATCCTCATCGTGGTCCTCCTGGGCGGCTTCTTCACCAACTTCATCTGGTCGGGCATCCTCATCTTCCAGAACGGGTCGATCCGCCAGTTCGGTGGCGAGCCTGGAATCAACCCCATGCGTGCCGCTGCCACCTCGGGCGACACCCTGGTCGACTTCGACCCGCTTGACCCCTCGACCTACGACCGCCTCGCCCCCAAGACCCTCTTCGCCAACTACATCTNNAAGATGGGCAAGTACGACTTCTCCTCCTGGACCCTCCACATGGCCTCCATCATCATCTTCGCGACCCTGTGGGGCCTGGTGCTGAAGGAGTGGCACGGCACCAGCACACGCACCAAGCTGCTGGTCACCTGCGGACTGCTGCTGCTCGTCGGGTCTACCGTGGTCGTCGGCTACGGGAATTACTGGCACGCAACCTACGGCAATTGATCACGTTGCACCGCCCCGGGAGATTCCGAAAGGTATCTCCGGGGCTTCCTGTCGCCGCATATTCACACGTCTGTTTCACATCTGCGTCACAATAGAGGCCGATAGGTAATTTGCCGAGGAGCCTCCCCATGCCCCGCATAAATTTTCACCAACAGTTGGCCGCGCTGAAAGATAAGCTGCTTGCGATGGCCGCCTTGTCCCAGCAGGCGCTGGAGTTCTCCGTCGAAGCTTACCTGGAGCGGGACATCGGGCTGTGCAATCACGTGCTCGAAATCGAGGAAGCCATCAACACCGCGGAAACCACCGTCGACGAAATGGCCTACGAACTTCTTGCCAAAGAGCAGCCCATGGCGATCGATCTGCGCTTCATCCTCTCCGTCATCAAAATCAATGGCGACCTGGAACGCATCGGCGACCAGTCCGCCAACATCGCCGAGAAGGTGCTGAAAATGAAGGATGCGCCCGAGATCTCCTTGCCCATCGACATCAATGAGATGGGCGAACGGGTCGGGGTCATGATCCGCACCGCGATCCAGGCTCTGCTCGAGGCCGACGCCAAAATGGCGGAGAGCGTCCTGACCATGGACGACGAAGTCGACGACATGAACCGCGCCCTGCAAACCGAGCTGGTGGAAGTGATGCAGCAACATGCGCTCGTCACCGAGCAGGCGCTGAACGCAATCATCATCGGGCGAAATCTGGAACGCGCCGGTGACCATGCCACCAACATCGCAGAGGACGTGATCTTCTGGCTGCGCGGCTCGGATGTGCGCCACAAGATGTCGCTCGCTGAGGCCGACTGACAATCCTTTCAAGTCTTGACTAGGGAACGCCGCAGAACTAAGCTTGTATTCATGACGACGTTCCGCCTCGTTCCGTCTGCAACCCGTTGTACCTGTTGTTGCGACCTCGCGCGCCGTCGCCCTTGTCCCGCCTCGTAAGGAACCAAGTATTACGAAATGCGCGGACAAGCCGCTCGAGCGCCCACGATTCCGGTGGGCGATTTTATTTGGATCGAGCGTTTTAGCCAGCCGTTTCGTCGAACCGGCGGCTTATTTCACTCTAAAAGAAGAAGGATTCTCCGGGAAACATATGACCGACGTCGCCACACCGCCGCTACCTGCCTCCACGACACCCCCCAAAGAAACCAAGGCCCAGAAGGCGGAGCGTCTCAAAGTCGCCAAAAACCCCTGGGAGGCGTGGGATGAAGTTCGGCAGTACTCACGCGAAGGCCGCGGCTCGGTTCCGGCCGAGTGGGGGGAGTTCTACTTCAAGTGGTGGGGCGTTTACACCCAGGGCGATGGCCTCGGCGTTACCGGCGGCAAAGACGGCGTAGGCAAGGCGACCGAGTACTTTATGATGCGCATCGGCCTTCCCAACGGCCTGCTGACCTCGCATCAACTCCGCGTCATCGGCGAGCTCACCAGGAAGTACGCGCGCAACCTCGCCGACATCACCACCCGCCAGAACATCCAGCTCCACTGGCTCACCATCGAGTCGCTACCCGAAGTGGTCGACGCGCTGACTGAGATCGGCCTCAGCCCCAAGGGAGCCTGCGGCGACGTGGTCCGCAACGTCACCGGGTGCCCGCTCGCCGGGCTCGATGGCCACGAACTCATCGACGCCAGCCCACTCGCAGTCGAGATTGCGCACGGCCTCACCGCCAATCCCGAGTTCTACAACCTGCCGCGCAAGTTCAANNTGCCCCGCAAGTTTAAGATCACAGCAACTGGGTGCCCACTGTGGTGCTCCTATCCGGAGATCAACGACGTCGCCCTCACCGCGATCAAGCGCGAGGTTAACGGCCTCGAAGAGATCGGCTACACCCTGCGCGTTGGCGGCGGTCTCTCTACCGAGCCGCACATCGCAGTGCGCATACCCGCCTTCATCCCGCAAGATAAGGCCTACGCCGTCGTCGAGGCCGTCCTCCGCATCTTCAAAGAACAGCAGGAGCTCCGCGAAAACCGTACTCGCGCGCGGATGAAGTACCTCTTCATGCGTCATGGCTGGACCGCCGAGACCATGCTCGAAGCCATCGAATCCAAGATTGGCTACAAACTCGACCCGTCGCCCGTCGACGAGGATGTTGTCCCAGCCGACGTGTACCGCGACCACATCGGAGTCACCCCTCAGCAACAGCCCGGCCTCTCCGCCGTCGGCGCCAGCGTGATGGGCGGCCGCCTCACCGGAGATCAGCTGATCCAGCTTGCTGATCTCGCCGAGCAGTTCGGCGACGGTCAACTCCGCGCCACCATCATGCAGAACCTCGTAATCGCCAATGTCCCCAACGCCCGCACCCGCGACCTCGTTCACGCGCTCGGGGAGATTGGACTGCATGTCGAGGTCACGCCCTTCTGGCGCGGCGCCATCGCCTGCACCGGCACCGAGTTCTGCAAGCTCGCCATCGCCGAAACCAAGGCCTTCTCCAAATGGCTCACCAGCGAGCTTGAAGACCGCCTGCCCGGCTTCGACCAGCAGATCAAGCTGCACGTCACCGGCTGCACCAACTCCTGCGGCCAGGCCTGGATCGCCGACATCGGCCTCGAAGGCAAGAAGATCAAGAAGGACGGCAAGATGGTCGATGCCTTCTACTTTTGCGTCGGCGGCGCCGTTGGCAAGTACGCCGCCATCGCTCGCCAGATCGGCTATCGTGCCGCCGCCGAAGACTGCCCCGAGGCCATCGAGCGCTTGCTGCGCGCCTATCTCGTCGCACGCCAACCCGGCGAAGACCTACGCGCCTACTTCGCCCGCACCGACGACGACAGCCTCCGCGCCCAACTCGCCGGCACCGCGCTTCCCGCGGTCGAACGCGATCCCGCGCCCGTGGGCGCCGGCCGCCACGCCCCCGGAGAGTAGTCCGCGATGTCCCTCTTCCCGATCTTCCTCAAACTCACCGCACGCCCGTGCATCGTCATCGGCGCGGGCAACCTCGCTGAGTCGAAGATCGAGTCCCTGCTCGCCGCCAACGCCGCCGTCACCGTCATCGCTCCCCATGCAGGCGAGCGCATCATCGCCATGGCTGACAGCGGCGAGATTGTCTGGCATCAGCGCGAGTACGCCACCGGCGACCTCACCGGCCAGTTCCTCGCCGTCGCTGCCACCAATGTTCCCGCAGCCAATCGGGCGGTGTTCGCAGAAGCTGAAGCCGCCGGGATTCTGATCAACGCCGTCGACGACCCTCCATTCTGCGACTTCTACTTCCCTTCTGTCGTGCGCCGAGGTGATTTACAGATCNNCGCTTGACACGGGCGACTGGCTCACCGAACTAGGCAATCTCCGCCGCGAGGTTTTGCGACTCGAGCCGTTGAACGACGCCCGCAAACAACTCCTCCACCAACTCGCCAGCCGTGAGGTCTGCGGCTACGACGGCTGTCCATCCCGCGCTCTGGCGCGCGAACACGCCCGCACCAATCCCATCGCCCCTGCGGCGTCTACCACCGAGCGCAAACTGTGATCACCTCCACACGCCCGGGCACCGTTTACCTGGTTGGCGCCGGCCCAGGTGATCCCGAACTGCTAACCCTCCGCGCACTCCGACTGTTGCAATCCGCCGACGTTGTCCTGCCCGACGACCTCGTCTCCAACGATGTCCTCTCGCTCGCCAGCCCATCCGCCCTGATTATTCCTGTGGGCAAGCGCTGTGGCCAGCCACGTATCACCCAGGCCGGCATCCACGCCCTCATGCTGGAACACGCGAGCGCCGGGCGCTCCGTCATACGCCTGAAGTCAGGCGACCCGCTGGTCTTCGGCCGCGCCGGCGAAGAGATCGCTGCCCTCACCGAAGCCGCCATCCCGTTCGAGATCGTCCCCGGAATCACCGCCGCCTTCGCCGTGGCCGCAGAGCTAAAAACCCCGCTCACCGACCGCGGCGCAGCCTCCAAGCTCATCTTCGCCACAGCACATCACGCAGCCGACAGGCTCGAACTCACGCCCAAATGGCAACGAGCGTTCCCGCCCGACGCCACCCTCGTGATCTACATGCCAGGGCGCCGCTTTCGCATGCTCGCAGACGATCTGATCGCCTCAGGCATCGCGCCGAATACACCGTGCGTCGCCGTCTCCAAAGCCAGCACTTCAGAGGAGCAGGTCCACCGCACCACGCTCGCCACAATTGAAGACGGCGCGGTTGGACCCGCGCCGGTGCTCCTTCTGATTGGTCAGGCTATTCGCTGAATCTCCCTGAAACCTATGGACATCCCGGGACATTGTGTACCTTGTCGCCCTTGACCGAGATCTCAGGTGTCACAGAGAGTCCAGGCCGTAGAACGTAGTCCCCGTCTTCCTGCGCCAGATTGGTGAAATCAATCCTCACCGGAATGCGCTGGACCACCTTCACATAGTTGCCCGTCGCATTCTCCGGCGGGAAGAGCGACAACATCGAGCCGGTCGCGCCGCCGATCTGCGTAACCCTGCCTGAGAACTTCCGTCCGCCGTACGCATCCACCTTCAAAGTAACCGCTTGGCATGGCGTCATATGCTCTAATTGCGTCTCCTTGAAGTTCGCCGTCACCCAGATATCCTCGAGCGAGACCAGAGTCAGCAGATTCTGTCCCACGCTGACGTTCTGATTGAGTTCCACACTCTTGCGCGTGACGATCCCCGCCACTGGCGCGACGATCTTCGTGTAGCTCAGGTTGAGCCGCGCCTGGTCCAGCTGCGCCTGCGCCTGTTTCACCTGCGCCTCAGCCTGCCTGGCATGGGCGTTTTGTGCGGCAACCTGCTGTGGTCCGGTCTGGGCGTACTTGTACAGAGCTGCAGCCTGCTTTTCGCGATCCGCTGCAACCCGGATTCCGTCTGCCGCTCCCTGCTGAGCTGCCCGGGCATCGTTCAGAGCTGCCTTTGCCGCGTCGGCCGCCGCCACAGCAGCGTCAAATTGCTGCTTGCTGATCACGTCCTTTTCAACAAGCGGCCTGTAGCGGGCAAGATCGGCCTGCGCCTTGATGTTGTTCGCGTCGGCCTGGGCCACGCGCGCCTGCGCGGACTGCAGTTGCTGCTGGGCCTGTTCCACTGAAGCACGCGCCCCACTCACGTCGGATGCTGCAGAACTCAAATTGCTGCCGGTGTTGATGGTCGTAATTGGCACGTTCACCTGCGCCGCAGCCGCCGCAGCCTGTGCGCTTGCGAGCGCAGCCTCGGCGTTTTCTACCGCAACCTGATAGTCCCTCGGGTCCAATTGCGCGATCTCGTCGCCTGCGTTCACTACCTGATTCTCTTCGACGTCGACCTTCAGCACCTGTCCCGCGATGCGCGGGCTGATCTGGATCAGGTGCCCATTGACCTGCGCATCATCCGTGTCCTCGCTGAAGGTGGACCGCCACCAGAGCCCTGCACCCACCACCACAAGAAGCACAACCACGATGATGATGATGCCCCTGCGCCGCGACTGCGGTTGCACGGTTTCTGTGCTCTCGTCTGTCTCGCGTCGGACCGCTGTTGTGGTTGTTTCCGCCACGCTACTTCCCTCCCAAATAGTTCTTGTAGTTCTGCGCCGCGCCCAGCGCACGCGCCAGGCTCAGCTTGGCCACGTTGTGCCGATAAAGGCTGGCGACATACTGATCGTTGGCCTGCGCGACGGATTGCTCCGCCTGGCTCACGGCCAGGTTGTCACTTACGCCGTTCGCGTAACGCTGTTGCGCTTCGCTCAGCGCCTCGTTGGACAAGTCCACACTAGATCGCGTCACTTCCACCTGCCTTTGTGCCGAAGCAATGTCCAGCAGCGCGTCCCGTACATCGGCATCCACCTGCGCGTTCATGTCGCTCAGTTGGGCTTTCTGCGTATCCAGTTGCGACTGCGCCACCTGCGCTTCGCCCCGCAACCCGAATTCCTTGAAGAGCGGTGCAGACAACGTACCTTGCGCATCGCCGGTCCCATGGGAATGGCGCACATTCACACCAATATCGCCATAGTCGCCGGCAAATGCGAGCTTAGGCAACCTGTCGGCCGTCGCCGATTTGCGTTGTTCTTCGGACGCTTTGGTCTGCTCGATCAAGGCTGCCAGGTCCTTGCGGTTAGCATGCGCGTCGCGAATTGCCGCGTCGACGTCGATCAGATCGAAGGCCGCATAAGGCGCAGTGTCGACCAGGTTGAACTTCTGCGCCAGCGGAAGCCCGATCACACGGGCCAGCGCCAGCTTATCCTTCTCCAGGCCGTTTTGGGCAACAATCAGCTGCTGCTCCAGCGACTGATAATCCACGCGCGCGCGCAGTTCGTCCAGCAGCGGCGCTGTCCCCGCCTGATGATTGGCCTCCGCCTGGTTGAGAGAAATCTTTGCCGTGGCCACCTGCGCTTCCTCGCTGCTCACGCGGGTTTGGTCGGCAATCACCAACAGGTAGGCGTTCCCCACCGTCAGCACCACCATGTCGCGTGCATCTTCCGCGGACAATTGCGCCGATGTAAAACTGTGCCGGGCCGCGAGATAGTTGCGCAGCGAGGTCACATCGACGAGCGACCATGTGAGCGACGCCCGCAAATCCGTAAACCCGAACGGCCCAATAATCGTGGGAAATCCGGGAATCCGCAAGCCCTCCGCCGCCAAATCAACCTGTTCCACGCTTTCCTGCGCTTTGAAATCGACTTCGGGCAGCAATCCCTGCAACTCGCTCAGCCTTTGACCGCGCGTCCCCGCCACTTGTGTCCCGTTCAGAATCACACCGAGGTTGTTCTTAAGGCCCCTCTGCATCGCGTCATCGAGCGTGAGATCGATGGGTTGAGGCGAAACCTCTCCCGTCGCGATGGAGCCCTGATAGCTCTGCGCCGTAGGCCCTGACGACTGCCCGAGCGCCTGCGACGGCAGCGCCTGTGCATACCCGCGACCCTGGGTAGCGATTGCGAATCCTGCCACCAGCAACGTGCAGGCACAGAGCTTTCCCGATTTTTTCCTTGAATGGTTTGCGGGCATCTACGATCGTCTTCGAATCACCGCAGAGAGCTTCTGCCGGAAAGTGTTTTCACCTGATATGGATGCCCGAATTGGGCAGCCAGCTTCTTAAATCTAGTGTATCGAACAATAGACGCCCCCGGGTGTACTCGGGAACACACTTCGCCCTCGGGAATCGCACGCATCCCCCGCGCATTCTGGGCATCTGCTGCCGGTGCTCTTAACCAGAACGGCAGTTTTGGTTATCGAACGGCAGTTGTGGTTATCGCATATTCGTTGCGTGAATCACCTGCGACGCCAGCGAGCAAAGCGCCTGGCGAAACACCTCGCGCACATCCGCTGCAGTCCATCCTGCCGCTGCCGGTCCGCCATGGGCCACCAGAAGCTCCGCCGTTTCAGGCGAAGTAAACCCCGCGACCGCCCGCAGCACAAACACTACCCGAAATGTCGCCGGGAGCCCCGTCAGCCAGCTGCGCACGCGATCTTTTTCTGGTCCAGAAATCAGCTTTGCCAGTTCCTCGCTCGAGACCGCGCCCGTATCGAGATCATCATCCTGGATACAGGTCTTGGTCGGCGCCAATCCTTTTAGCGCGGCCAAACATCCCGGAACACGGCGATCCAACACCTCGAGCGCAGCCCGGCATAGCGCAAGCCTGCTGCTTCTTCGCGCCTGCGCGGCATCGTCGCAGGCCGAAACTTCCGCCGTCGCCACTGCGGTCTCCACCAGCTGGACGCTCTCTTCGCCCTCGCCCACCAGCATTGAAGCCATGCTGTAGAGTCCCGCTGCAATCAGGTCGAACATTTCATCCAGTCCGGCGAACGCTTCTTTCACCGTCGCTTCATCTTTAGGCTGCCCATCCAGCAAGCCCAGAAGCTGGCCCGTGAAGGCGGAAGGGCCGCAAGGCATCGGCTGCGGGGGAATCAGGCTTTCGGAGACAGAAACTTGTTCCTGGGGCATGGCAAGACTCCTCTCATTTTTTGTGGAATTGGATACAGCAGGTCGGCCCACCTTCTATCCTCAACCCATCAACCTGTGAAGGTCAATACGGGAGCGCACTCGAACTTCCCATGCGCTTGAATACGCCGTCCCGTCTCCGATCGTTCCCTGTCCCCATCTGTTACATTGCTTGCCTATGGAAACGGTTGTTCTTTGCCGCGATCTAAGAATTCTTCCCGCAACCTTGCTCGCCTTGACTCTTTCGGCTGCTTGTCTCGCCCGCGGCCAGATTGCCACCCCATCTGTGCCCGATTGGGCGCAGCCCGGCTCCGCGACCCACAAGCAGGTTCCGCCTCCTGCCGACTTCCATCGTCCGACAACCACCTTCAACACGCCCATCGGTATCTTTGACGGCCAGTCGGACGTCGGCTCTGCGGTTGTCCCAGGCAGCGCCAGCTACGATCCCGCGTCGAATGCCTACACCATCCACTCTGCCGGCTACAACATCTGGTACACCCGCGACGAGTTCCGCTTTTTGTGGAAGAAAATCTCGGGCGACGTCTCCCTCGCCGCCGACGCAACCTTCCCCGACCCCAATGGGTACAACGACCGCAAAGTGGTCCTCATTCTCCGCCAGTCCCTCGACGACGACTCGAAAGAGGCGATGCTCGGTGAACACGGAACCGGCATGATCCACCTCGCCCAGCGCGCTGAAAAAGGGGCCATGATCACAGATATGCAGTACCGCTTTGGTGGCGGCCTCAACGGCGTTCTCGCTAAACGCATCGGCATCGAAAAACACGGCGATTCGGTGGCCATTTTCGTCAGCCTGCAGGGCGAACCGATGCACCAGTTCGGACCGCCCATCCAGATCCACTTCAATGAGCCCTTCTACGCCGGGATCGGCTTCTGCTCGCACTTGCCGGACAAGTCCGACACCGGCGTCCTCTCCAATGTCGTCCTCGAGAATTCCGCCGGGAGGGTCAAGTAGTTCCACTCCAGGAACACGAGGGCTTAAGGAGCCGCTGGATGCAATCCTTTTTGCGGAGGCTTAACATCGCGCACCGACGCTGCGAAGACTGACCCATTAACCAACCTTACCGTCGAGAACAATCGACCACCGCAGCCTCAGCAGCCGCCTCCACCGCCTCAGCAGGAGAAGCAGCCATGAAGCCTCAAATAAGGCCTGCCGTCATCATGCTCTTTTTTTCGCTCGTTTCAACGGTCCTTGTAGCGGATGATCTTCCGGATCGTCTTCGGGCGAAAGGAGACTCGGATACGACCCTATCTGGAATTGATGTTTACAGGAGCACTGTCAAGGAAGTGATCGCAAAGCTTGGCCAACCAACCAAGGTCATTGATGTCCCAGATACGGGCCTTGTTGCCGGAGGACGAAACTACGAGTGGAAAAAAGGGGGCCTAAAGCTCATCTGCAGCACCTGGAACGACAAGGGTGAGGACAGCGTGGCCTATTCGGCTGAGGTCTGGGGGACCGAGGCCAGGAGCAAGATCGGCGACACTGGGCGCGGTCTCGGACTCGGTGCGACCCTCTCAGACATCCATCGAATCTACGGACAGCGGATGCAAGTGAGCCGTCTGGAGCATGGAAAAGTCCAGATAACTGTTCAATGGAACGACGACACCACGCTCTATCTGTTCTTGAATGATAGAGGCCACATCGACCATATACATCTACTCGCGTCCACGGAGTGATCGATGTGCGACGCGGCACAGTGTGGCTACGATGTCTCAGCTCAGATGTCCCGCTATACCGGCAAAGAGCGCGAAGGTTGATAAGGAGCCGCTGCATGCAATCCTTTTTGCGAAGGCTTAACATCCCGCGCCGCCCGCTTCCTATATCAATGGAATGGAATGGGCTCAGTCCCTCGTGCTGGCGCCCATGTGACCCCCTCGCGAAAATGCTTTAGACTTGCCAACACAGCGCACTGGACGGACTTCATGGCCCGCACGGCACAAAAACAGAAAATGTTCAACGGCAGGGACTTCTCCTGGATGCAATTCAATCGCCGCGTCCTGGAAGAAGCCGAAGACCCCGCCAATCCCGTGCTCGAACGCGTCAAATTCCTCGCCATCACGGGCTCCAACCTCGATGAGTACGTCGAAATCCGCCAGGCCGGCCTGATGCAGCGTATTGAAGACGGCTACCGCGAGCCAGGCTACGACGGCTTGCGTCCCGACGAATCGCTCGCCCAGCTTACCGTCGAAATCCACAGCTTCGTCGACACCCAATACCGCTGCTGGAATGAGCACCTGCTTCCCGAACTGCGCAAACAGGGCGTCCGCCTGCTTGAATGGGATGAGCTGAATGAAGAAGCGCGTGCCTTTGCACAAAACTACTTTCAGCGCGAAGTCGATCCGCTTCTCACCCCCATTGCCATCGATCCGTCCCATCCTTTTCCGCGCGTTCTCAACAAGGCCCTCTGTCTCGCTTTGTTGCTCCGCCGCAAACGGAAGAGCTCTGGCCCCCAGGTCCTCGGCGTCGTCACCGTGCCGCGCGCCTTATCCCGCTTCGTTCGTCTTCCCTCCGCCGACGGATACGATTACCTGTTGCTTCAGGACCTCATCGTCCAAAACCTCGGCGGCATGTATCGCGGCTACGAGNNGTGTCGAGCTACACAATCGCCGCAAAGGCGATGCCGTGCGCCTCGAAATCGAGTCAGGGGCCGACCCCGAGATCGTCGAGCGCCTGCGCGTCAACTTCGAACTCGACGACAACCAGGTCTTCCGCGGCGATGGTCCCGTCAATCTCTCACGCCTCATGTTCCTCTACAACGATGTGCGCCGGCCCGAGCTGAAGTTTCCGCCTTTTACTCCCAAGGCGCTGCACCTCAGCCGCAAGTCTGCTGATATTTTCGATGAGCTCCGCCACCACGACATACTGCTGCATCATCCCTACGACTCTTACGATCCTGTCGTGGAATTCATCGAGCAGGGCGCGCAGGATCCCGCCGTCGTCACCATGAAGCAGACCCTTTATCGCACCAGCGAAGATTCACCTGTGTTCAAGGCCATGATCGAGGCCGCCGCCACCAAAGAGGCCACCCTGGTCGTCGAACTCATGGCACGCTTCGACGAGGCCTCGAATATCCATTGGGCGCGCAGTATGGAAGATGCAGGCGTGCAGGTTTTTCACGGAGTCGTCGGCCTCAAAACACATTGCAAGCTCGCGATGCTGGTCCGCCGCGACGAAGATGGAGTGACCCGCCGCTACTGCCATCTCGGCACCGGCAACTACAACCCCGTCACAGCGCGCTTCTATACCGACCTCAGCTTGCTCACCTGCGATCCGCAGATCACCGAGCGCGTGCACATGGTCTTCAATTACCTCACCGCGCATGCCGAAATCGACGACTACCGCCCCTTGCTCGTCGCGCCTCTGACCATGGCGGAAAGTTTCCTCGGGCTCATCCGCCGCGAAATCGATCACGCCAACGCGGGCCGCCCCGCACACATCGTCGCCAAGATGAATGCGCTCCTCGAGCCCAGCGTGATCGAGGCGCTGTATCAAGCCTCGGAGGCTGGGGTCGAAATCGACCTCATCATTCGCGGCCTCTGCATCCTTCGCCCTGGCCTACCCGGGCTCTCCGAGCGCATCCGCGTCCGCTCCATCGTCGGCCGTTTCCTCGAGCACTCGCGTATCTTCCACTTCGCCAATGGCGGCGACGACGAAATCTACCTTGGTTCTGCCGACTGGATGCCTCGCAATCTCTTCGAGCGCTGCGAAGTCGTCTTCCCCGTGCGCGACGCTGCAGCCAAGGCGCGCATCCATGACGAAATCCTGCCCTCCTATCTCGCCGACACCGTGAAAGCCCGCATTCAACAGCCGTATGGGACTTATCTGCGCGCGTCGAAAATCGACAAGGATGCCCCCGTTTTTTCCAGCCAGGATTTCCTGATGCAGCTAGCCGAGGGCAAGGTCGATCTCGACGCCATCCCCAAGCCAAGCACCAAACCCGACACTGTTCAGAGAGCCTCTCGCAAGTCCCAAGCCAAAAGCTCGGAGGTTGTCACCGCCGCCGACTGAACGGGACGAAATTCCCACTGCGGCAAGCTAAGCAACATCCGTGCCCCATTCTGGCGATGTTCCTTGTCGCCGGAATGGGAAGCGCGAACAAAAACTCTGTCCCCAAACTAAGGCCAGCGCATTACGCCGCCACCGAAGCCGTAGGATTCGTCCTCGATGAGATTTCCGTCAGCACCCGGTCCGCATGCTTCTCTTCTTCCAGTGTCTGTTCGAGAATCATCGCGTGTTCCGCCAGTCCTAGCTGTTCTGCCCAGTCCCGCGCGCTGCCATACGACGCAATTTCGTAGTGCTCCACCTTCTGCGCAGTCGCAATCAGTCCCGCATCGCGCACCGCCCCCGGTGTGGTTTCCTTTGTGATGTTCTCGCCCGATCCCACAATCGCGGCAAGGATCGGATCCTTCTTGTCATCGGCATCCATCGCAAAATCGCCGATCAGCTGCTCCAGGCGTGCAGCGTGTACCTCGGTCTCCTGCAGGTGCGATTGAAACGCTCCCTTCAACTGCAAGTCGACCGCGTGCTCGATCATCTTCGGCAGTCCCTTCACAATCTGGTTCTCCGCCGACAGCAGATAGCGCAGCTGCGCAATGTAGAGTTCCTGCAGATTTGGAAAGTCGTTGGGGGTAATGAGTCCCATGGTGGTTTCCCTCAGCTCGAATTTGGCTTCCGTTCGTTCCCCCTATTGGAGGGAAGCGTACTCACCCGTGTTGCCCGCTTCCTACCACCGAAATTCATCCGCTGAACAATTCCAGCGCAGTATTGCTAAGAGGAAAAGGACACTTCACGCCCTGAAATCACGACTTCAACAAAGGCCTGAGCCCGCGTCGCTGTCGCCGCGCGCTGCACTGACATTGTCTGCCAGTGCCTCCGGTTGCTGGTCGACCTGGAACGGTGCGCCCGGAACCGGGACCGCAAGCATGAGGGGTAACTTTAGAGGAATTGTCCCGGGACATATCTCAAGCGATAATGCGAGAAGCGAATATTATCACTTAGCGAATATTTCCCCATGGGTGATCAAAGGTCTTCGCAGGCTCTGGAAGCCTCTAGCCAGGAATGCTCGATTGAGTTGACGGGACGCTCGCGTTTTGTGGCGCGTCAGCCGATCCTCGATCTGCGCGGGCGGGTTCACGGATATGAACTGCTCTATCGAAAGGGTACCGAGGCGGCGTTTTGTGGCGATGTCGAGCTTGCCTCCCGCACAGTTCTCGATAACACCGTGCTCTTCGGAGTAGAGAAGTTTACCGGCGGTGCCCTTGCCTTTATCAATTGCACCTCCGAAACACTGACCGAAGATCTGGTGAGCGTTCTGCCGAGCGAGATGGCCGTCCTTGAGCTTCTGGAAACCGTGGACCCGTCACCGGACCTGATTGCAGCGTGCGTCAGGCTGAAATCCCAAGGATTCCGGCTGGCTCTCGACGATTTTGTCTGGGAACCCCGGTTTGCTCCGCTGGTCGAGCTGGCCGATTACATCAAGGTGGATTTTCTTTTGACCGGTGCTGCCGGACGGCGGGAATTGCTCCAACAGCTCAAGGGCAAGAAGGTAGTGCTGTTGGCCGAGAAGGTGGAAACACAGGAAGAGTATCAACAGGCATGTTCGGAGGGATTCACGCTTTTCCAGGGATACTATTTCTGCCGTCCGGAGCTGATGAAGAACAACAAGGTTCCCTCGAATTCCCTTTGCCACTTCGAAATCCTGCGGCTCTTGCAGACCGATCCTATCGACTGGGACGAGTTAAGCCGCTCGGTGAAACGCGATCAATCTCTCACCTACCGTTTGTTGCGCCTGGTAAATTCAGTGGGCTACGCGGTTCGCGAGGAGATAGAGTCTGTCCGATCCGCGATGATACTTCTAGGCGAAGAAGCTTTTCGGCGCATCGCCATGCTTGCCATTGCTACCGAGCTGAATACCGGCCGCCCTCCGGAAATTCTCAAGATGGCCATGGTTCGCGCGCGGTTCTGCGAGCTTGCCGCCGTACTTTGCTCGTTCAGCTCTAACGAACAATATCTTCTGGGAATGCTCAGTCTGCTTTCCGCCATGCTTGCCGTCCCCATGGAGGAACTAACCCCGAAGCTCCCGTTGCGCAAGGAAATTCTCGAAGCACTCCAGGGCGCCGTCAACAGGGAAGGTCGCATGCTCGCATGGCTGAAGGGACACGAGAGTGGGGATTGGAATACATGCGAGGCGATTGTTGCATCCAGTGGACTCCGTCGAGAGCAAGTGAACAACTACTATACGGAAGCGGTGCTCTGGGCCGACAATCAGTTCCGCATGGTTGAATGACGCGGTGCCTCTTCTTTGATTTGCTGACCAATCAGAGGGGACCATGGTGAACTGCACGCCCGATAAGAGCCTCAATCGAACTGATTCCCCTGTTTTGTACTGAGGGTCCCATAGTTTTGCAGATTAATTCCTGCGAATCTGCCACAGTGAGACCAGAGCGTACGGTGCGGCCATTGGCTCGCGTTTCGCCGCAATTTAAAAAAAAAACGAGGAATTACAGAATGGCACAGAACCCGCCCCAGACCTTTTCCGGCATCACCCCCAATCAATACGCGCAGTTGATCGTGAAAGCGAAAGCCTCGGGCCTCGACCTCAGCGGCAACAGTGGAACCGCCTCGAAATTCGGTGTCGAAGTCCAGTGGAACTACTCGCCCGAGTCCCAGCAATTGACCGTGCAGTGTCTGCGCACTCCAATGTTTGTGAGCGCCGCAACCGTCTACGGAAAACTTCAGGCCCTTGTCGAGCAGAGCACCGTAAAGCTTTGAAACTTGGATTTCGGCAGTCTCAAGTCCCGGGTTCTGAATCTAAGATCGAAAGAGAATGCCGGTTCCCCTGGCAAATCCGTCGGCAGCACAAAATCGGCTCGCGGGAAGCACACAAGCTTCTCGCGCTCCCTTTGACGCGCCCGCTCCGCTGCGCCTTTGGCATCTCACCAGCCTCGATGCACCGAGCGTCGCAGTAGCCTGGTCGCTGAGCTTTGCGTGGGCCGCCGGAGTGCACCTTCCCAAATGGGTTCCAGTTCTTCTCGCGCTCGGAACCTGGGTCGTCTACGTGGGCGACCGCTTGCTCGACGCCCGCGCTGCCTTTCGCTCAGGGAGTCTCGGCGCTCTGCGTGAGCGTCATTTTTTCCATTGGCGCCATCGACGCGTGCTCGCCTCATCCGCCTGCTGTGCCGCTGTCCTCGCCGCTGGAATCGTTTTTTCCCTGATGCCGCCAGCAATTCGAGAGCGAAATTCCGTGCTGGCCTTCGCAGCTTTGGCTTACTTCTCCGGTGTACACGTTCCGCGCGTGCGTCCAAAAACACTGGCTCCGTTTCGCTCAAAGGAATTCATCGTCGGAGTGCTGTTCACGGCAGGTTGCGCGTTCCCGGTTTTTGTGCGAATTCACGCAGCCGCCGGCTCGCTTTGGCCGCTTCTGCTTCTTGCCGCCTTTTTCGCTGCTCTCGCCTGGCTCAATTGCACCGCGATCGACCGCTGGGAATCGGCTGAAACCACAGGCGTCTCATCTGCAGCCTTCGCGCTGGCTGCAATTGGCTCGCTCGCGGCGCTCGGTTTCTTCCTTCCCCAGCCGCGCATTTCCGCGTTGATCTTCGCGGGCTCTGCAAGCGCTGCCCTGTTGGGTCTGCTTGACCTCAGACGCAGTCGCATCACGCCGCTCACCCTTCGTTGCGCAGCAGATCTCGTCCTGCTCGTGCCAATATTCTGTCTTGTGCAATGAATCGCTCTCCCAATTTTGACCGCCTCGCCAGCGTGTATCGCTGGATGGAAATGGCAACATTCGGGTGCGCTCTTTGGCATTGCCGTTGCCGATTCCTCGATGAACTCCGCAACTGCCGCACCGCGCTCGTGCTTGGGGATGGGGACGGCCGCTTTACGGCGCGCCTGCTCCAGGAGAATCCTCACGTCCGCGTCGAAGTCATCGATACAAGCAAGGCGATGCTGCGCGCACTCCTGCGCAATGCCGGCGTTCATCGGCATCGCATATCCGTGCACCATGCCGACGCGCGCCAGTGGCTGCCGGGTACTTCGCACTACGACTTGGTCGTCTCTCATTTCTTTCTTGACTGCCTCTCGACAGATGAAGTCACCGCTCTCGCAGAACGTCTACGCCCTTGCACCTCGGATCAAACCAGGTGGGTCGTCTCGGAGTTCGCCATTCCCGCGGGCTGGTTTGGCAGGCTTGTCGCGCAGCCCCTGGTAACAAGCCTTTACCTGGCCTTCAGGCTGCTCACCGGTCTCCGCGTAGGTCGCCTTCCCCAGCACCGCAGCGCCCTATCGTGCGCGGGATTCGTTTTAGATCAGGATTTCCCCTCTCTGGACGGTCTCCTGGTGAGTGAAATGTGGGTCCGGGCCCTCCGTTGAATGTTACAGCCATGTTAAAATCGAACCTTCGAGGAGCGGGCAACTTCTGCTTCGGGACTCCGAAGACCTCTGTATGAATCTCTATTTAATGCGCCATGCCGATGCCGGAGTTCCGCGGGACAACCCGAAACTCGATGCCAAGCGCGGACTAATCAAAGAAGGTAAAGAACAATGCATGCTGATGGCGCGTATGCTCAGCGCGCTGAAGGTGCAGGTCGACGTGATTGTCTCGAGCCCGCTGAAGCGCGCTCTGCAGACGGCGCAGTTTGTGGGAACCGAGCTGGGCTACGAGGCCAAAGTCGAAATCAGTTCCGCACTTGGCCCCGAGGGCGACTTCGTTGCATTCCAGAAACTTGTCGACAAATATGCCGATCGCGAAGGCGTACTGATCGTTGGTCACAATCCCAACCTTTTCAAATTCCTTGGCCGCATCATCACGGGAAATGGCGGTGCCGGTGTGCGCATGCGCAAGGGATCCGTCGCGCGCATTGACATGGATCGCCATCCGCCGCTGCTGCAGTGGCTCGTCGATCCCCGAATGGCGCGATGGATCTATGCCAGCGTGGCGAAAAGCTCGCGCCCGAAAACTTCGCGAAAGTAGTCTGCCTCTTTGCGCAGCGACCAAAGCTCCAGCTCCGCGCCGGTGCGCCCCGGTTTCACCTCGATATAGACTCGCTTGGGATAAACCCTGGCTGCAAAGCGCAGAACATCGCTGGCCCTATCCTGGTTGAGTGCAACTGCTAACCGAAGCAGCAGCACGGCACGCTGCACGTTTTTGTGTTCGACGGCAGGAATGTTGCGAAGAGCCCGATCACCTGGCTGCGGGCGGCTTTTGCCGAGGTAGCGCGCGAGCGCCGAGACCACAGTCCGCTGCACCTGCGTATAGCCATAGATCTCCGAGCTAGAAATGATGTATTGCGCATGCCGATGGTGCCCCTGGTGGTTGATGAATTTTCCTGTGTCGCGCAAAACAGCCGCCGCACTGAGCCAGCCCTCGTATTCGGGTGGCAGCTCGTGCAAAGCTTTCAGGTCGTGGTATAGATGCAGCACATGGGCACGCACTGGCTCCGCCTGCCGGGGATCGACTCCGTATCGTTTTGCGGTCACCAAGACNNTTATTTGCGGTCACCAAGACGCTGTGCCAGCGTTCCTGCTCCAATTCCCTGTGGGCGGCGGCGCGGGCATCCTGCTCAGCCAGCAACTGCGCCAAAATGCCATCGCGCAATCCCAGTGGCGAGTAGTGAAAGCCCTTCAACCCAAAGCTCTCGAGCAGTTCGGCAAACACCTGTGCGCCGGCCACGATAATCTCGGAACGGCGGGGGCCAATTCCTGGAACGGCTTCGCGTTGGGGCAATGTCATTTTGGCGAGTCTGGAAGCCAGCTTGCGCACCGCCGCGGTTGGGGCCATCGCGGCCATCTCTGGCGACAGCATTGTTCCGCGCCCCGAAGTGCGGCGTGGTCTCTTCGCTGTTTTGCCTGCCGCGGCAATAGCTTCGACCAGTGCAGCCGCTGTACCGGAAGTGGCGATGACCAGCGGAAGATTGGTCGCATGGATTTTGCGATGAGCCCGCCTGAGCTCCCGTGCAATGAACTGCCGCATGCGCTTGATTTCCTCAGCGGGTGGGGGATCGGCTTGCAAGAATTCTTCCGTCAAGCGCACGGCGCCGAGCGGCATGCTAACTGTTTCTTTAATGCGTTTCTGTTCGGAGAGGGTAATCTCGCAACTGCCTCCGCCCAGGTCAATCAACAAGACGCGGCCGCCGGTTCCGGGCTCGTTCTGCATGAGGCCGCGGTGAATGAGCCGGCCTTCCTCGAGCCCGGAGAGAATCTCCATGTTCCATCCGGTCTCAGCCTTGACCCACGCCTGAAACGCGGGCGCATTGCGAGCGTCGCGCATGGCCGACGTGGCCACTACGCGCAACTGGTCGACACCGCGCGACTGCACGGCACGCTGAAAGCGCTTGAGAGCGCGTAGCGTCGCCGCCATGGCATCCGGAGAAACAAGGCCGGAGTCAAAGACGCTCGATCCGAGCCGCGTCACTTCGCGGTCTTCGTGCAGTGTTTTTAAGCGATGCGAGACGACTTTTGCAATTTTGAGTCTGCAGGAATTTGAACCGACATCGATGGCAGCAAAGGTAGGCATGGGGGCGTCGCGTACTCTCCGAAGACGGGAAAAATTGTTCTGGGGTCAAGATACACGACGGGAGTGACGGTGAGTCCACCGGGACAGTCTCGCGTTCAATACACGGCTACGAAGATAGCTGTGTAGCAATGACGGTGAAACAACGGAATCGTGTTCTTGGGAAACGGATGTAGGCGCTCCTGCAATGCGTCTGGAGGCTTATGCGAGTCGTCTTTTGTCGAATTGGGTGACAGGATCCAAACTCCGCACTGGGGGCTTTGGTGCAACAAGCTGCAGACGCGCCGCAGTGTCGGCGATCCCATAGTCCAATTGCGCATTCTGGCTCTGGCAACATTCCAGTGCCTTCTGCAGCGATTCCTCCGAGAGCGTTTCGAGCAACCTCGTCAGAACTCCGCCCTTGTGGCGCTTGCGAAACTGGCGCGATGCAAGTTGGGCCAATTCCTGCCAGTCGTGCCACTCACCAACAGCCCCTTGCATCGTCTTGAGTGCCGCGGCCAGGCGGGCGGTTTGCGGATCGGTTTTCGCGAAGAGTTCCGCAAGATAACGCACGTTCTTGATTCGCTTGCGAAAATCGTGGAGACAATCGGCATCGAGTTTCGGGAAATCGGCGATCGCTTCGCCATACATTTTGAAGACGTCAGAAGACGATGAAACCGGAAGCAATGAATACCCAAGAGCCTGCGTGGTCTCGAGTTCCACGCTAAGGCGTTCGAGCCGCTCCTTCCGATGTTTCAAATCGGCTACCAACTTCTTCGCAGCGATCTTTCGTTCCCGCTCGAGCCAGACTTCCAATTCTTCTATCTGGCGTGAGCAGGCACGACTCGACCGAGGTGAGTAGCCCGATGGCGCGTCGAGCGTGCCACGCAAGACGGAGAGCTTGTCGCGGAACACGTCGATCTCCCGCACCGCGCTCAGGGAGTCGCGTAACTTCTCCGCGTGTTTGTTCCAGCACCTGGCGGCTCGAGCCGCAGAGTGAGCGGCAACGCGGGTTTCCAGCTTGTGGTCGAGTTGCGCCTGAAGCCGCAGTGTGGACACGCGGAGCAAGTGAACATGCTTTCGGCTGGGCTTGCGACCGCACTCATCCAAAAGAATGCGCCAGCTCTCGAACGCCAGCTGCGGTGCCGGATCGGCTGATGGAATCGGCGAGTTCGGGGTAGTTCGACCGGAATTCATCGTCCTTTAATCTTGCTTAATCCTATTTTGCACTACCGCGGCCGTGTCAATCCCGCATGATGGCCGGCGAGTCACCGTGCTTCACCGTAGAACGCTTCAAAAACCTAGCTGGTATTCTGTTCATGTTGGCGCAGTTTGCTAATTTTCCGTGGAACTGAGCTAGCCCGAAGAATCTTCAATTGAGAGGATCCTCCGGCTGGTATTACCCGGCGGTTTAATCGCATGATCGAGACCTCCCGCGGTTCTATCGAGATACCCTGCGTCTGGTAAGACATGACTCGACCATCGAGCTCTGCCCGCAACTGACCTCGCAGAGGAAAGACCTGAGCATCCTTGACGA
>PLKY01000131.1 GCA_003140785.1 Acidobacteriaceae bacterium | reverse complement strand
GGCCAGCGACACGCTGTCACCAATGACTGCTGACAGTCGTGGGGAAGGTCGGCTGATGTCCGGGTCCCGTGCCAGCCTCACAGCGGCGATGATGGATGCAGCGATCACGAGCGTAGATGCGAACCTGTCCGTCATGCGCCGTTTCTCCTCGTAGGCGTTTGCTCTCTTCATTTCTCCCATCAACGTACCGTTCTCTCCGATCTCACCGGCTTGCGATTGAGCCGATACGAGAGCCTGCCTCTGAAGATGTCAGTGGGGAGGTAATACCGACGTTCACCACACAACGGACACTCAGCAATGATGCAGGATGAAGGCATCGTTTCCACCGGCGCAGGGATGTTCTCGGAGCATCCCTTGCAGCGAACGATGTAGTCAGATAGCCGGGTCTCAGGGAGGCCAAACACCAACACAGTTTGGCAGTCCTGCGGCCTAATGCGGCCCGGCATAGAACACTTCGGACTCGACTGCGACCCCCTCGACCGTCCGACGATCATATCTGACATTGAAGTCCTTCCCTTCTACCGGGAGCCACTCATAAGCAAGGACTTCTGAAACTGTGGATTCCAGCGTCTGATGTCGTCCCACAGCGAACCGAAACTGCTCGAAGTCGACGACAGCAGATTGATCTCTAGGCTCGATCCAAATCCAGTAGTCACGTGCGATCAGCAGATAATGAACGTTCTTGTATTCTGTCAGGTTCCGTTTCAGTGCTCCTCGCTGTTCCAAGAAGTCGGGGTGTTCTCGGCAGAACAGCTTTATCCTTCTGAGCTGGCGGTGCATTCCATCGAGAAACTGTTCATCGGCCCTCAGACGCTCGCGATAGGTCGTCGGCTTTCGATACCATTTCAATTCCGCGATCACCGCAGTCGATGACGATTCATCTTCAATCACTAAATCAATCTCTGCGGAACCATCCGGCAATTGGATCGAATGATCGACTCCGTAACTCCCCAGATGTCCCACTAGCGTCTCGCGCATGATCGCTTCTTTGTCGTTGCTCAACAGGTCGTATACCTTTGGACGGTGATACGAGCAAATCCGCAATATGTTCTCTTCGGGATTGGAATTGAGAACGAAATGCGGGATCAAAGCGATGGTCCCACGCGACTCATCAAGAGGAACGAATGGATAAACGTTGAGATCGGGTAGACGCTTTGAGTAAAACGTCAGGTCGCTGAGAATGCTTTCAGCGGTTGACGGATCGACTCCGGCGAGATTGCCGAGCAGCTTAATCCATTCATTTTGGGATTTGACCATTACCGCAGAAGACAGCGGATACGGATTCTCCCACTTCATCCAGCAGAAGCAAAGATACTCATGGATCGCACAGATGGCCTGTAATGCGGCATAGAACCGCTTAAACACGCTCAGAGTATAGGACCCAAGGTCGGGGTCATCATTGCGCCGGACCATGGTTTCCAGACGCTGAGTGTACTTGTTATAGCTCCGCCTTGCCAGCGCATATGAATGTTCGTAAGCAAAGCCGTACCGGTCTGTCGCGGAGGCTTCAGACAGTATGCGCTGGTATCGACGCATAATCGCTTCCGTCGGTTCGACACCTACCCCAGGGATGGCCTTATAGAGTCCCTCCAGCGGTCGTATCCCCTTGTGGTAGGCACTGACCTGACGATCACGAGTACCTCCGTCTACTGTGAATCGAACACTGTTGTCATCGAGAATTTCCGCATGAGCGCGGTCGCGGTACCACATGGGGTAAGAGAACTGAAAAGCGTCATAGTTCTGGACGGTCGCGAGGTCCCTTCTAGCCAGGGCATCCAGCGCCGGGTCCCAAGTTGGCTGCCAGTCGGTTGGGGGTCGGCCTCTGGAGAGTCCTTTGAGCCATCGAACAAGCATGGGACAGTACCTTGTGAGATTGAGCATCGCAGCTTGAAACCGAGGGCTTGTTGGCCCGAATTGGGCATGGTTCTCTTCAATCATCGCTACGGTCGTGCTCAGCACAGTCCACACCGCGAGGTGTCCGGGGATCGACGCAAGACTCAGGTGTTCAAGGCAGAGATCGGCTCGCTTCTCAATCGCGCAAACTTTCTCGATGTGATCTTCAGTTGACTCTCGATGGAGCATTCTTGACCTCGGACTGATCGGCGGAAACTCATTGTGGCACCTTTACTGCTCCAGAGGCGTAACACTGCATAGTGTGCATTCAAAAGTGCATACTCGTCGACCGCAGCGGATAAGGGGAACCCGTCACAAGATTGTTTCCGGCTTCACAGCGGTCAAATGTGGGCCAGCAAAATGCTTTCTGGTCTCAATTTGTAAGGTCGCTAACGTTGTCGCGAAAGCGAGCTGCACCACTCCCCGTGTCTCCGTAGAGCTATTGACATCAAACTTTGCGGGTGTGATCCAGAGCACATCCATTCGATGGCAAGAAGAAGAAACTATCCCGCTAGCGTCAGACGGTCACCTGGGCTCTGCCAATTCTGGCAGTGGATAAACAGGACAACCTATGAATCACGAATCGTTCTCGGCAGATCGAAGGGTCGTTTGCGCTCTGGAAAAGCGGTCCCAGCCAGTTGATTGCGACGAAGGCCGCACACTCTTCGTTCAAGGAGAAACCCCCAAAGGTGTTTACATCCTGCTTCATGGGGAGGCTACCCTCGTGATGAAATCCTATGCTGGTCAAACCATCATGTGCCTTCAGGCCAGTTCAGGTTCGCTTCTCGGCCTGCCTGGAGTTATCGGGAAACAACCCTATGCTTTGAACGCAATGGCTCGTAAGGGTTCTGAAATTAGATTCGTCACTCGGGAAGACTTCGAGCACATCGTCGAAGAAGAGCCAAGACTGCATGTCCTTGTTCTTCAGGTCCTCGCGGCAGAAGTCCGCTCCGCACGCCACGCGCTTCCAGAAGCCGTTGCTTTTAGTGAATAACCTTTGCCTGGCCGTTCGCGCCAGAGCAACGCTATCTGCAATAACTGCTATATCAACCGTGGTGACGTGCCAGCCGGATCGCCGCAATGATGGAAGCAATCCTGATATCGAGACGTGCATGCCACTTGCAAGACAGAGAGTACAAACGTACCCAGCAGCACCATCAGTACTCTATCGTACGTCGAGTTGTCGTCGTACGCTCAGGCAATAGAAACATCTAAAGCACCTCCTTAGACGCAAGAGCCCTGCACAACCAAGCAGGGCTCTTTCTCATGTGAGGCTCGTTTCTCTTGGACGCCATCTTCCGCCAGCAGTATGATTGCGGCATTCTTCGTGCAATGACATGGACCCTTACAACCAGCCCCGGCTTGCTTACCTCCGCGCCCATCTCGTGAGCGCTCGTTCGGAAAGGCAGTCTCTTGCACGCGAGATCCATTTGCCCTTCACGTCCCCCCTTAAAAAGTACAGCGCGAAACGACACTATGCCGCCATCGGAATTCTGCGACGTGCTTGGTTGTACGATGCGAATGCCGTCCTCAAGGTCTCCGTGCTTGTCGAACCGTGAATACGAATTGCGTTCAGGCAAGAAAAGCAGATCGAACACGTGTACGAACTCTTGCAAGATCTCGCACTGCCGTTGCTCTCCAACACGACCTGCGAAACTTCGATCGAAGACCAACTGTTTTCCCTGGTCGAGAGTGCTACTGGATGTGAAACTGGGCGGCGCTTGTATCGTCACCGATGAATTCGAGGAGTCCTCGCCGATGAACCAGGTTTGATGAGCATTACCCCGCCAACGCATGAGGTCCTCTATGTCCGTCGCGCTGAGCAGGTGACCCGGAACGAGCAGTGCATGTATGTAGGTACCTCGCAGACTTGCATACGCGACAAATTCATCTTGGCTTGCGTTCGTTTTCAGGAAGGCGATTGCGTCATGCATCTGTAGCCATCGCTCAAACGCATGGCTGTCGCTCGGCGCATTGGAAATTTCGTAAAGCAACTTAGCTGGATCGGGCATGATCCTGATCTTATCGCCGGTCGGATCGCGGCCTGATGCGCGTCAGTCTCGCGAGAGTCAGTACAATACAACGGTTTGCCCAAGGCTCACGCATTCGAGATCGGCTCGCGTTGTCAAACCTGGGTACACCTTGCTTTACGCCTGCCGCTTTACACTTCCTGCTCCCAAAACCGTAGAATTTAAGTGGGTACTTTATTAGTTGACACATGTCTCTTCATGGTCTAAAGTCATATTTGACACTTTGGGAGGCCAGTGATGGTGGCAGCGAGGCGTGGCGGCAAGAGGATCGGGTACGTCAGGGCCAGCAGCGTTGATCAGAACACCGTGCGTCAGCTCGACGGCGTTCAGGTCGACAAGACGTTCACCGACAAGGCAAGCGGTAAGGACACCAACAGACCACAATTGCAGGCTGCGCTCGACTACCTCCGAGATGGTGACGTCTTGGTCGTCCACAGCATGGACCGGCTGGCCCGCAATATCACCGATCTGCTCCATACCGTCCAAACGCTGAACAGTCGCGGCGTTGTTGTCGAGTTCGTCAAGGAAGCTCTCACGTTCACCGGTGATGACTCCGCGATGTCTAAGCTGATGTTGACCATCATGGGTGGCGTCGCGGAGTTCGAGCGTGCAATGATCCGTGAGCGACAGCTTGAAGGGATCGCCAAGGCGAAGCAGGCTGGGAAGTACCGAGGCAGACAGTCCACAATGACAACTGCTCAGGTGCAGACGATCCGTGATCGGGTGGCGGCTGGCTGCAATAAAGCTGCTTTGGCGAGGGAGTTCGGTGTGACAAGACAGACCATATACAACCTTATTGCAGCTTAGTACTACAGTTGTAGATAGAATGCGGGCAGAGGCGATCCGCGCTTTCGATAGTGGCAGTACATGGCCCGGAATTGGTGTCGTCTTCGCCACTGGGACCAATGCAGCAGGTGTTCAATGCCGTGCCACCCGCGCCACAGCATTCCGGTGAGCGTCGGTGTGCCGAGTGCTTCGGCAGCTCGAGCCGACGCGTCTATATGAGCTTTATGTTGCGGGGAGGATGGTTTTGCTCGTTCCTCGAACCGGATCTGAAAACAGCGCTGCCCTGCAAACTGAACTTCTCGGACAAACAGAAGCTTTTCGAGATTGCCGAGCGAGGAGGTGCGCTTCGTAATCTCGAAACTCGTCAGGCAATTGAACATGGAATCGAGATCGGCCGAGGCGGCGTATGGCTAGAACTCACGCAGGATCAATACGAAAAATTATTGCAATCACCGAAGCGCGGACGGGTTTAGAATCCGCGGATGAAAAAGCGGTTTCCGACGCGCGAAAAAGACAGATGGGAACATGCCCTTACCTACGGAGTCAAGACGATCCGCATCACGAACATGGAAGTTTTGAAAGAAACGGCAGCACTTCAGGAGCGGCTCAAGGACGAGTTCTTGAACCCGCTCAAAGATTGGCGCCCACACCCCACAGAAACTTGTCGATGTTCTTCAACGAGTATCTCCGCAGCCCATAGAAAGCGCGAAATTCCTTGATGATCTCGGCTAGCCGTGGATAATCGAGCAACTCTTTGTGCTTGAACTTGGCAAAGCCATCCTGCTGCCTGTAAGCCCAGAGAGCCTCATCAACGTTGTAATCCCATAGGGAATAGGCTTTCTGGTTGTGCCAACTACAGAACTTCGTCGCGAAGGAATAGTATTTCCGCCTCGTAGTTTTGCATTGGTGAATAAGGTTGACCACCTCAGGCGAGCCGGCGGCGAGCATGTCATCGAGGTCTGGAATTGACCAAATGTGCTTTGCGAGGTCCTCAGCATCGATATTCAGGACGCGTGCCCGATAGAGCTGGCTTATCGCAATGACCTTGAGATGCACGTGGGTGAATTTTTGATTGGAGGGGAAGGCGTCGACGAGCGTCCGGACGGTCTCTTCGACCGTGGATTCGTCGCGGTCGAATTCATCAATTTCATGGTCGATTCGCATCGCGGGTTTCGGAAGCATATTGTTCTCTCCGTTTCAACGGCGAGGCGCCCTAAAGCTGCTGCCCCCACTCATGAGTAGCTCAGAAATTGTGTTCGTATAGTCCCGATGCCTGACTGAAAAAGCATTGAAGCCAATTTTGCTTTGCCCGAATTCAGGCTGCAAGATCGCATCGATCTGCGGGTCGTTCTTGTGGGCATAGCAATACCTCGTCGCGAAAGCGGCCTGAGCCTGATTGACTTCGTCAATTGAGGGCTGTCGGCTTCGACGAGTGCGCGCTACGGCTGTGAGGATATGCAGGCATGTTGTCGACGCGACTGGTAATACAACTTCGACATTCGGCGTTTCGAAGCCCTTCCCGTAAAGGAGAATCCCATTGTCAAGGCGCTCCTATGTGACGACCGGCGCATCCCCGATAACGAATGGATGGTCGAAGGTTGTTTGTATTACGTTCCACTGGCCGTTATCGAGAGCGTCATCCAGAAACGCCATTGCCCGCTCCATTCTGTCGACATAGGTAGTCTGTTGATGCTCAGGCGTCTGCATCGTCGCGATCATGTCTTCGGCGGATTTTCTTACGTCGGCGTTTCCCACCGGTCGATCAAGTTCGTAGCCGAGGCGAATCATCTCCATGGTCCATCGGGCAGCTACCTTGGCAACCTTCTCCTCGTCTGCCAGGAACGATTGCGTCGTCTGAATGGCAAGGGAAACCTGCTCCGCCGTCGCTCCTCTTCGATTCTGTGATCGGTTGAAGAGCAACGTGATATAGCGGGTCATTTGTCGCACTTGCAGGCGCGACATTACAAAGGTCCACATCTGGAGGCTCTTCAAAAATTTATGGACGGGGTCTTCAAACTCGTCGTTCAGCCTGGCTTCGAATCTCGCTTCGCGTTCTTTGTTGGCTGGGTCGGCGAAGTGGCGACTAATGCGGGTCGCAGATGTTGGAGAAGCGAGTTGGGAGGAAGGTCGCCCCTTTGCGTACTGCCACAATCGACGCGAGTGTGTGAGCGGATCGTCGTAGGCGAATTGGTCCAGAAGGAATCTCGGGCCAAATGCGGGCTGGAATGCCCCTGTACGTACGTGTCAAGGAGCCAGAAGGCGTTCCTGAACGGATAAACATGAGAGCGCAGCTTCTTCAAAATGCTCGGGCTGAACTGCTAGCGCCAAAGTGCGGACAGACCGCGAAGGATTCTGCCTGACGAGCCGGAGAAAGCGTGTTCCATGGCCATCTTTGTGGCCAGCAGTTGCACGCCGGTTGAGTAAGTTGGGTAGGGATGGACAGTCGCGGCCAGGTCGGCCAGCTTTAGCTTATTGCGCATGGCGATTGCGATCTCGGTGATGGTTTCTCCTGCTCGTTCGCCCACGATGCTCGCGCCAAGAATGAGGCCATTGCGGCGTGCAACGATCTTGATGAGCCCAAGCCGGTCATCCTCGTTCACTGCACGGTCCACCTTGCTGATGTCGAATGACTTGATGAGCAGATCATGACTCTTGAACATCGCGCGTGCCTTGCCTTCAGTCAGGCCGATCTGAGCAACTTCGGGAGAAGTAAATGTGATGTGGGGCATAGCCGCCGTTGTGCCCGCATTGTTTCCCGGCAGCAGCGCATTGCGAACCGCCTGAAATCCTTGCCACCCTGCAAGGTGCGAGAACTGCTGGCCGCCGGTCACATCTCCCGCGGCGTAAATGTGTCCGGCAGTAGTCTGGAGAAACTTGTTCACTTCGATGCCGCGCTCTGAGTAGCGCACATTTGCCGCTTCCAAGCCAAGGTTTCGAACCAAGGGCGCACGCCCGGTTGCAATGAATAGAAGGTCGCCCGTCACCTTGCCCGCCAGCGTTTCGACAGTGGTGGCTTCGCCTTCACGACGCACGATCTTTGCTCTCGCTGCGATGCGCTCGATTCCTTCTTGCGCAAAGATGCGGCTCAACAACTCCTGAACTTCTGGCTCCTCAGCCGGCAGCAGGTGCTCAGCAATAACGGTCACTTCAGAACCAAGCCTTCGGTATGCCTGCGCGATTTCACACCCGATGGGGCCCCCTCCAACAACAAGCAGGTGTTGCGGCAGGCGGTCATTCTCAAAGATCTGTTGGTAGGTCATGTATGGGACATTCGCGAGCCCGGCGATTGCGGGTGTGCGTGGCTCAGCACCAGTGTCAATCAGCACCTTCCTGGCGCGAATCCGCTCGGTTCCCACTTCCAGCGAATGCGGATCGAGAAACCGTGCAGCGCCGATTAGGACATCCATCCCCTTCTTGCGCAGCGCTTCCGGCATGGTGGGTTCATAGATCTGCTGGATGGTGGCGCGAAGATAAGCTCGCACCTTTGTCATGTCCGTTGTCGGCGTGCTCACGCCGATTCCAAAGCGGGCAGCAGTTCGCGCATCGTGAGCCACACTCGCCACTTTGATCAGCGATTTACTCGGCACGCAGCCGCTCCAGGTGCAATCGCCGCCAATTGGCCCCTTGTCGATCAGCGCCGTTCGCGCACCAAGTTGAACAGCGAAGTCCGCGGCA
>PLKY01000145.1 GCA_003140785.1 Acidobacteriaceae bacterium | reverse complement strand
TACTTCTGCTTGATCGGCCAGATCAAGCGGCGCGCCTTGTCCAGACTCACATTGTCCGGCCAGCTATTGAGGGGAGCAAAGCGCTGCGAGCCAGAGCCTGCGCCGCCACGGCCATCGGCGATGCGGTAAGTCCCCGCGCTGTGCCACGCCATACGGATGAAGAACGGCCCGTAGTGGCCGTAGTCCGCGGGCCACCAGGGCTGCGAGCTCGTCATTAACTTGCGGAGATCCTTGATCACGGCATCGAGGTCGAGGGTCTTGAACTCCTCAGCGTAGTTGAACTTCTCGCCCGCGGGATTGGACAGTTCCGAGTGCTGGTGCAGGATCTTGAGGTTGAGTTGATTGGGCCACCAACTTGCGTTGGTTGGCGTTGCTCCGGCCACGGCGTGCTTGGGGGCGCCGTGCGGGAACGGGCATTTTGCATCGCCCGACATGGCGTTCTGATCGTCGACTATGGGAGGTCCGGGGTTCGTTACTGAGCTTTCAGACATGGCGCGTCTCCTTGAGATCAATGGAATTGTCGTGATTGTCGATTGGGTTTCGCGCCGGGCCGCTAAAAATGCCCTGCACCAATGATTGAACGTCTGGATTGCGGCTCACTCGCCGCCGATAGCTCTTCAAGAGCCGATCCACTTACTAAAATTAGTCCTGCCGGACCGATAGATCAAGTCAATCGTTTCCACGGTGACGATTGATAGAATCTATTTACAGCCGGTTAACGAAATGAATCTTCGCGACCTTTTCTACCTCAATTCTATCGCTGAGCACCGGCACTTTGGCCGCGCCGCCGAAGCCTGCAATGTTACCCAGCCAACATTGAGCAGCCAGATTCGCAAGCTCGAAGAGGAACTGGGCGTGAAGTTGATGGAGCGAACAAACAAGCGCGTGGATATGACGCCTGTGGGCCTTCGCATTCTGGAGCACGCCCAGCAGGCCCTGAACGCGGAGGCTCAGATCAGGGACGTTGCCCGAGCGGCGCGCGATCCTCTTGTAGGTCCGATCAAATTGGGTGTGATTCCAACCCTCGCGCCGTACCTGATGCCGATGATTCTGAAGCCGCTCCAGGAGGCCTATCCCGGACTGACGATCGATCTGTGGGAGGACCAGACGCAGGCGCTGATCGATTCCCTGCGCAATCACAGGCTGGATGCGGCGCTTTTGGCGACGAAGACCGATGCCCCGGAGATCACCGAGATTTCTCTCTTTGTGGAGCCGCTGATGGCCGCGTTGCCGAAGCAGCATCGGCTAGCGGGCAGATCCGCCGTGAAGGAAGAAGAGCTGGCGGACGACCTGCTGGTGCTGGCCGAGGGGCATTGCCTGTCGAACCAGGCGCTGACGGCATGCGGAACCAAACATGGCCGTCGATCCGGTCTGCGAGGCTCGATGCAAGCGGCCACGCTGGACACGCTTGTGAATCTGGTTGCTGCCGGTTACGGAGCGACACTGATTCCTTCGTTGGCTGTGGAATCGTTTCGCCGCAGGGATATCGTGGTGCGGAAGTTGGCTGGGCACTCTGCGCGAACGATTCGCCTCGCGAGCCGGCCGAGTTTTCCGCGACCGCAGGTGCTTCGGGCACTCGAAAAAGTGATCCGCAAAGCCGTCGGATCGTCACACCTTCGGGATTGATTTTCGCTGTGTTTCGGTTGTGGAAAATGCGTCCGAAACTCCCCAAAGAACAGAGATTTCGGTGTAACTTCCTGAAAATCCCGAAAAGATGAGTTCGGCCCCCCATTATCCACAAGAACACCCCTTCGTGTCGTTGACCCCACATCCCGGGCTCCGTAGAGTCTGAAATCGAAGGACAATAAAAGCAGGCGAGCGAGCCGGTGACGGTTGCCGCTGAAGTGTACATTTTCTAACCCCTCGATCCGGAGTTGACATGCTGAAACTGAAGAAAATTCACATCCTCGGCTTTAAAAGCTTCTGTGACCGCACGGAACTGACCGTGCCGGGCACAGGCATTGCCGTGGTGGTGGGACCGAACGGGTGCGGCAAGTCGAACATTCTGGACGGAGTGAGCTGGGTGTTAGGCGAGCAGAGCGCAAAATCCCTGCGCGGCACCCACATGCAGGACGTGATTTTTGCGGGGACGCGGGAACGCAAGCCGCTCGGGATGGCTGAAGTAACGCTCACCATGGTGGATCCGGCGGCGTATGAAGGGCCGGTGCCCGTTGAGCCGGAGGTCGAAGTTGAGCACGATGGCCCGGTCGATTGGGATGAGGACAGTGTGCGCCGGCAACGCGCCGCTGAGGCTGAAGAGATTATTGCCAACGAGCAGCCGGGCCAGGCGATTGAAGATGATGAGACCGAGACTTTGGGTCCTAGGCCCGTGACCTCTCCGATGGCGCCGGAGGCGCAGTTGGCCCCACCGCAGGTGGTCCTGAAGGTTCGGCGGCGCAAGTTCCAGCAGACGCCGCAGAAGGGCGAGATCGTCATCACGCGGCGGCTGTTTCGGACCGGGGAGAGCGAATATCTCCTGAATGGCAAGCTTTGCCGGCTGCGCGATATTCAAGACATCTTCATGGGCACAGGCCTTGGACCCGAAAGCTACGCGATCATCGGCCAGGAGCGGATTGGGCAACTTCTCAGTTCGAAGCCGCATGACCGCCGCGCGATTATCGAGGAAGCCGCCGGCATTACGCGCTTCAAAACGAAGAAGCGGCTGGCGGAGTTACGTCTTGAAAGCTCCAAGCAGAATCTGGCGCGCGTCGATGACATCTTCGAAGAAATAACGCGGCAGATGAACAGCCTGAAGCGGCAGGCTTCGAAGGCAGAGCGATTTGTTGCGGTACGCGAAGAGCTACGTAGAAGGCTGCGCGCCGTCCTAGCCAGCCGCATGGCAGGCATGGACACGGAGCAGGCGCGGCTGGAGCAGGAGATCGCCGGACTCACCGAGCGAATTCACACTTCGGCGGCGGAGATCGAAAGCACCGAGGCAAGCCAGCATGCCCTGACCGAGCGCGGTTATGAGCTTGATCGCGAAGCGCAGGAGGCGCAGAACCGCGCCAATGGTGCTGCGGTGGAACTGGAACGTGCCGCGGCGCGCGAGCGCGCGAACGCCGAGCGTGTGAGCGAACTGGGAGCGCGGCTTGCGGCGGCTGCCGGCGAACTGGAGCAGACACGCAATCAGCTGACTGGCATTGCGGAAGAGCGTACGCAGCAGAAAACTTTTCTTGAAACAGCTGCGAATGAGGCGCACGCGTTTCATCAGCAGGTGGAGACGAAACAGCACGAAGCGCGCGCCGCCGCCGATCAGGTCTTCAATGCGGAGCGGGAGCTCGAGGCCAATCGCCGGCACGCAATGCATCTGCTGACGCTGGCCGGAAACGCGCGCAACAGCACGGCGCAGGCAGAGGAGAGTCTCGCGGCGCTGGAGCGAGAAGCCGAACGGCTACAGGCCGAAACAACCCAGGCTCGGAACGAGTTGGAGAGCCTGGGCGTCCAGAGCGGGCAAGCAAAGCTGCGGTTTGAATCGGCAGCAGAGACACTGCACAGGCTGGAGGGCGAAATTGCGGCGCTGCGTGATGGCTTGCAGACAAGCCGCGCCGAGGAGGATTCGCTACGCGCCCGCGCGAATGAGTTGCGCAGCGTGCAGGCTGCAGCGGCGGGAAGACGGAGTTCGCTCGAGGCGTTGATCCGGGACCATAGTTACGCTACCGATTCGGTGCGGAGGTTGCTGAAACCGGGAGCACTGGCAGAGGGGATGAAGCCGACTGGCACGCTCGCGGATTTTCTCGAAGTGCGCGGCGAGCACGAAGGCGTCGTCGACGAATTTCTGCGCGACGAATTGAATTATGTCGTAGTCGAGAGCTGGGGAGCTGCAGAAGAGGGCGTACGCCTGTTGAAGTCCGGCGTGGATGGTCGCGCGACTTTCCTCATTCACGATGCCGACCAGCGCGGCCTTTTTGAAGAGAGCGACGGAACCATTGGCGGCGAGGGTGTGACGCCATTGAAAGATGCGATCCGGGTTCTCAACGGTTTTGGAAGATCGCTGGAAACGATATTGCCTAAGCTGAAGCACGGCTACCTGGTAGGCAGTGCCGCGGACGCGCAGCGACTGGCCCATGAGCACAGCTATGCCTTCTTTCTGACGCCGGATGGGGAGTGCTTTCACAATTCAACAGTGACGGGCGGAAAACCATCGACGGAAGGGCCGCTGGCATTGAAGCGCGAGCTGCGCGAGATCGATGGCAAACTGGCCAGCCTGGAGCAAAGCCTGGGACAGGCCGAAACAGAAGCAGCCGCGCTGACCCGCAAGATTGAGGAATTGATGGCGCAGCTGGAAGCGCGCAGCGAAGAGCGCCGCCTCGCCGAGCGCGACTCGGCAGATCAGGGAGCAGCCCTAAAGCAGATGGAGGCCGAGACGCAGCGCATCGAGCGGCGCCTGCAGGAGTGGACCCTGCAGAGCGCGCGCAATAAGGACGCGCGCGAAGCCAAGCACGAGGCGATCACGCAGAAGCGCGAAGAAGCGGTCCGGCTGGAGGGAGAACGCGAAGCAGCCGAAGCAACCCTAAACGACCAACAGACGCAGTTGGGGACTCTGCGGCAGAAGCGCGAAGGTTTGCAGCAGGAAGCGGCGCAGGTGACGGCCGAGCTGGCCAAGCTCGAGGAACGGCGGCGCGGGGCGGAAGCTGCATTTCAGCGAATTGATCGGCTCCACAACGATCTGGAGCGCCGCGTATTGGCCATTGAGCAACAGCAGGCTGCGGCAGAGGCGGAACGCGAACAGCGGACACGGGAATCGGCCGAGCTGGCGATCCGAGAGCAGGAGCTGACGGCACTACGCGATGAGGCTCTGGCACAGGCGCAGAAGCTTGCCAGCGAAGCGCTGGAACTGCGGCAAAAACTGGCGGAGATCGAGTCGCAACTGAAGGCGGGGCGCGCGGCGCTCGATCAACTGCGAGACAACCGCAGCAATCGCTCCAGCGAAGTGGCAAAGCTTCGCTCTGATCTCGAACACCTGGAGGCAAGCTGCCTGACGGAAGTGAACGCTGAAGCGGCGATGGTCCGCGCCGATGCTGAGATTGTCCGTCTGACTGGCGAAGAACTCGCGGCTGAGGAAGTGGCCTGTCAGGATTTGCGGCAGCGCATCGAGCAGATGGGTCCTGTGAACATGATGGCTCTCGATGAGTACAAAGAAACAGCCGAACGGCATGGGTTCCTCGAGACGCAGCGCAGAGACCTGATGGAGTCGATCGACAACACGCAGGCAACGATCAAGGAGATCGATCAGATTTCGCGGACAAAGTTCGATGAGGCGTTCGCGCGGATTAACGAAAACTTTGGCATGGTATTTACGCGGCTCTTCCACGGCGGGCAGGCATTTTTGCGGCTCACCGATATAGAGAATCAGGTCGAGAGCGGACTCGATATCGTTGCCTCCCCGCCGGGAAAGAAGCTGCAGAATGTCCTGCTGCTTTCGGGCGGAGAGAAAGCTCTGACGGCACTCGCACTGCTCGTCGGCATCTTCCAGTTCCAGCCGAGCCCCTTCTGCGTGCTCGACGAAGTCGATGCTGCCCTTGATGAGACGAATGTAGGCAGGCTCGCCGACTTGCTGCATTCGCTGAGCCGGGAGACGCAGTTCCTGCTGGTAACGCACTCCAAGCGCATGATGCACTCGGCGGACATGATCTACGGGGTGACGATGCAAGAGCCAGGCGTATCCAAGGTGGTCAGCGTGCGGCTCGGCGGCCAGGAGCAACGGCGGGCAACAGCGTAGCGACCTGCGACCAACGGCCGCAGACTGCCCCTATCGTTTCCAGGGACTCAGAACCTTGTACTTGGGTGTCGCCGTCACAGTCGCCTTGCTGACGAGGATCAATTTGCGCTGCGCGAGCCAGGCCACGGCGGCCTGGGCTGCACTCTTCGATACACCAATCGATTCCGCCAGTTCCTGGTAGCTGATCTGGACTGCGGAACTTCGGCGTTGCTGCTCGGCCGCTAGCCACAAGTACACGAGAAAGCTAACGGGCCGCTTGTCGTGGCCGACGAGATCGCGCATCAATACGTCGGTCACGTAATCATCGATCAAAGCCATGCCTATACCAATCGTTACTATAGCAATGACTACCAGATTGCATCGCCGATTCTGCGCGGATATATTCCGAGAATCTCAACCAGGGGGACGCGATGATACGCGGCATCAAAATTGTCAGCATTCCAGTCAGCGACCAGGATAGGGCGTTGAAGTTTTACATCGAGAAGATGGGTTTCAAGGTCGCAACCGATCAAGCCTTCGGACCCGGTCAGCGATGGATTGAACTGTTAATTCCCGGCTCCGATGTGAACCTTGCACTCTTCACGCCCCCGGGCCACGAAAGCCGGATCGGCGGCTTTCAACCGCTGACCTTTTGGTGTGACGATGTCTTTGCGACTGCGAAACTTCTCAAGTCCAAAGGCGTGGAACTTGCCGAGGAACCGAAGAAAGAAATCTGGGGAACCATGGCTAAGTTCAAAGATCCCGACGGCAATGAGTTTGTGTTCTCGAGCAGGTGAGGCGCGAAGTCCAGAAGCTATGATCAGAGGCAGACTCGCACAAAAAATCACCTCCGAAGGATCACTTCTCTTCGGAGGCGCTTGCTTTACACAAGTTAGAAGCGGGGACCAGTAGCTGGCACTGGAGGTCGGTAGTGCGCAGCTACTGGCGATCCCTTAGAACGAAGCTAGCCGCGGCTTCCCCTTTCCACTGCTGCCTCGTGTCTCCCGGCTCAAAGAGGGCCTTCTTACGTGCCCTCCGAACCATGTTGACAACTGGAGTTTCGCCTAAGTTCGAGAAGCGTTCCGTGATCGCTGTCACAGGGGTTAGTTTTCTTTCCGCTTCGCGAATTGCCCTCCAATACTGATCAAGTTTGACAGAGCTTTGCGGGACTGTCTGTTGCACGCGATGCGCATTGACAAATGAGGGGCCGCGCCTGAGAATCAGAGGTTCAGTTCCAACTCCAGCAAGGCCCCTCCGATGAAGGCTCTCCTTACAACAAATCTGGGTACAACGCCGCTGCTCGGCAGGGGCAAGGTGCGCGATTTGTATGCGGTTGACGACGCATTGCTGCTGGTGGCGACGGATCGCATTTCGGCATTCGATCACGTGCTGGCCACTGGAATTCCCGGCAAGGGGAAGATCCTGACGCAAATCTCAATTTTCTGGTTCGATTTTTTGTCGAGCCTCGTCCCCAATCATCTGATCACAGCGAACGTGGATGAGTTCCCTGCCGCGCTCCGCCCGTATGCGGACCAACTCGAGGGGCGGTCGATGCTGGTGCGCCGCGCGAAGATGTACCCGGTGGAATGCGTCGCGCGAGGCTACCTGGCCGGATCGGGCTGGAAGGAATACCAGCAGAGCGGCACCGTCTGCGGAATTCCACTGCCAGCGAATTTGCAGGATGCATCGAAACTGCCTGAGGCCATCTTCACCCCAGCAACGAAAAGCGAGGGCGGAGTGCACGACGAGAATATTCCGTTCGCCACGATGGAGAAGCTGCTCGGCACGGAAGTCGCATTGGAACTTCGACAACTGACGCTGGCGATTTACGCTCGAGCTGCGAAGCACGCAGAAGATCGCGGACTGATTCTCGCGGACACAAAGTTCGAGTTTGGCACGACGGCGGAAGGCATTATCCTTGCGGATGAAGTGCTGACGCCGGACTCCTCCCGCTTCTGGGAAGCGTCGGGGTGGAAGCCGGGTGGAGCACAGCCATCGTTCGACAAGCAGTTCGTGCGAGACTATCTGGAAAGCATTCATTGGAACAAGCAAGCACCGGCGCCTGGCCTTCCAGACGACGTAGTTGAGCGTACACTTGCCAAGTATCTTGAAGCGTTTCGCCGCCTGACCGGGCGGGAACTTGCGGTTTAGGGACTGCTAATAGACTTTAGCGGAGAGCAGCGGAGCAACCATGAGCGTGGTGGATTGGATCATTGTGGCGATCCTGGCAGCATCGGTGCTGGCGGGGATTGCGCAGGGTTTTCTTCGCTCAGTTTTCTCGTTGGGCGGGCTACTGCTGGGGCTGGTGATCGCCGCGTGGAACTATGGGCGCGTCGCACGGTTTGTCCAGCCCATAGTGCGCAATGACCATGTGGCGAATGCGATCGGATTTCTTTTGATCGCTCTGCTGGTAGCGGCAATCGCGGCCTTGATCGGAGCGTTTCTTTCGAAGGCGTTCGAGAAGCTGGGTCTTGGCTGTCTGGACGGCTTGGCGGGTGGAGTATTCGGTCTTTTTCAAGGCGCATTGCTGGTGACGGTATGCATTCTGGTAACGGTGGCCTTTTTCCCGGAGACCGAGTGGCTGACTCAGTCAAGGCTGCCTAAGTACTTTTTTAGCGCGTGCCATCTGAGCACGCATGTCAGTCCTTCGAGTCTGGCGGAGCTGGTTCGGGAAGATCTGAATCGGCTGGAACGGGAGTCGCCTGCCTGGATGCACCCGAGGCCGATCGAGAAATGAATTTTTTTACTGGGCAGTAATACGGTCCGCTGTGGCAAGCTAGTAGAGCAAGAGGTCGACGTGAGACGAGAACTGGATAGCCTGGTGACACAAATGCATTCCAGCGGCATCCGCTATGACGATGCCGTTCGCGAGTTCAAAAGACAGTATCTGCGCGAAGTGCTGGTTGCGAACCGGGGGAACCAGTGTAAGGCGGCGGAGGAACTTGGGATCCACCGCAACACGCTGAGCCGCACCATGGCAGAACTCGGCCTGAGCCTCGCCGAAGTCCGCGCGGGCCTCAAGCGTCCGCCGCGCAGCGAACGTCTACTGTTTGGAGCGGCACGCCAGGGCTATCGTCAGGGCTGAACCTCTCCGAGGCATGCAGACAATTCAACCGAAAACCGATGCACGCGTTGCGATCGAGCCGGGCTTTGTCTGGGACAGGCAAAATGCCTATCTCTTCGACATTGACGGCACGCTGCTGCGTAGCCGCGACCGCGTGCATTTCGAGTCCGTCGCAAACGGCGTCCGCCGCGTGACGGGCTTTGAAGTGACGTTGGCAGGAATCTCGCTCCACGGCAACACCGATACGGCAATACTGCTGGAAGCCTGCAACCGCGCGGGTATTCCCGCCGACGTACTGGAGCCACAGATTGCTGCCATCCTCGATGCGATGTGCGCGAGCGTCGAGGAGCGGCGGCATGAACTGGATCCGATTCTCATGCCGGGAGTCAAGGAGACTTTGCGCCACCTTTCAGAACACGGCGCCTTGTTGGGCGTGGCAACCGGCAATTTAGAAATGATCGGCTGGATCAAGATCGAGGCAGCCGGGCTGCGCGAGTGGTTCCGGTTCGGCGGCTTCAGCGACCAATTTCCCGTACGTGCGGAGATGGTTGGGCATGCGGCGCGGAAAGCCCGCGCTCTCGCAGGAGACGCAGCGACTGTGTGCGTTGTGGGCGACACTCCGCGGGACATCGAAGCGGCGCAGGCAAACAACTTGCCGGTGATCGCAGTGGCCACGGGAAACTTCGATTTCGATGCACTGCACGCGTTGCGGCCGGATGCCTGTGCGACCTCACTCGCTGATCTGATCGCGGTTACGGGGAACCCCCAGTGAGAACGCACTGCATGCTGCGCAGAACGTGGATTGCGGCAGTCCTGGTGGCCTTCGCGGTTGGATGGGCCGGCGCGCAGCAGGCAAACCCTGCGCCACCGGATCAGACAAACAACGCCACAAGCGCAAACCAGAAATCCGATTCATCCGCCACGGCTGACAAGAAAAATAGCCAGGGGAAACCGCCGCGTGGAAAGGATCGGCGGCGCGCCGCAAAGCTCTACCTGAAGGGAAGCAAGCTTTTCGAGCAGAGCCAGTTTGAGCAGGCAATGCGGGATTATGAGTCAGCCGCCGCACTCGATCCGGAAAACCGGGATTACGGATTGGCGGCACAGGTGGCGCGCAGCCACGCCGTCACAGCGCTCATTCAGGCAGCGGCCAAGGCGCGCGTACGCGGCGATCTAGGCGCAGGGCGTGGGGCGTTGCAGCGGGCTCGCGAGCTCGATCCCTCGAATCCGCAGGTTCTGGAGCACGTAAACGAATTGGCTGACACAACTTTGCTGGATCAGACCAAACCGCTGTATGAAGCGTCGGCGGATACTGTGGGCGGTGTTCCGGCCCTTGAACCATCGAAGGATCTCAAAAGCTTCCACCTGAAGATCGACCGGCGTCAGCTGATTCAGCAGGTTTATAAGGCGTACGGAATCGACGCGACACTTGATCAGAGCGTCTCCGCGGTGCAATTGAAATTCGATCTGGAAAACGTTCCCTTTGATCAGGCCCAGGACCTGCTGGATGTGGCGACGGATACATTCTCGGTCCCGCTGGATGCGCACCGCGTATTGGTGGCGCGCGACACGCGGGAGAACCGGCAGCAGTTTCTGCGCGAAGAGATGGAGACCGTCTATCTTCCGGGGATGACGCAGGCGGAGATGACCGAGGTTAGCAACGTTGCGAAGAATGTGTTTTCTGCACAGCAAGTCGCAGTCGAACAGAATCTGGGGACGGTGACGGTTCGCGCTCCGACAAAGACACTAGACGCCTTCAACGCGACCATGCGGGACCTCGTGTATGGCCGCAGCCAGGTGATGCTGGATGTGCGGATCATTCAAATCGCGCACAACAACCAGCGGAACACGGGGGCCCAGCTTCAGCAACAGGTGACGGCCTTCAATGTGTACGCGGAAGAGCAAGCGATCCTGAATGCCAACCAGGCGTTGGTGCAGCAGATCATCAGCTCCGGTCTTGCCGCTCCCGGAGACACTCTGGCGATCCTGGGGATTCTGCTGGCATCCGGGCAGGTTTCCAATTCGATTTTCACCAATGGAATTGCGCTGTTTGGCGGCGGACTCACGCTTTCGGGCCTGTCCCCCGGTCCGGCGACGTTGAATCTCAATCTGAATTCGTCCGACACCCGTGAATTGGATGCTGTCGAGCTGAGGCTGGCCGATGGTGAAGACGAAACCTTGCGCAGCGGTTCCCGGTATCCGATATTGACCGCCTCTTATTCCGGTCTGGCGACCAGCGGCGTCAACATTCCGGGTCTGACAACGGCGGGAGCTTCGGGCGGGCTCTCTTCCCTGCTCTCGCAGATCTCTGGATCAACGTCACAGATTCCTCAGGTGCAATACCAGGACATCGGATTGACACTGAAGGCAACTCCCAAAGTGATGCGCAGCGGCGATGTTGCGCTTAATGTGGATTTGAAGATCACAGCGCTCTCCGGCTCTTTCTCCAATGGAAACCCGATACTGAACAACCGCTCCTATTCCGGTGTGATCACCCTGAAAGAGAATGAAGGCGCCGTGCTGATGAGCGAGCTGGATAAACAGGAAAGCTTGGCGCTGAGCGGCACGCCCGGACTTACGGAAATCCCAGGGATGAACAACCTGACTTCGAAAGATGTGCAAAGCGATTACGCGACGATGCTGGTTGTGCTGACGCCTCATCTCATCCGTGGACCCAAATATCCGGATGCACCCGGTCAGACCCTTCGCATCGAGCGAAGCACACAGGCACAGTAGTGCGATTCACTCTGCATGCCGGTAGGCTGTGCCAAGCAGAAGCCCCAACCAAGGCTCCCGATCCCGGGCTTCATGGTTGGGGCTGCACTGATCCATCTATTGCGTGATTGGTCTACTGGGCGATGCCGTCCAGCTTGGCCTGATACTCGACAATCTGCTTGATTGTCTCGTAAGGCAGACCGCCGATCGGGACCTGGCGGCCATTCACCATCAGGGTCGGCGTCTGGTTAATATTCAATGCCTGAGCGAGCTTCACCGAAGCTTGCACCTGCGCTCCCGTCTCCGGCGTTGAAGCGCATGAGGAAATCTTGGTTGGATCGAGCCCCGCCTTGGTCACCGCGCTATTGAGCGTGAGCGAAGCGCCATCTGGAGTCGCCAGTCCCTCCTGGCCATCGAACACAGCCGAGGCAAACTGGAAGAAAGCGTTGCTGCCTCCCAGCTTGGTCACGCAGACGGCATAGGAGGCCGCCGTAACAGAGGCCGGATGAATCTGGGCCAGCGGGTAATTCTGGAAGACGATGCGCGCTTTGGGAAAATCCGTGGCGAGCTTGTCCATGTTGGCCTGGGCTTCCTTGCAATGGGGGCATTGGAAGTCAGCGAACTCGACTAGCTCGAGGTCCTTTGAAGCCGCGCCGCGATACGGACCATCGGCACTCTGTTGCAGCTCGGAACGATAGCCGGCATAGGGATGATCGCCGAAGGGCAGAACCTCGTCTCCGGCGATGATGTGCTTGCCGTCAGGCAAGGCGAAGAACTGGAGGGCCTGCGTTTTCTGTTTTCCGCTTTTGTCGCCAATGAGAATGACAACCTTGCTGATGCCCTCGACAGGCGTTTTCAGAATCGCCTGAATCTGCCAGACGCGATTGTCATCGTAGCCCCAACTGGTTTGCAGGAAGGTGTTGATGACATCTTTGGAGGGGATGGTTGCGGTGAAGTTGATCGGATCGGGCTTGGGAAAAGTCGTCGCGGCAGCGGCTGGAGCGGACGGAGCCTGCATGGAATTCTGAGGGGGCGCGGCGGGAACCTGCTGCTGGGCCGAAACGGTGAGAATGGAAAGGGGAAGAACGAACAGCGCAGTTGCGCCGGCAAGACAAGACGAACGACGGATCAAGCTGAATCTCCTTGAAAGGTGGGGAAATGCACCCGCCTTTTAGCTTATACCTGAACTTTGACGGCAATGGGAAATCGGCGGCCCATGCCAAACGACTTGGAAGTGACCTTCAAAACGGGAGCGGCCTGTTGGCGCTTATACTCGGAGCGCTCGACCAGATGCACTACCTGTTGGACGAGTTCGAGAGGAAAACCGTGCTTTGCCGCAATGCACTCCGGGGTTTCATAGCGCTCCACATAGGCCTCGATGATCGGATCGAGAATCTCGTAGGGTGGCAGGGAGTCCGTATCTTTTTGATCGGGACGGAGTTCGGCTGAGGGTGGTTTTTCCAGGATCGGAAGTGGAATGATCTCGCGATCTCGATTGACCCACCGAGATACAGCGTAGACGCGGGTTTTGACCAGGTCGCCGATCACGGCCAGCGCGCCCACCATGTCGCCATAAAGCGTGCAGTAGCCGACCGCCATCTCCGATTTATTACCGGTGGTGAGTACCAACGCCCCAAACTTGTTCGAGAGCGCCATCATCAGCGTTCCGCGGATGCGCGACTGGATGTTCTCTTCGGTCAAGTCCGGGTTAAGACCGGCAAACAGCGGTCCAAGCGCCTCTGTGTACTCCTTGAAGAGTTCGCTGATACCGATCAGCTCGAATCGAATGCCCAGATTCGCGGCAAGTTTGCGGCTATCGTCGATGGAACCTTGCGAAGAATACGGGCTCGGCATGCCGACAGCAATCACGTTTTCCGGACCGAGCGCCTCGCTCGCGATGGCCGCGACCAGCGCCGAATCGATGCCGCCACTGAGAGCAATGAGACCTTTGCGAAAGCCGCATTTGTGGACGTAATCTCGCGTGCCTAGGACAAGCGCGTGATAGGCAGCCTCGGTGTCGTCGCTGGGCGGTGGTTGGATCGGCTGTGCGTCGAATGGATCGAAGACAACGAGATCCTCCTTGAATGAAGCCGCCTGTGCGATGAGTTCGCCGCGCGCATTGAGAGCGAGCGAAGAGCCATCGAAGAGAAGGCTGTCATTGCCGCCGACCTGGTTCGACATCAGCACAGGAATGCCGTCGCGGCGCGCAATGGCAGCGAGCATCTCGTGACGAATCTCACGCTTGGAATGCCAGAACGGGGAAGACGATAGATTGATGTGGATCGCTGGATTCTGGCGCATCAATTCTTCCATCGGGTCGACAGAGTAGAGGCGGCGCGGCCAGAAATTCTTATCGTTCCATGCATCTTCGCAGACGGTAATGGCAAGGCGGACGCCGTCGAGCTCGACGACTTTTTGCGCGCGGGATGGCAGGAAGTAGCGCTGTTCGTCGAAGACGTCATAGAACGGGAGCAGCCGCTTGTGCTGTTCCAGCAGTAAGGCTCCCTTATCGAGTAGAACGGCAGCGTTAACGGCTGGCTTGCCGGCTTCGGGTGGAGCGGGCAAGGCCACTCCGGCGAGGACTGCTGTGGGTAGTGCGCCGGTGGCTGCCGACAGCTCTTCGACGGCCGTGCGGCAGCGAGCCAGGAAACTCGGTTTTTCAAGGAAGTCGGCCGGCGGATAGCCGCAGATGCACAGCTCAGAGAAAACGGTGAGACGCGCTCCTTGAGCGGCGGCTCGGCGGCTGGCCATCACTATTTTTTCGAGGTTGCCCGTGAAATCCCCAACTGTGGGATTGATCTGGGCGAGCGCGATCTTCACTCTTCCAGTTTAATCCGCGTGACCACATCGACCAAAGCAGGACAACGCTGTGATGAAACTGGAAAGGCAGCATCTTTCAGGTGCCATTGCCCGAGAGAACCACGCCGACCGTCTGCGCGATGATCTTCAGGTCGAGCGCGACACTCCAGTTCTCGATGTAGGTGAGATCCAGTGAAACATAGCTCTCGAACGAGGGGTCGTGGCGCCCCTGGATCTGCCATAGCCCGGTAACGCCAGGAGTGACATCAAGGCGATGCAGATGGCTGAAGTTGTATTCCCTAACCTCGCCGACGACAGGCGGTCGCGGGCCCACGACGCTCATCTCGCCGAGCAGCACATTGAAAAACTGCGGCAGTTCATCCAGAGAATATCTGCGTAGTATGCGACCGACATTGGTGACGCGAGGGTCGTTGGAGATTTTGAACAGCACGGCGTCACGCTCGTTCAGATGCATTACGCGCTCCTGCTGGCGCTCCGCATCACGCACCATGGTACGGAATTTAAAGCAGCGAAAGATGCGGCCGTTCTTTCCAACGCGCTCCGAGATGTAGAAGACGGGACCTGTTGAATCGAGCTTGATGGCCAGCGCGATGACCAGCAGGATTGGAGAAAGCAGCAGGAGTGTGAGGCTCGAAAAAACCAAATCGAGCCCGCGTTTGACGATGCGGCCTGATGCAGACAGGCAAGGGAGAGGAATGGCCGGTAATTGTGCAAGGGATTCGGAAATAGAATGACGCGTAAGCGTAGCCGCGACGCGTTTGGACAGGCGCAGAGCCGCGTTTTCACGCCATTCCGCAGGCGGGGAAACTGACGGAGATATCGGTTGCCACATTTCCGGCGTCGCCATTGATCCGCAGACCTCAGGGTTTCGAACGAGCAACGGCCTTAGAGCTTCTTCCGTTATGCTCACTAGACACCATTAAACCTCGATCGATGCGGTCCAATTGTCTCTATTTTGCAATCATTTGGATTGGAGAGGTTCAGGTCCGGATCGGTTATCCGGAGTTCCTGGAAGCACGTAAGCATCGAGAGTGAGGAATTGCTGGATGTTCTCGTCGGTCGAGGCAAGGAAATCATTGAGGGGACCAAAGAAACTGGCGCGGCCCTGATGAAGGAAAAGCACGGTGTCGGCGAGCCGCTCGGCAAAGCGCATGTCGTGAGTGACCACGATGCTGGTGAACCCAAGCTGCCGCTTAAGGCGCTGAATGATGGTTCCCAGGCGTCGGGCGATGATGGGGTCGACCATTGTAGTTGGCTCGTCGTAGAGCACCACTTCGGGTTGTGCCGCGAGGGCGCGTGCCATGGCAACGGCGCGGCGGCGGCCGGTCGACAGGCTCGCCGGAAGGGCTTCTTCAACGTCCTCGGCTCCCACCATGCGAATAAGCCGGTCCACGATCTGCTGGATCTGATCCTCGTCTAAAGAACCGCGCTCGCGCAATGGAAAGGCCACATTTTCGCGCACGCTGAGTGAGTCGAAGAGTGCGCCATTTTGAAAAACCATCGTGACGCGCTTACGAATCTCCTGCATGCCGTCTTCACTGAGATCGGTAATCTCCCTGCCCTCGACCTGGACCAGGCCCGAATCCGGCTTGAGGAAGCCCATGAGAATGCGCAGCGCAACGGACTTGCCCACACCGCTGCGGCCGAGAATGCAGAGCGTCTGTCCGCGGTCGACTGAAAAGCTGATATCCTGCAGGACCGCGTGATCGCCAAAGGAGATGGATACGTTCTCGAACACAATGATCGGAGCGCTGGCGGCGACGACCGGGTCCGGAATGGGCAGCTCGGATTTGAGCGAGTGGTCGGCGACGGGCTCGGGCAGAGCCGAGTGAAACTCCGGGTTGGAGGATGCGTCGGCCATTGCCTTCAGATCAGATTACGCGATCGGCTTGGGATCAAATTGCGCGATGAGCGACTGGGCGCGAGTGAGATCGGCCGGAGTATTGACATTCAGGAACCAGAGCGCGGCAGGCAGATTGTTGGGATGCTCGAGCTGACCTGCCTGAACAAGGTTCTCGACCGTAATGATCGTGAAGGGTTCGTCGAGATGAACGGCAGCCGCCCGGAATGCAGAGAAGCAGCCGTCGTTGCCTGCATCGAGTTCCGATTGGAGCGTAGGCAACGCAGCACGCCGGACGACAGACGGGAAAGTCTGCGCGAAGCCGTTCACCGAAGGAACGGTGATGGCGGATTGCGTGAGACGCGCGTGCTGCTGAAGGACCGGGATGAGGGATGGAGGCAGGAGCGGCATGTCAACTGGAAGAAAGACCGCGAATTCGGCGGAAGTGGAAGCCAAGGCCGCACAGATTNNGCTCAGCGGTCCGAGTCCCGTGTCATTGATCGGCGGCGCGTACTTGGACAGATCAGACCGCGCGCCCGCAATCATCGCGATTAATCCTGCACTGCGAAGAATGTTGAGAGCGTGAACGACCAGGGGTTCGCCATCCAGTTCGATTAACGCCTTGTCCGAGCCCATCCGGCTGGACTGTCCGCCTGCCAGAACAAATCCTGCGGCATCGCCAGACCAGTCGTCCGATGCTCGATTCAACTCCCGACCTCTTCAAGAAAACGAATCAGCGATTGGATGCCGAGTTCGAAATTCTTGAGGTTGAATTTCTCGTTTGGCGCATGAATGTTGTCATCGGGCAGACCGAAGCCCATCATCACGCTAGGGAGATTCAGATGCTTCGCAAAATCGCCGACAATCGGAATCGAGCCGCCGGAACGGATGAAAACCGTGTCGCGTCCCCAGACTTCATGCAGCGCGCGCGTGGCGGCCTGAATGTACGGATTGTCGACGGGAATCAGGCAGGGGGCGCCCGAGTGGATTAATCGAACTTCGATGTCCACGCCGGCGGGAGCGATCTGCTGCACAAAGTTTTTGTATTGGGCGAACGCTTTTGCCGGAGTCATGCCAGGGACCAGACGCATGGAGACCTTGGCCTGCGCCTTGGCAGGGATGACGGTCTTGGCACCCGCGCCAATGAAACCGCCGGGGATGCCGTGCACGTCCAGCGTCGGACGCGCCCAGGTACGCTCCAACACGGTGTAGCCCGGTTCGCCCACAAGCTTCTTCGAGCCCACCTCGGCGATTCGGTATTGCTCTTCGTCGAAGGGCAGGCTTCGCCACGCGGCCAGCTCGGCGGCGCTCGGCGGAATGATGTCGTCGTAGAAACCGGGAATGAGAATGCGGCCGTCCTCGTCTTTCAGGCGCGAGAGAATCTGAGCAAGCGACACGAAAGCGTTCGGCGCGGCGCCGCCATACATTCCAGAGTGGAGATCGGTCTTTGCGCCGCGCACCTCAATTTCGGTATAGATCATGCCGCGCAGGCCGACGCAGAGAGTTGGCAGGCCGGGAGCGAATAATTCGGTATCGGAGACAAGCGCGAAATCGGCCTGCAAGAGCGGTGATTTGGAAGCAACAAAGGCAGCAATTCCCTCCCCTCCCACTTCTTCTTCGCCTTCAAACAACACGCGCACGTTGAGCGGAAGCGCACGCTTGGTGGCGAGCAGCGATTCGAGCGCCTTGACCTGCGCCCACACCTGTCCTTTGTCGTCGACGGCGCCGCGGGCATAGATGTTGCCATTGCGCTCTGTCGGCTCGAAGGGCGGCGTATTCCACTCATCCAGCGGATCCGCCGGTTGCACATCATAGTGGCCGTAGCAAAGCACCGTAGGCTTGTTTGTGGCGTGAAGCCAGTCGGCGTAGACGAGCGGGTGGCCTTCAGTTTCGATCAGACGCACATTGTCGAAGCCGATACGGCGAAGCTCGGTGACGAGCAACTCGGCGGCGCGGCGGCAATCGGTTGCATTCTCAGGAAGCGTCGAGACAGACGGAATGCGGAGCAGGGTCTTCAGCTCTTCAAGAAAACGTGGATGATTTTCGCGGGCGTAAGTAGCAGCAGATGAAGACATAGCGTGGCTCCCTGAAGCGAAACTCGACAGAGGAGAGTATAGGGCGTCAGGGGCCGCGCCGGCTGTGCGGGCGGCTGATGAAGGTCAATAGCGGGCAACCGTCGGATCAACTTCAACCGACCAGGCATCGATGCCGCCGCGCAGGGACTGGACTTGTTCGAATCCCTGATTGCGCAGCCACACAGTCACATTCATGGATCGGACCCCAGCGTGACAAAAGACGACGAGACGCTCGTCGGGGTCCAGTTCCTGATGCGCGCGCGAGGGCACATCGCCCATCGGCATCGCCACAGCTCCTTCAATGCTGGCCGTCGCAACCTCCCACGGCTCGCGGACGTCGATGAAACGGGCCTTATTCTCGCGAAGAAGNNAGACAAGTCTAAAGCCGTCGCCATGCGGCGTTCCTCCTGTTGGGCAAATGAGCGCCCGCGCCGCGTCAGAACAAGCGCGGATTGAATTGATTGCATAGAATGCACATATGCAGAATGCAGTGAAGGTCCTGATCGTCGAAGACGAGCCCCACGCGCTGATGGGACTGGCGGAGCTCATTTCCGGCTGGGG